>JALOQC010000339.1 GCA_025453555.1 Myxococcota bacterium | reverse complement strand
GCACGATCCGGTGACCGCGTGGATCACCGCTCACGCTCGCAGCGCCGAGCCTCGCGCGCGCGGCTTCTTCCTTCTCGCGCCCGTCGCGCGCGCCTCGGCCTGGCGTACGCGCCTGCTGGAACTCGGAACACTCCCGGAGAACGTCCATGTCGCGATCGTCCCTTGAGCCTTCCCCGTCCGACGCTCCTCGCGCTTCCGCTTTCGCGAGCGACCCGAGCGCGAAACCCGAGGAAGTCGCGCGCTTCGAGACCGTCGAAGCCGCCCTCGACCTCGCCGACGATCTTCGAGAGCTCGGCATGGCCTCCACCATCGAGCACGACGGACGTCGCTACGCGGTCCACGTCGCCTCGGAGGACGGCGCCTTCGCGCGCGAGCTCGTGATTCTTCTGCGCGCGCGCTCCGCTCCGAGCGACGCGCGCTCCGCACGGTCCTCGATGCAACGCTCGCCCACGTTCTGGGCCGTGGTGTTCGGAGTGTGGTCGGCCGGCATCTTCAGCGGTGCCGCGCTCGAGCGGCTCACGCGGGACGACTCGAACGAACCGACTCGAACCGTGAGCCGGGACGAACGAGGAACGTCGCGCGACCCATCGTCGAATCGCGCCGAACCGCGGGTGTCGGCGACCCACGACGGCCGCTTCGCGGAGAGCGACGACTCCGGCGACGCGCGCATGGATCGCGCGGTCGTGATCGGCGGCCATGGACTCCCGACCGCGATCTGGTTCGACACCGATCGCGACGGGGTCTACGACCGGTTCCAGCGCATCGACCGCGAGACCGGCGTCGTCGAAGAGCTTCGCGACGAAGACGGCGACGGCTTCCCCGAAGCGCACCGGACACGCTCGCCCGCGGCCGACGTCTGGCGCGAGCCACCGTGGATCGAACACGTTGCCGAAGAAGGGTCCTTCGAACCGGCGGGGCCACCCTCCGACGGATCTCGGCTCGCGAACGAGCCGGCTCGGGCGCCGACCCAGGGTGTCCCATGAGCACGACCGTCGTCGCGACACAGCCCCGATCGGCAGACGTCGACGATGCACCGCAGCCGGGACGTGGCCTGGCGGGGCTGTGGAGCCTCGTGCGTACGCGCCCTTGGACTCTCGGCGGCGCTTGTCTCTTCGGGGCTCTCGGTGCGGCCCTCGGGCTCGGGGTGTACGTCGCGGTCTACTGGCTCGCTCGCGACGTGCTCGCCGACCCACCTCGCTTCGATCGTGTGGTGTCCTTCGCGCTGCTCGGGCTCGCTCTCACCTTCGGGAAGTTCGTGCTCGCGATGGTCAGCCATTTGCTCGCGCACGCGGGTGCGTTCGGCATCCTCTACGACCTCCGCGTCCGGCTCGCGCGCAAGATGGCGAGTGTTCCGCTCGGCTTCTTTCGAGATCGTGACGTGGCAGGCCTTCAGAAGGCGATGGTCGACGACGTGGCCGGCCTCGAGGCGTTCCTCGCTCACATGCTCCCCGATGCCGCTGCCGCGTTCACCGTGCCGCTCGCCGCGATGGCGCTGCTCTTTGCGGTCGACTGGCGTATGGCGCTCGCATCGCTGTTCGCGGTCCCGTTTGCGGTGCTCGCGCAGGTCGCCATGCTCTCGGGCGAGCAGCGCGAGGCGTACGAGGAGTACCACCGCGTCACCGAAGCCACGAAGCGCGCGGTGGCCGAGTACCTTCGGGGAATCCACGTGGTGAAGGCGTTCGGCCTCGAAGCACGATCGTTCGGCGAGCTTCAGTCGGCGGTCGACCGGATGACGCGTTACGTGGAGGACTACGCGCGGCGGTCGGCGCCTCCGATGATTGCCGCGCTCAAGCTCCTCGGTGGAGGTACGAGCGCGCTCTTCTTGGTGCCGGTGGGGTTGTGGTTGCACGCGGATGGAAGCCTCGACGTCCCGACGTTGCTCTTCTTCCTGCTCGTCGGTACGCAAGTTCTCTCGCCCTTTCTCCGCGTGGCGAACGTGCTCGGGAATCTGCAGCTCCTCCTCAAGGGGGCGGAGAACATCCAAGCCGTCCTCGACGCGCGCGAGATGCCGCGACGTGACTCGAGCCGCACACCGATCGGACACGACGTTCGCTTCGTCGACGTCGACTTCGCGTACGACGATCGACCCGTCCTTCGTGGGGTCTCGCTACACGCGGCCGAAGGGACCACGACGGCGATCGTCGGAGCCTCCGGAGCGGGCAAGAGCACCGTGGTGCGACTCGTTGGGCGACTGTGGGACGTCCGAGGCGGACGGGTCGAGGTCGGCGGAGTGGACGTGCGGGACGTCGATCTCGACGCGCACCTCGCACGCGTCGGTCTCGTCTTCCAAGACGTCTTCCTGTTCCACGGCAGCGTGCGTGACAACCTGCGGATCGCGAAGCCACACGCGACCGACGAAGAGCTCGAAGCGGCCTGCCGGGTCGCGCGCATCGACGAGGTCGTTCGCGCGTTGCCCGAGGGGTACGACACCCTGCTCGGGGAGCGGGGCGCGCGACTCTCGGGGGGCGAAAGGCAGCGCCTCTCGTTGGCGCGCGCGGTCTTGAAGGACGCGCCGATTCTGCTGCTGGACGAAGCGACGGCGTTCGCGGACGCGGAGAACGAAGCACTCATCCACGAGGCGCTCCTCGAGGTCACGCATGGAAAGACGGTGATCGTGGTCGCGCATCGGTTGTCGACCATCCGAGACGCCGACCGAATCGTGGTGCTCGACGGCGGTCGGGTGGTCGCGACGGGTGATCACGACACGCTCCTCGAGCGCTCCGAGCACTACCGACGGCTCTGGCGCAGTTTCGACGACGCCGCGCGATGGTCGTTTCGGCGTGCGGGCCCGTCTGCGTCGATGCCCAGCGGTTCGACGGAGCATGCGTCGACCTCGTCGACCTCGGGGGAGGACGCCTCGTGATTCGCGCTTTCGCATCGCTCTTCACCGTGGCCACCGATCTCGCACAGGCGCGCGACCCCCGCTTGGCCCGGGGCGTGATGCTCGGCGCGTTCGAGGCCGCCCTCGGCGCCATCCCCTACGTCTGCCTCTACCTCTTGCTGATCGACGTCGTGCGCGACGCGGTCACGACCGGTCGGAGCCTCGTGCTGCTCGGCGTGATGTTCGGAGCGCTCGTCGCGCAGATCGTCGTCGGTGTACGCGCGATGGTCGCGGTCATGACGTCGTCGTACGCGCTCTTCGGGCAGGCGCGTCTGCGTGTCGCCGACCACGTGCGCCGACTGCCGATGGGCTGGTTCACCCGGCAGCGGAGCGGCTCGCTGCTCGGGGTGCTCACGAACGAGCTGAACATGCTCTCGGAGATCTGGAGTCATTTCATCGCGTACCTCTCTGGAGGCGTTGCGCTCCCGACGTGCGTAGGGATCTTCCTGCTCTTCGTCGACGTGCGACTCGGGCTCGTGATGATCGCGGCGCTCCCGCTCGCGTTTTTCTTGCTCGCCCTCTCGCTGCGCGTCGTGGCGCGCGTCGGCGATCGCATGCTCGAGGCGATGGCCGACACCAACCACGCAGTCGTGGAGTACGTGCGAGGCATCGCCGTGCTCCGCGCCTTCGGGCGCTTCGGCGAGGGCTTCGGTCGCCTCGAGCGGCAGCTCGAACGCCAGCGACGCGAGTCCCTACGCGCCGAGGTGCTGCCGGCGCCGCTCCTCGGGACGTTCGGGTTCACGGTCGAGGCCGGCTTCTCGGTGCTCGTGCTCACCGGGGCGTGGTGGATCGCGAACGGCTCGATCGCACCAGAGACGTTTCTGCTCTTCGTGGTCGTGAGCACGAAGTTCTACGCGCCTCTCTTCGACATGGGCGTCTCGCTCCTGCTGTTGCGCTTCGGCAAACGAGCGCTCGAGCGCACCCGCGAAGCGATCGCGACGCCGACCTTGCCAGAGCCCGACACCTCCGTGGCTGTGCCGAGCTCTTCGGAGGTCGTGCTCGAGGGCGTCGGCTTTCGCTACGAAGAAGGCGGAGCCCCGGCGCTCGACGGAGTCTCGGCGCGTCTGCCTGCACGAGCGCTCACGGCGATCGTCGGACCGTCGGGGAGCGGCAAGAGCACGCTGGTTCATTTGATCGCACGGCTCTGGGACGTGGAACGTGGTCGCATCACCCTCGGCGGCGTCGACGTCCGGGAGCTCACCGGGGAGGATCTCCACCGTCGGATCGCCATGGTGTTCCAAGACGTGGTGCTCTTCTCGGGCACCGTCGCCGACAACATCCGAGTCGGTCGCCCGAACGCCACCGACGACGAAGTGATCGAAGCCGCCCGCCGCGCGCAAGCCCACGAGTTCATCACTTCGCTGCCGAAGGGCTACGACACCGACGTGGGCGAGAGCGGAGGTCTCCTCTCGGGCGGCGAACGCCAACGCATCTCGATCGCGCGCGCGCTGCTGAAGGATGCCGACGTGGTGCTGCTCGACGAGGCGACGGCGAGCGTCGATCCGGCGGCCGAGTCGGAGATCCAACGCGCGGTGGACGAGCTCGTGCATGGAAAGACCGTCGTGTTGATCGCCCATCGACTGCGCACGATCCAACGTGCGTCGCAGATCTTGGTGCTCGATCGCGGACGGATCGTGGAGCACGGACGCCATGACGAGCTGATCGCTCTGGACGGCCTCTACGGACGACTCTGGCGCTTGCAGCTCCCACGCGCGGACCACCGGCCGACGTCCACCGAGCACGTCGCGGCGACTTCGGCGTCCGAGCCGTCCGCCGCGACACCCTCCGCCGCCGAGCCGCTCGACGCGACCTCCGCGCCGACCCCGGAAACCCTGTCGACCCGAGGCCATCGATGACCCCCGACACGCAACCCCCGGACACGCAGGCCCCGAAACTCTCGGGCGTCCCCGAGACGATGCTCTGGACCCTGCACAACCGAGCGAGCGAAGCGATGCGACCCGACGGCATCCTCCGCGACGAGGAAGCGGTGCGTGTCTACCGGTCCATCGACTACGACTACGTCCGAAGCTTCGGCCGCGCAGACGGCTCGCACGCCGCGCGCTCGCGGATCTTCGACGACGTCGTGCGCGCGTGGATGGCGCGGCACCGTGGAGGGACCGTGGTGGAGCTGGCGTGCGGGCTCGAGACGCAGTTCACGCGGATCGACGATGGCGAGGTGCGCTGGCTCGCGGTCGACGTGCCCGAAGCGATCGCGGTCCGCGAACGGTTCCTGCCTCGCGCAGCGGTCACTCCGCGCGGGCACGTCGCCACTGCACCAGCGCGTGCACCAATGCCGCGTTGAGAAGCACCATCGTCGTCATCAAGCACGCTTGCGCGACGCCGAGAGGGTCGAAGCTCGCCAGACCTTCGAAGATCAGGTGCGCAGTGTTGGCGAAGAAGAAGAGCCCCGCGAGGACGAGGCTTCCGCCGATGAAGAGGCGATGGCTCACGTAGAACGTCGCGAGAAAGAAGATCAGCGGGACGACGTAGAAAGCGACTTTCATCCCGGCGTTCGACCAAGGAACGGAGCCCGCTGCGTGCGGCTTCACGACGTCGACGCCCCACTGAAGCGCGCTGATCGAGAACGTGAAGTGGAGCGTCATCCCCAGCACGAGCGAGAGCCAAAGCAACGACGTGCGCAAGCGCGGTTCGATCATCGCTTCGTCCTGTCGGAACGGCGTTGCGAGCTCACCAACCGTTGGCGAGCACCCAAGCCACGAGCGCTCCCACCACCGCGATCCCCAGCGAGAGCGCGGCGGCGCGAAGCGCGCTTCGCTCGGAGTCGTCCGCGGTCACGCGAGCCTCCTACGAAGCGGGACGACGGGCGCCAGCGGGCGCTCCTCCGCACTGGGTCTCATCCGACGGGCCGGGCGGGCGCTCCACGTGACGATCGCGCGAAGCTCGACGAGCGAGGGGAGCGGCAGCGGTTCCAGCGCTCGTTCCAGGTCCCGCCACGACTCGAAACGTTCTCGCGTCTGATCGAAGAAGGAACAATCGTACCAGTTCGGATTGAACGGTCCGGGTAGAAGGATGGACAGGCCGAGCTCTGGCCACAAAAGCTGCACGGAAACTCCGGGATGACGTCCGGCGATCCGAACTTCCCACGGAATCGCGGTCCGCCCCTCCGACACGATCGCGACCACCTCGCGTAGACCCGGGTCGTGTACGCCCACCACCACCTCGCTTCGGGGCGCGCCACGGCGCTCGAGAGGGCTCGTGCTCCGCGCGCCTGCGCGGAGGACACGAGCGAACGGGTTCGAAGAGACGACCCCGGCGGCGGTCTCCAGCCCCGCCGCCGGGGAGCCCCCTTTGCGAGCCCGAGGACGCCCTCGGACTCATTGATAATGAAATTGATTTTCCTTATCGTCAATGCGCTGCGTGAGAGTCCCGCGAGATTTCGCACGCCCGGGGTGTGCGCGACCTGGGCGCTCGTTCGCGCCAGAGCCGTCAGAGCGAAGCCAGGAACGCCGCGATTGCCGCGCGATCCCCCGCCGAGAGCGTCTCGTAGGTCGCCCGCGCCGCCTCGGCCTCGCCGTCGTGCCAGAGGATCGCTTCCTCCCAGGTGTGGGCGCGGCCGTCGTGCAGGAGCGCGAGCGCGCCGTTGACCTCGGGTACGAGCCCGAGCCCCCAGAGCGGCGGAGTGCGCCACTCCGAAGGTGCCGCGTCTCCCTCCGCGACGCCGTCGGCGAGCCCTTCGCCGAGGTCGTGCAGCAAGAGATCGGTGTACGGCCAGATCGTCTGATGTGCGAGCTCAGGCTCCACGGCATCGCCCGTCTCGAGGTTCGGCCGATGACAGCTCGCGCAGCCGATCGCGCGAAAGAGCGCGCGGCCCGCGAGGACCTGCGGAGCGTCGGGATCGCGGCGCGTCGGCACCCCGAGCAGGCGCACGTACGAGCTCGTCACGCGCAGGCGCACCGCGGGAAGCTCGGGAGAGCCTCCCGAAGGTGCGGCGCGACAGGCGGCTTGCGCTTCGGGGCAGTTCTCGGTTGGGAACATCGGGCTGGTCAAACCGAGATCTCCGAGGAACGCCGCCGCGGTCTGCGCTTCCACCGTCGGCTGTGCGGACTTCCAACCGAAACGCCCCACCGATCCGTCCGGCAGGCGCGGCAGACGGCCCGACACCCCGTCGCCGTCCCGGTCGTCCGGATCGTGCCACTCCGCGAGCACGGATTCCGGCACCGCTTCGAGCAGCCCTTGGCCGAGCAAGTGCGGCGACGTGCGCGGCGAGAGCCCGACCCCTTCGGCGAGTGGTCCATGCGCGGGGGAGCGAAGCGTGTAGGTCGGTCGTCGCAGGACGACACGCTGCCCCCCCGGCAACACCACCTCGCGCACGATCTCCCACGCGTACTCCACCCGAGCTTCGCCCGGCACGCCCGCGACCCCGAAGGGTTGGAGCTGATCGCCGTAGCGCGGGTCGGGAAAATGATCCAACGTGCCGAGCCGAACGAGCACGCCGACGCCCGCGTTTGGTGCGTCGCCTGGGACCGCGCGCCCGTTGCGCGCATGACAGCTCAGACAGGAAGCCGCATTGAAGGTCGGTCCGAGACCGTCCGATTCCGGGGGAGACCCAGGGGCCGGCACCCAGTCGAGCTGGAAGAACTGCAGACGCAGGAGCGAGAGGTTGGCCGCGGGCTGCACGAACGCACCCACCCCGAGCACCGAGGTCGTGGTGTCGCCCCCGGGTCGCCGCTCGGACTCGTCGACTGGACCGGCGTCGAAGCCCGTCGCGTTGGCATCACGACTGCCTGCGTCGCCAACGCCGCCTGCATCGCCGCTCGCGTCGACTCCGACATCGAACGTCCACGCGTCGAACGTCGCATCACGGACACCTCCGTCCGTCCGCACGCCTCCATCGTCGGCGCCGCCTGAGGAACCACATCCGACAGCGAGTCCGACGCTCACGAGCAGCGTCGCTGCGAGCCGGTGCGTCGCCGCGCGCACGCTCGCCGACCTACGCGGCGCGACCACGTCGCGAAGCCGCACGAGCATCGGCCACCCTCGCGACGAACGACCCATCAGGGCGCGGCCATCACGAGCACGGGCGACGAGTACGCCCATGCGTTGATCGCGCCTTCGAGGCCGAGCGAGCCTTGGAAGCTCCAGCCCCAGCCGAACAGGTTGCCGTCGCGCGAGAGCGCGAGCGTGGGTCCGCCCGCGCCGACCTCGATCTCTTGGATCACAAAGAGCGCGCGATCCGCGTCGCTCACGGCCACCGGAGATGCCGCGCGTCGGTTCTCGAGGTCGCGCGCGCCGTCGGGCAAGACGCCCTGCCCGAGCTGACCGAGCGATCCGAGACCCCACGCGAGCACCGAACCGTCCGAATGCAGCGCCGCGCCGACGAAGCCGTCGCCCGCGACCCCGACGACGCCGCCGAGCGCGCTCGCGCTTCCGTCCGCGGCGAGTCGGAGCACCGGCGTGGGTGCGAGCACCGTCGTCGCCTCGCTCGCGACGCCGCCCTGGCCCGCGTGGTTGCGACCCCACGCCAGCACCGTGCCGTCCGCGAGCAGCGCATAGGCCGTGGTGTTGGCCGCCGCGACCGCGATGGCATTCGACACGCTCGGTACGCGCATGGGCGTGACGTGCGGCGACGAGTCGGCAGCGCCGAGCCCGAGCTGGCCTTGGTCGTTCGCGCCGAACGCGTAGACCTCGCCGTTCGCGCGGAGCAGGTACGAGACCGCGGAGCCCGCCGCGATCTGCACGACGTCGTCGAGTCCCGGGACCTGCGTCGGCGTGGGGGTCGAGGCCACGCCCGTCGAGTGGCCCAGCTGACCGGAGCCGTTGTTCCCGAACGTCCAAACCGTGCCGTCGTCGCGCAGCACCAAGGTGTGCGTGAAGCCGGCCTGCACCGCGATCGCGTTCGTGATGCCCGGCACGGCGGTCGGCGTGCGACTGCACGCGCTCGTCCCCGCCGAGCCACAGTCGCTCGCCGTCGCGTAGCCGAGCTGTCCGTCGCCGTTGCTGCCCCAGGTCCACACGCTGCCGTCGTCGCGGAGCGCGACCATGAAGGTCTGCCGTGTGACGACCGAGAGCACGCCTTCGAGATCCACCGCGTAGCGCACGGGCCGCGTGTCTGCCGGATCATCTCCCCAGCGCGAGCCGATCAGCGTGCCGTTGCCGAGCTGCCCGAGCTCGTTGCGACCCCACGTGTGGAGCGTGCCCTCGCGCAGGAAGGCCGCCTGCGAGTTGCCGATCGAGACGCGGTGGCCGAAGTAGACCGAGAGGGTCTCGTCCGCGACGTTGCCGGCCGCGTCCGTCGTCTCGACGACGAGGGTGTTCTCGCCGGGCGCGAGCGGCACCACGAGCTCGAACGCGCCGTCGTCCGCGAGCGTGACCGGCAGGGTTTCGCCATCAATCGTCGCGCTCACGCTCGGGGCGCCGCTCTCGTCGGTCGCGACGCCGCTCACACGTGCCACCCGCGACGACGACTGCCACGGCGCGCTCGTCGTGAGCGCCGGCGGCGTCTCGTCGATCGGTCCGGCATCCACGCCGCCGTCGTCGTCGACCGATCCGGCGTCTTCGTCAGCCCCTCCCGCGTCCTCGTCGACCGACCCCGCGTCCTCGCCGGCATCCTCGCGAGTCGGGCCCGCGTCGAAGTCGCCCCCATCGGCGGGCGGAGTGGCGTCCCGAAGATCTCCGGTGGAGTCGTCTCCACACGCGAAGGCGAAGAGAGTCGAAACGAGAATGAGAGAGAGTCGGTTGACGTACATCGATGCTCCGAACGAAGAGGGCCGCCGGGGCCGCAAAGGGAAGAGAGCGCCGCGCGTGGGTGCCGCGATGCGGCCGCACGTGCGGACGGGAAGAGAGGCGCCCGAGCCGCGAATCCGCTCCTTCTCCAGCGATTGGACGACGAGCGTCGAACGCGGAAGGAGTCGATGTCGCGCGCGCGGCGCGCGGTGTCGAGCGCGATGGCGGACGCGCTGAGCGCCAGCTCAATCGAGGAAACGCCACAGAATCCGAACGTTGCCCGAACCCGAAGGACCGCTCGGAAGCGAGCCCGTCTCGTCGCAAACGGCTTGAACGTCCGGCGGATAGTACGTCTCGAACTCGATCGCGACGTGACGCCCGTTCCCGAGCGTCAGCACGTAGACGTTGCCCGTCATCTGCACACAGCTCACGTACGTCCAGAAGCTCGAGAGCGCGGTGGCCGGTGCGCCGATGCCCGAGGTGTCCGGCACCACCATGCAGCTCTCGGAGAGGTACTCCTCTTCACGCGCGGGTGAGGTCTCGGGAAGCGCAGTGAGCGTCTCGATCTCGGTGCCCGGCATCGCGCGCGCGGCCGTCACGCAGCCGGGGCCACCGACGCCGGAGTTGATGCGCGCGACGTAGCGGCGCACCGCGAGCTCCCAGTCGAGATCGTCGAGCGCGGCGACGTCGTGCAGCGGGAGCTGGACCGCGCCCTCGTCCGTGAAGCGCACGTAGACGTAGCTCATCGTGGGGTTCAACCCGCCCGCGCGTGTATCCAGCGTGGTGCGGAAGAGCCCGTCGCCGAGCGATTCGTTCGTGATCGTCGAGGTGTTCGGCTCCTCCAGCAGGCCGAGCCCCGTGATGTGCTGGTCGACACAGGTGAGCTCGTGCGGCTCGCAGACCGCAGGGGGTCCGGCGTCGGTGCCCGCGTCGAGCTCGGTCGCGCCGTCCTCGGTCGACGCGTCGACGACGACCGCCGCGTCTTCTGGCGCGCCCGAGTCGATCGGATCGACGTCGTCGTCGCCGCATCCGAGCGCGAGCGCGAAAACGAACGCGACGCACGAGGTGGTCACCAGCGCCTCGCAGCGGTGCGAGCGACGTTCGAAGTGCAAAGCCATGGGGTCCTCACGGGGTCGTGGGCCGCGCGGGCCTCGCAGTTCGAGGCGC
>JALOQC010000338.1 GCA_025453555.1 Myxococcota bacterium | reverse complement strand
CTTCCTTCCGCAACGTCTCGCGCATCCGCAGGGCCACCACCACGCCCGAGACGAACGTGAGCGCCGCGATGGTGAGGGTCGCGGCAGAGAGCCCGAACGCGTCCGCCACGAGGCCTGCGAGCAACGCGCCGACCGCGTAGCCGAGGTCGCGCCAGAGCCGATAGACGCCGACCGCCGACGCGCGCCAGCTCGGATGCGCGACGTCACCGATCGCCGCGAGCAGCGTCGGGTAGACCATCGCGGTGCCGAGCCCGAGGAGCACCGCGCCGAACGCGAAGAGCGCGTAGGTGTCGCCGAGCGCGGTGACCACGATGCCCGCCGCCTGGGTCCACATGCCGAAGACGATGAGCCATTTGCGGCCCACGCGATCCGACCACGCGCCGGTGAAGAGCTGCGCGAGGCCCCACACCGCGGGGTAGATCGCGGCGAGCGTCCCGATGTCGGCGAGCGAGAGGTGCGCGGCGGTGAACACGAGCGGGAAGAGGCCCCACGCCATGCCGTCGTTGAGGTTGTTGACGAGCCCCGCTTGGCTCACCGAGGAGAGCTCGCGATCGGTGAGGCTCGTGCGCAGGAGCACCTCGCGCGGCGTGAGCTTCGCGCCGTCGCCCGCGAGGGAAGACTCGTGCGCGACGTGGTGGCGCGTCTCGCGCACGAACAGGATCGAGAGCAGCGTGCCGACGACGACGAAGCCGACCCCGAGGTAGAAGGGGTACGGTCGCAGACCGTGCTCCGCCGCGACGAAGCCGGTGCCGAGGGCGGACAGCGCCACCGCGAAGTAACCCGCGAACTCGTTGAGCCCCATCGCGAGCCCACGGTTCTTCGGGCCCGCGAGGTCGATCTTCATGATCACCGTGGTCGACCACGTGAGCCCCTGGCTGATCCCGAGCAGCACGTTCGCGCCGAGGATCCAACCCCAGGTCGGCGCCCACATCAGCAGGAAAGGCACCGGCGCGGCGACGAGCCAACCCGCGACGAGCACGTGCTTGCGACCGAAACGATCGGACCAGCGACCGGCGACGTAGTTGGTCAGCGCCTTGGTGACGCCGAACACGACGATGAACGAGAGGACCGCGGTGCGCGCGACGAGGTGGAACTCCTGCTCCGCGAGCGTGGGCAGGATGCTGCGCTCCATCCCGACCATCGCGCCGACGAACGCGTTGACGATCACGAGGAGCGAGAACTGCGCGACGTTCTCGCGGAGGCCGAGGCGGACGGGGTTCATGAGCGCTCCTTGGTCGGGCGACGCGCGACTGTCTCGACGGGCGCCGCGGTTTTCGTACGGCGCTTCGACGCTGCCTTTGCCACCCCGGCGTTTCGCGTCGCGCTCGCGGACGGCCTCGGTGCTGCCGCTCGCTTCGATGCCGTCTGCGAGGACGTCGCGCGCACGGACGACGAGCTCGCGGGCGACGTGGTCGGCGACGACGTTCCGCTGCCCGCGTCGAAGTCCGCGCTCGTCTCACGCGCCGGACGCTTCCGAAGCGCGCGGGTCAGCGAGTGCACGCTCGCGTGCGTCCGACGCGCGTCGAAGCCGAGCGCGCGCAGCCGCCGCGTCGCCTCCGCCGAGAACGTGCAGTACGGGCCGCGGCAGTACGCGACCACCGTCCGATCGCGCGGCAGCTCCGCCACGCGCTGCTTCAGCGCCGTGAGTGGAAGCGAGATCGCGCCCGGCACGTGCCCCGCCGCGAACTCGTGCTCCGGCCGGACGTCGACGAGCACCGCCTCGTCCGCGCGCAGCCGCGCGAGCAAGGTCGTGACGTCGAGCGGCTCGAGCCCCGCGGGATCCTCGAAGTAGTCGCGCGTGAGCGCCTCGAGCGCGGCCACGTGCGCCGCCGCCACCGCGTGGAGCTGCGTCAGCAACCCAGCGACGTCGTCGCCCGCGAGGGCGTACGCGACGTACTGTCCGTCGCGTCGGTGGGTCACGAGCTGCGCGCGCTTGAGCACCTGCAGGTGATGCGAGGTGTTCGCGACCGACTGCGCGACCTCGCCCGCGAGCACCTCCACCGTGCGGGGTGCCTGCGCGAGCAGCTCGAGGATCTCGAGCCGCGCCGGGCTCGCGATCGCCTTGCCGACCTCGGCGAGGTGGGCGTAGGCGGCGTCCTTGAAGTGACGGGCGTCCATCGATGCTCCAATGATCAAACGATCATTTGAATACATCGCTGCGGCTGCGTCGTCCAGGGGCCCTCGCTCATCGAGCCGGTGCACATCGTCTACCCGAGCCGCCTCCACCTCGCGCCGAAGGTGCGGGTGTTCGTCGACGCGGTGGCGGAGCGAACGGCCGAGGTCCTCGGCTGAGGCGCCCCGTCGAGCCTCGACCACGCGCCGACTCGATCGGCCCCCACGTTTGGCCCTCGCCGCGCGTGGCCCTATCCTGTGGCTCATGCGTCGTCTCGCTCTGCTCGCCGCCCTGGTCGCGATCGTCGGTTCGTTCGTCCATTCGGTCCGCGTGCGGCAGGAGGAGCCCGAGGCGCGCACACCGTCCGATCCGATCGCCCACGACCCGCTCACCGGAGCGGTGCTCCTCGATCTCGACGACGATCTCTCCGCCTCCGATCGCGACGCCCTCGAAGCGCGCATCCACGCAGCCATCGAGCCGCACGCGTGGCCCACCGGCGACGCCGCGCTCGGCGAGCTGCTCCACGAGGGCGCGCAGCTCTTCCGACTGCGCGACGTGCCCACGAGCGAGCTCGAGGACCTGCACGCCGCGCTCGCCCACGACGACGTACAGAGCGTGGAGCTCGAGCGCCGCTGGTCGCTCCCGGAGTCCGCGGAGGCCTACCGCCTCGACGCGACGACGACCCCGAGCGCGCCCGAAGCGAGCCGCGACGGCACCTTCGCGCCGAACGATCCGTTCTATCGGCACCAGTGGCACCTCGATCAGATCCAGATGCCGAAGGCGTGGACCCGCAACCGCGGCGAGGGCGTCGTCGTCGCGGTGATCGACACCGGCGTCGCGTACCGAGACGTCGACGGCCGCTTCAAGCAGGTCCCCGATCTCGCCGAGCCGCGCTTCGTGCCCGGCTGGGACTTCGTGGACGGCGACGACACGCCCGACGACGAGCACGGTCACGGCACCCACGTCGCGGGGACCATCGCGCAGTCGACGAACAACGGCGTCGGCGTCGCGGGCGTCGCGCCCCTCGCGCGCATCATGCCAATCCGCGTGCTCGACGCACGTGGCGGCGGAAGCTGGGGCAGCGTCGCGGCGGGCATCCGCTGGGCCGCCGACAATGGCGCCGACGTCATCAACATGAGCCTCGGTGGCGGCATCAACTCGCAGGCGATCGCGAGCGCCATCGCCTACGCGCACCGCAAGGGGGTCGTCGTGGTGGCCGCCGCCGGTAACACCGGCCGCGGGCGCGTGCAGTACCCGGCCGCCAACCGCTTCACGATCGCGGTCGGCGCGGTCCGCTTCGACGAGACGCTGAGCTTCTATTCGTCGTACGGCAGCGCGCTCGACGTGGTCGCGCCGGGCGGCGATCTGCGCGTCGATCAAAACGACGACGGCCTGCCCGACGGCGTGCTTCAGAACACGATCCTCCCGCGCGCCCCGGCCCGCAGCGACTACCTCGCGTTCCAGGGCACCTCGATGGCTGCGCCACACGTCGCGGGTGTCGCGGCGCTGCTCCGTTCGGCAGGCGTGCGCGATCCGGCCGCGATCGAGCGCATCCTGAAGGAGAGCGCGAAGTCGAAGAAGGACCGCAGCCGCTACGGTGCGGGTCTCATCCAGGCGAACGACGCGCTCCGCGCCGCGACCAAGGAGCTCGGCACCACGCGCGGCCTCACCGCGCTCGGGCTGGCGGGCCTGCTCGTCTTCGGCTTGCGTCGTCGGCTCGCGGTGAGCGCCACGGGCGTCTTCGCGGGCGCGTTCGTGGTCGCCGGCGGCGTCGGAGCGATCGACGTCGCCTCGATCGGAGCCGCTGCGATGCCCCTCTCCTTCGTGGGCGCGGTCGGCGCGCTCGCCCCGCTCGTCCTCTCCCTCGTCCCTCTGCTCCTCGTCGGTCTCCTCTACGGCTGGAAGAACGGCCGCGGCCTCGTCGCAGGCGCCGCGATCGGCGTGGCGGCGTTCGCGATCGTGGAGGCGTGGCTCCCGACCTGGGACGCGAGCTGGGGCGGCCTCGCGGGTCCGTTCCTCGTGGTCACGTCGCTCTTCGCGGTGCTGCTCGCGGCGGTGGTCGCGCGTCGCGGCGCGACGGATTGATCGGAGGCGAGGAGCGCCCACGGAATCGACCACCCGTCTCGGTTCGTTCCGAGCTCGGTGGCACACACCCACGAAAACGCTCGAGCCTCCGACGTCCGTCCCTCCGACGACCGCGACGCCAGCGGGTGGCTGGTCGCCTGGGGCTGCGGCGCGATCCCGCTCACGTACGTCGTGGCTTACGTGGTGGTTCGCCTGTCCCACGTGCTCGTGAACCACGGCTATCGCATCCACTCGGCGTCTGGGCTCACGTGGTGGGACGTGGTCTTCGCCCCGATGGTGATGCTGGAGCAGGCGGTGCGCGGAATCGGGTGAGCCGCGGCGGCTGACCCCGCCGCACCAGAAGGCTCGGCGGTGGCGGGTCGAGCGGGTGATTCCCCTTCGCGGACGCTCGGGACACGAACCGAAACGCACGCGTTGACCCGGTGCGCCCGCTCCATCTATCGTCCCGCCGTCATGCTTCGGCTCTCCGCCTCGATCGCCCTCTCCGTCGGTCTCTCCCTCGGCCTCGTCGCGTGCGACGACGGTGGAGGCGAGATCTCCTTCCTCAACATCGACCCGCCGAACGGCGCGACCCAAGGCCGCCCGATCAAGATCGAGGGGCGGAACTTCCGTACCGACATCGGCTACACGGTGTTCTTCGGCACGATCCGCAGCCCGCAGGTCACGCTGATCGACCCGGAGACCATGGTCGTGATGGCGCCCCAGGTGGAGGAGCCCGGCACGGTCGACATCACGATCCGCGCGGACGACGGCGACGCCTTCATCATCCACGACGCGTTCGAGTACCAGGCGGTCGCGGGCGGCATCGTCGACCGCATGGGCGAAGGCCCGGAGAAGCAGCAGGGCGGCGGCCTCGCGTACTGAGCCCCTGCGACCACGGACGATTCGTCGGGCCCGTCGAGCGATCGACGGGCCTTTCGCGTTCCGTCGCCGCGCGCGGCGTCCGAGAAGCGGACGCTTCGGGAGCGGGGCGCCAGGCCGAGCGACCCGGCGTCACGTGAGCGTCCCCGTCAGGCGACCGAACCATCGAAATCGCGAACGTTGCCAAGGCTCCGCTCGGAGCGGCACTCTCCCGCTCACGTGGCCAAACGAAACTTGCTCCTCGTCGACGCCGACTCGCGCAGCCTCCGCGTGCTGGAGGTCAGCCTGCGCAAGGCGGGCTACTCGGTGACCTCGTGCGCGAGCGCGGAAGAGGCCCTCGAGTTCGTCGAGCTCGCGCGCCCGGATCTGATCCTCTCCGACACCGTGCTCGGCGAGCTCGACGGGTTCGGCTTCGTCGAGCGTCTCCGCGAGCGCAAGGACCTCGCGGACGTCCCGCTGATGTTCCTCTCCAGCGACGGCAGCGTGGAGAGCAAGGTCCGAGGTCTCGAGCTGGGGGTCGAGGACTACCTCGCCAAACCCATCTACATCAAAGAGATCATCACGCGCGTGAACCTCGTCCTGCAGCGCTTCGAGCGCCAAGGGCTCGAGCGACGCAGCCTCACCAAGACCCGCTTCTCCGGCTCGCTCTCCGAGATGGGCCTCGTCGATCTGCTCCAGACGATCGACATCAGCCGCAAGTCCGGCGTGCTCCACCTGAGCCACGGCGACAAACGCGGCGCGGTCTTCTTCGACGAAGGCTCGCTCGCCCACGCCGAGCTCGGAGCGCTGCGCGGCGAGCACGCCGTCTACCGCTTCCTGGTCTGGAACGACGGCCACTTCGATCTCGAGTTCCGTCCCGTGCGCATCGGCGAGCGCACCATCCAGACCTCCACCCAGGGCCTGCTCATGGAGGGCATGCGCCGGGTCGACGAGTGGGGTCGGATGCTGGAGCAGCTCCCTCCCCTCGATCGGATCTTCGAGGTCGACGACGCCTCGCTCGTGGAGCGCCTCGCCGAGATCCCCGACGAGCTCAACGATCTCCTGCGTTTGTTCGATGGCCAACGCTCGCTCATGCAGGTCGTCGACGATCGCAGCACCGACGACCTCGCGACCCTGGAGAGCATCACGAAGCTCTACTTCGAGGGCCTCATCGTCGACTCGGGGCGCGCCCGCGAGGACGACGAGTCGTTCGAAGAAGAAGCGCTCCTCCCCGCTCCTGGGCGTGCGAATGCTGACGCCTCGAGCCTCTCGCGCGCCTCGACCGTGCCGAGTCGTGCCGCGCCGGACGACGGCAACTCCAGCGAATCCGAGGGTTCGTCATCCTTATTTCCGGAGGGCACGGAACGTGCTGGCCCATCTGCGCGTTCGAGCGGGGTACCCCCGCCGGAGGGGCCTCCCCTTGACGCGGGGGCTCCACCAGAACCAAGGACACCCAAGGAACCGAGCTCGGACCCGTCCGAGCCCCCAGCCTCGGAGACGGAACCCGCGACGCGCGGCCACTCCGACTCGAGCGAGCCGTCGAACGCGGCTCGCGAGGTGAGCGAAGTCCCCGCGAAGGACGTGGGTTCTTCGGCACAATCCCCGAGAGCGACGGACGCGCGTGTGGGCGCGGCCGTCACGACGGACCCAGCGGATTCGGACCCCGCGGTTTTGGACGCGGTTTCCGGCCCAGCGGATTCGACATCGGAAAACGAAGCGGCGTCGGCCGACCCCGAGGCGAGCATGGCGAAGAAGGGCAATCGGCGGCGCAAGCGTTCCAAGACCCGCGAGAGCATCCCGGAGAGCAACGTCATCCAGTTCCCCGCGCAGAAGGCGGCGGCGGCGGAGGCGGCGCTCGCGACGGTGACCACGCGCGACGACGAATCGGGCCAACACCGGGTGGAAGCGGAGCGCGAGGCGGAGCGCAAGCAACGCCTCGAAGAGGCCGCCGCGAAACGCGCGAAGGCGCAGCAGCGACGCGCGGACGCGGAGGCCAAGCGCGCGGACTCGGACGTGAAGAAGGCCGAATCCGAGGCGCTGCGCGCCGAAGCCGAAGCCAAGAGCGCGGAAGCCGAAGCCAAGCGCTTCGACGTCAAGCGCGCCGAGGCCGAGGTGAAGAAGGCCGAGGCGGAGCTGAAGAAGGCCGAAGCGCAGAAGGACGACGACGCCGCGAAGACGGCGCGCGACGCCGCGCAGGCCAAGCGTGACGCTGCGGAGGCCTTCGCGAAGGAAGCCGACGCGCTCGAAGCCGAAGCGCAGAGCCTCGGCGACGGCGTGGGCGCGCTGGAACGCGCGTCGATCGCGCTGCAGAACGAAGCGAAGGACCTGATCGCGGCCGCCGACGCCCTGGAGGCCGAAGCGACCGCGATCGAGACGGCGCCGCCGACGGTGGGCGTCGCGGTGGACGCCGACGAAGAAGAGCGTGCGTCGGAGCCGCCGAAGTCGAAGGGGTCCGAAGCGCCGAAGGCGAAGGCCTCGGAGCCGCCGAAGAAGGACTCGAAGACGGAGTCTCGCAAGTCCGAGCCGCCCCAGAAGGGCAAGTCGGAGGCGAGCAGCAAGTCGGAGCCGCCGAAGAAGCACGACCCGAAGGCGAAGATCAAGGAGGCGCGGACCTCCTCGAGCCAGACCATCAAGGCGATCACCACCTCCGGTGAGCACGCCGCGGTCGCGGAGGAGTTCTTCACCGCGAAGGCCTACGAGGCGGAGATCGAGCACGAGACGTGGGACGATCTCGAGCTCGACAAGGTGGTCCAGGGCGACACGAAGTGGCGTCGCATGACGCTGGGCTTCGTGGCGGCGGGCGTGCTCGTGATCGGCGGTTACTGGCTCTACCACAACGTGCTGATGCCGACGCCGGTCGAGCTCACGAACACGCCCTCCATCCCCGCGATGCCCGACATGTCCAACGTCGGCACGATGGAGGCCGAGACGGCCGAGCCCGCCGAAGCGACGCCGACCGAGGCCACCGCGGAAGCGACGGACGTCGCGCCGATCGAGGAGGTCGCGCCGACCGAGGAAGGCGCGCCCACCGAAGAGGTCGCGCCCGCCGAAGAAGCGGCCGAGGTCGCGGAAGCGGCGCCGGCCGAAGAGGTCGTCGCGGAGCCCGCGGCACCGGCGGCAGCGCCGGGTGCGTACGAGGCGCTGCTCGAAGAAGCGCGCAACACGCGGAACCCGCGCGCGAAGATCGCGAAGCTCGAAGAGGCGCTCGCCGCCAACCCGAACGGCGCGGAGGCACTCGAAGAGCTCGGCTGGATCCAGCTCAACCGAGGGCAGAACGCCGTCGCGGCCGAGCTCGCGCAGCGCGCCTCGGTGCTCCTGCCGACCAGCTCGAAGGTCTGGATCACGCTCGGCGCGGCGCGACAGGCGCTTCGCGATTCGGAAGGTGCCCAGGCCGCGTACCGCTCGTGCATCGAACAGGGCCAAGGCCAGTACGTGGCCGAGTGCCGCCGCATGGCGCGCTGATCAACCATCGAGACGCAGGATCGAAGGGTCGGGCCTCCGGGCTCGGCCCTTCGTCGATTCGGGCTCGTTCGTGTTTAGCGACCGAAGTCTCGCTCTCGTCGTCCGTCGCGCTGTGAGCGAAAGCCGCGGGGTCCTTGGAGGACCACGGAACAGGCTGCTAGGACCGCGCACATGAGTCTTCACGACGTCGTCGTCCTCGACGCCCTCCGCACTCCCATCGGCAAGCACCGCGGCGCGCTCGCGCGGGTGCGGCCCGACGATCTCGCGGCGCACGTGCTGCGGTCGCTCTTGGATCGGACGCCGTCCGCGAAGGAGCAGGTCTCCGAGGTGATCTTCGGCGCGACCAACCAAGGCGGCGAGGACAACCGCAACGTCGCGCGCATGGCGCTCCTGCTCGCGGGGCTGCCCTACGAGGTCACGGGCGTGACCGTGAACCGACTCTGTGGCTCCGGCCTCGAGGCGCTGATCCAAGCGTCGCGCGCGATCGCGCTCGGCGATCACGAGGTGATGGTCGCGGGCGGCGTGGAGTCGATGTCGCGCGCGCCGTACGCGATGGAGAAGGCGGACGAGCCCTTCCCGCGCACGCCACCGAAGATCTACGACACGAGCCTCGGCTGGCGCTTCGAGAACCCGAAGATGCGCGCGCGCTTCGACCTCGACTCGATGGGTGAGACGGCGGAGAAGGTCGCGGAGAAGCACGGCGTCTCGCGCGCGGACCAAGACGCGTTCGCGGTGCGCTCGCACCAGAAAGCGGCCGCGGCGTGGGAAGCCGGACGCTTCGCGCGCGAGGTCGCGCCGGTCACGGTGCCGGGCGCGTCGCGCAAGGATCCCGCGACGATCGTGGACCGCGACGAGTGTGTGCGCGCGGACTCCTCGGTCGCGTCGCTCGCGAAGCTCTCGCCGGTCTTCCGGAAGGAAGGCACCGTCACCGCGGGCAACGCGTCGCCGCTCAACGACGGAGCGGCGGCCGTGTTGCTCGCGTCGCGCGCGTTCGCGGAGCGTCACGGCCTCACGCCGCTCGCGCGTGTGGTGTCGACGGGAGTGGCGGGCGTCCACCCGAGCTACATGGGCATCGGCCCGGTGCCCGCGACGCGCCAGGCGCTCGCGAAGGCGAAGCTCGAGGTGAAGGACCTCGACGTGGTGGAGCTCAACGAAGCCTTCGCGGCGCAGAGCCTCGCGTGCATCCGCGAGCTCGGCCTCGACGAGGCGCGCGTGAACCTGAACGGCGGCGCGATCGCGATCGGGCACCCCATCGGCTGCAGCGGCGCGCGCATCGTCGGCACGTTGATGAACGTCATGCAGCAGAACGACGCGCGCTACGGCCTCGCGTCGCTCTGCATCGGCGTCGGACAGGGGCTCGCCGTGATCTTCGAGCGTGAACGATGACGAAGATCAAACCCGGGATCGCGGTCGTCGGCGCGGGCGGCTGGGGTCGAAACCACGTGCGGAGCCTCGCGGGGCTCGGTGTGCTGCGCGCGGTCTGCGATCGTGACGCGAAGGCTCGCGAGAGCGCGCGAAGCACCGGCGCTTCGATCTTCAGCGAGCTCTCGGACGTGCTCGCGAACGACGACGTGAAGGGCGTGGTGATCGCGACCGACGCGCCCTCGCACGTCGAGCTCGCGCACGCCGCGATCGCGGCCGGCAAGGACGTGCTGGTCGAGAAGCCGCTCGCGCTCACCACCGACGACGCGCGCGCGCTCTGCGAGCACGCCGACCACGAAGGCCGCGTGCTGATGGTCGGGCACCTGCTGCTCTTCCATCCGGTCGTGCAGCGGCTCAAGGCGATGATCGACGCGGGCGAGCTCGGCGAGGTGCTCTACCTCGTGTGTCGCCGCCTGAACCTCGGCGTGGTGCGTCGCGACGAGAACGCGTGGTGGAGCCTCGCGCCGCACGATCTCTCGATCGCGAGCTACCTGCTGAACGACTCGCCCGAGGCGGTGTCCGCGCGCGGCGGGGTGTTCTTGCAGAAGGAGCGCGGCATCGACGACGTGGTCTTCGGCACCGTGCGCTACGGCCGCGGACGCCTCGCGCACGTGCACGTGAGCTGGCTCGATCCGCACAAGGTCCGCATGCTCACGGTCGTCGGCGACAAGAAGATGGCCGTCTTCGACGACGCCTCGACGGACGAGAAGCTCCGCGTCTACGACAAGGGCGTCGAGCCTCCCGCGGTCGTCGGCTACGAAGAGGGCGTGCGCGTGCGGACGGGCGACGTGGTGGTGCCCGCGGTGCGCATGGCGGAGCCGCTCAAGCTCGAGCACGAAGCGTTTCTGTCGGCGATCGAGACGCGGCACGCGCCGATCGCGGACGGCTGGTCGGGGCTGGCGGTGGTGCAGGCGCTCGAGGCGGGTGCACGCTCGCTTGCGGCGAACGGCGCCGAGGTGAAGGTCGAGCGCTGATCGCTCGACTTTCGCGAGCGAAACGCACGACATCGGGCCCGCGCGGCGGGTGAGGAGAGAGCGTGAGCGAGTCGTACTTCGTCCATCCGACCGCGATCGTCGACCACGGCGCGGTGATCGGCGTGGGCACCAAGGTCTGGCACTTCGTGCACGTCTGCGCGGGCGCCACGGTCGGCGAGCGCTGCGTGTTCGGGCAGAACGTCTTCGTCGGCCCCGGCGTGACGATCGGCGACGGCGTGAAGGTGCAGAACAACGTGAGCCTCTACGCGGGCGTGGTCGTGGAGGACGACGTCTTCCTCGGTCCGAGCTGCGTGCTCACGAACGTGATGAACCCGCGCGCGCACGTGGAGCGCAAGGACGAGTTCCGCACCACGATCCTGCGGCGCGGCTGCTCGCTCGGCGCGAACTGCACGATCGTGTGCGGGCACGAGGTCGGGGAGTACGCGTTCGTGGGTGCGGGCGCGGTGGTGACGAAGGACGTGCCGCCGCACGCGCTCGTCGTCGGGACGCCCGCGCGCGTGATCGGCTGGATGTGTCGGTGTGGCGAGAAGCTCGCGCGTGTGGGAGAAGCGCCCGCGAGCGTGGCCTGCGCCCGATGCGGCGACGGCTACGCGATCGACGAGCGCGGCTGCCGCCTCGCTCCGACCCGCGACGGCACGACGAAGAGGTAGAGCGATGAAGATCCCGATGCTCGACGTGGCGGCGCAGCACGCGCCGGTGGAAGACGCGCTCCGCGAAGCCTTCGATCGCGTGATGAAGCATGGTCAGTTCATCCTCGGACCGGAGGTCGACGCGTTCGAGAAGGCGATCGCGGCGTACGTCGGGACGCCGCACGCGATCGGCGTCTCCAGCGGGACGGACGCGCTGCTCGTGGCCTTGATGGCGCTCGACGTCGGGCCGGGCGACGAGGTGATCACGACGCCGTTCTCCTTCTTCGCGACCGGCGGCTGCATCTCGCGCCTCGGGGCCAAGCCGGTGTTCGTCGACGTCGAAGAGGGCAGCTTCAACCTCGACCCTACCCTCGTGGGCACCGCGATCACCGAGCGAACGAAGGCGATCGTCCCCGTGCACCTCTTCGGGCAGAGCGCGGACGTCGCGGCGCTGCGTGCGCACGGGCTGCCGATCGTCGAGGACGCCGCGCAGGCGCTCGGCGCGCGCTCGGACGAAGGCCCGGTCGGCACGCTCGGCGCGCTCGGGTGTTTCTCGTTCTTCCCCTCGAAGAACCTCGGCTGCTTCGGCGACGGCGGGCTCGTCACCACGAACGACGCCGCGCTCGCGGAGAAGGTCCGCATCCTGCGCGCGCACGGCAGCAAGCCGAAGTACTTCCACGCCGTCGTCGGCGGGAACTTCCGGCTCGACGCGCTCCAGGCCGCGATCCTGCGTGTGAAGCTGCCGTTGCTCGACCGCTGGCACGAAGGCCGCCGGAAGAACGCTGCGCTCTACGACCGGCTGTTCGCCGAAGCGGGCTTGCCGAGCGCGTCACTGCGCACGCCGCCGCGGATCTACGAGGGTCACGTCTACAACCAGTACGTGATCCGCACCGACCGCCGCGACGCGCTGCAGAAGCACCTCGAGTCGTCGGGCATCGCGACCGCGATCTACTACCCGCTGCCGCTGCACTTGCAGGGCTGCTTCGCCGAGCTCGGCTACCGCGAGGGCGATCTGCCGGTGTCGGAGCGCGCGGCGAAGGAAGTGCTCGCGCTGCCCGTCTACCCCGAGCTCGGGGAGGCCGGCGTGCGGCACGTGGTGGAGACGGTGGTCGGGTTCCTGCGCGGCTGACCGCTCAGCGTTCCCGTCCGGCAGCGCTCGGTCGTTCGATGAACCGGAGCGAACGCCAGAGGACGAGTGTCATCACCAGCGGCACCGCCAAGTGCGCCGCGAGCAGCATCCACCCCACGGCGTTCGGATCGATCCAGCCGCCGATCGGCAACGCAATCACCACCACGACCCAACACGCGTTGAGCAAGCAGAGGCCACTCGTCCGAGCACGGCTCGCTCGACCCGCACGTCCCGCTTCCCAAGCGCGGGCCCCGTACGGCAGGAGCGCGGTCGAAGCGACGAGTACGAGGGCGGCCGGGAGCTCGGTCCACTCGGCCTGTAGGCGGCCGGTGAAGAGGCCACAGAGACCGAGGGCGATCGCGAGAGCTCCGTCCACGAGCAAGGCCGTGCGGGCGAGCGGATCGAGCGCGAGTACCTGAGAGTCGAGGGAGGGTGTCACCGCCGAAGGATGGCGTCTGACTCGGCGTGGACCATGACCTCGGACGTAGGGTCGGGCGCACACGGTCGGAGGTCGGCGAGTCGACTGAGCCCCGCCCGTGCGCACGAACCAGCGCGCAACCGCCGCGTGCTCACTCGCTCGGGGCTTCTTCGACCGGCGGGGCCTCGTGCATGCCGGGCGCGTGACCGGGCTGGCCGCCGACCTGGGGGTGGCCGGCCGGGAGCTGCGCGGCGCCGGGAGGCGGTCCGTCGAGGCGGATGGGGCGCATGCGATCCGGGTGCAGCTCGGGCGCGTGCGTGCGGCGCAGGCCGTCCACGAACTCGTCGATCGCGCGCTGGCGCTTCTCGCGCCAGAGGCGGAGGCGAATGCCCTCCGAGGCCTGCTCGATGGTGCGTTGCTCGGCGTCGCGGCGTCCCGTGAGCTTCACGAGGCTCCAGTGCTCGCCCACCGCGATCGGCGCCGAGACCACGTCGCCGACCTCACGAAGCGCGAAGGCCACCGTGACGATCGCGGGGTCGACGGGCGTGTCGTCCTCGCGTGCGCCGGCGGGCAGACCGCTCTGCGTGAAGTAGCGGAGGTCGCCGCCGCGCAGCTTGGTCTCGGTGTCGATCGAGTGGCGACGCGCGAGTTCGCGGAACTGCCGAGCGTCGGCGGCGCGCGCTTCCGCGAGGAGCGCTTCGGCTTCTTCGCGGGTCGTGAGCAGCACGTGGCTCGCGCGGACCATCGCGGGTCGTCCGAACTCGTCTAGGTGCGAGTCGTAGTAGGCCTGGACCTCTTCGGCGGTGATCGAGTCGCGCGTCACGCGCTCGTCGAACTCGGTCTTGATGAGGTTCTGGACGATCGCCTGCTTCACGGATCGCCGCACCACCTGGCGGTCGCCGTAGCCGTCGCGCTCGGCCTCGCGCGCGAGGAGCTCGAAGCGCACCAGCGAGTCCGCGAGTTCGCGGAGTTTCGCGGGATCGCGGTAGCGCGCGCGGAGGAAGGGGGACATCTGCGCGATCTCGTCCTCGATGCGCCCGACCGTGATGCGCACGTCGCCCACCGTCGCGTAGACGCGCGCGCGGCGAGCCTCGTCGGCCTCCGTGCGCGCCGCCGGCGGCGTGGGCGTCGGAGCAGCGGTGGGGCTCGGGCTCGTGGGATCCATCGCGCTCGTGGGTGCCGCGCTCGTGGGTGCCGCGGTCGCGGTCACCATCGCGCTCGTCATCGCGCTCGTGGGCACGGCGGTCGTCATCGCGCTGGTCGGCGCGGCGGTCGTCATCGCGCTCTCCGAGTGGCCGGCATGACCCGCATGGCCGGGCGGGTGCCCCGGCTGCGCGAGCGCGACGGCGCTCCCGGTCAGGAGGCTCGTGGCGAGGAGGATCTTTCGCACGCGACGCATCGGAGCCCTCATTCGTCTTCGGCGGGGTTCGCCAGCTTGCGCGTCCAGAGGATCGCGTCTCGGCGGCCGTCCGCGATCTTCACGCCCGAGGCGAGGAGTCCCGTCTTGCGGTAGCCGGCCGCGAGATACGCCGCCGAGAGCATCTCGTCGTCGCTCGGCCCGAAGGCGAACGCGCTGACGATGCCGCGCTCGGTGAGCTCGTCGCCGATCTGACGAAGGCCCGCGACCAGCGCGCGGATCTCGTCGTCATCCGCCGGAGAACGCAGGATCTCGATCAGCGAGTGACCGAAACAATCCTGGTACTCGCTCATGATGAAGTTCGGGCGCGCTTTCTTGTAGGTGCACTCGTAGTACGCACGCTCGGCGTCGCGTCCGAAGACGTCGAAGGCGCCGATTCCCTCGCCCTTCTTCCAGACCGCGTCGCGCGCCTTGAAGGCGTCGTCGTCGTCGACCTCGGTCACGGTCGCGCCGCGGAA
This sequence comes from Myxococcota bacterium, assembly GCA_025453555.1. Lineage (GTDB taxonomy): Bacteria > Myxococcota_A > Polyangia > Polyangiales > Houyiibacteriaceae > JACKEH01. The sequence goes on along the minus strand of JALOQC010000338.1, from coordinate 4,176 downwards.
GCTCTCCGGGATGTCCTTCGAGAGCCGCTTGCCCGCGTTGATCGTGCGTTCCGCGAGCTTTTGACCTGCGTCGTCGACCTCGGGGCTCGCGGTCTTGTCGCTGATCACGCAGCCGCAGAGGTGCCCATCGCTGCGCTTGTAGAAGCCGGGGATGGTGCCTTCGCGGACGAAGCCGACCTTCGTCCAGGAGCTCACTTCGTCCTTCTCGACGAGCGTGATCACCTTTTGAACGCCCTCCTGCTTCGCGACGCTCTGGATGTAGAGCCGCTTGGCCGGGAGCGCGCCCGCACGGAAGTCGATCACGCGGACGAAGTCGGTCCGGCGATTGAGGATCATGCACAGGTACGCGCTGTCGCTGCGGAAGTACATCTCCTCGACGATCGGCCCGTCGTGCTTGGGAGCGGGCGTGCTGCCCGTGCTCGTCGTCGCCTTCGCCTTCGCTTTCGCTCGCGCCATGACCCCTCGTTGTTGCGGCGGAAACATTCAGGAATCCGCGGCGCGGCACGCTACGACGGGAGACCTGGAGTGTCAAAGCGCGCAGGCCGCCTGCCTCCGAGCCGTGGGTGTCGAGGATCGGGACGCGCTCGCCACCTCCACGGCGGGCCCACTCCCGGGGAAGTCGCTCGCAGGCGGGCTTCCGACGAACGCGTCGTCGGGCCGCCACGCGAGGGTCCGCGAGATCGGCTCCGAGGTGGACGCATCGCATCAATCACCGGGCCGGCGCGCGGCGGGCCCGACGCCGGAGCCGGGAGAACGCACCCGACGTCAGCGCGTCGAGCAGCGCCCCGAGCTCCTCGATCCGCAGCAAGGTCCCGAGGTCGCGGCGATTGAGCAGGTCACGCTCGAGCTGGAGGCGCCGGCGCTCGAAGTACGCGGCGACGACCAGCCGCGCCCGCGCGTCGCGCGCCTCCGCCCGCGCGCGCCCCTCGCGCGCCAGCGAGACCTCGTCCGGTCCGTAGGCCGCGCGATCGAGGCGCAGCGTCAGCGAAGCGTCGAGCACGAGATCGTCGTCGGTGGAGACCCGCGTGCTCGTGGTCTGGGTCGAGAGGTCCTGGGTGCGACCGCGGCGCACCCCCACGCGCACTTGGGGCAGCCAGCCGCCACGACGCGCGCGCCGCACGAGCCGCTGCACGGACTCTGGATCGTACGCGTCGTCGTCGTCGACGTGCTCGAGCAGGTCGTCCACCCGCGGCTCGTTCGCGTAGCGCTCGAGCGCCTCCGCGAGCCGGAGCGCGTCGACCTCGCCGTCGACCGTCTGTGCGCTCGCGAGCGACGTCGCCGACACCGCCGCGATCACCCACGCCCCGATCACCCACGCCCCGATCACCCACGCCCCGATCACCCACGCCCCGATCACCCGCGCCCCGATCACCCGCGCCCCGAGCGCCCGCGCCCCGAGCGCCCGGCCCATGCGCGCCGTGCGCGTGTGGGTCCTCGGGGTGTTCGTCTTCCTCGGCGCGTGGCTCCCGCACGGTTGCGACGCCGCGCTCGGCGCCGTCGCTCGACCCGACTCCGCGCTCGGCGCCTTCTCTCGACGTTCGTGCCTCATCGCGGCCTCCCTTCCGAGCGCACGTGACGCGCCCATGCGCGGCGGCGCGCCTCTCGCTCCCACGTGCACAAGCGCGGATCGACGCAGACCGACGCCTGCGGGAGTGGGGTCGCAGAGCGCGTCGACCGCGGTGGAAGCGGCGGCGCGGTCGGCGGTGGCGCGAGCGGCCAGACGAGGCGGGCGTGCCCTTCGTTGCGCCAACGCTGAACGCCGCGATCGGAGGACGCGCGGGCCTGGCGGCCGGAGGACCACTCGACGCGGAGCTCGGGGACACGCGCGGTCACGCAGGAAGCGAGCGAGACGAGCGCGAGAACGAGGACGAGGCGGTTCATGGCCGCGCTTGTCGCGGCGACTCGCGGGAGGTTGTCGAGTGCCGAGGCACGCGCGTCGGGCGCCCAGCGCCCACGTGCGGCGGCGGCGGCGAAGTGGCGGCCGAAGTGGCGGAACGAGTCGCGATGCCGGCGCGCGTTCGACACGACGTCCGCGGATGCCGCGGAGGCACGGACCGATCACAGGCCGGCAATCACAGACCGGCAATCACAGACCGGCAATCACAGACCGGCAATCACAGACCGGTAATCCCCGACGACCGACGCCCACGCTTTACGTGTGTGCGCATTCTGACGAGACTCCTCGCCCATGAGCGAAGAGCAGCGGAGACATCGACGCATCGACGTGGAGGTCGCGGGCGAGATCGCGCTCGACGGGGACGTGCTCGGCGCGTCCACGCAGAACCTCTCGGACGGCGGCGTCGCCCTCGTCCTCGACCGCGAGGTAGTGGACGGTCGGAACGTCACCGTGACGCTCTTCCTCACGCAGGACGGCATCGAGGACCCCGACCAGGAGCCCTTCGAGGCCCCCGCGGTCGTGCGCTGGTCGGCCGATCGCGACGACGGCCTCTTCCTCGTCGGTCTGCAGTTCGGCGCGCTCGACGCCACGGCGCAGAAGCGGCTGCAGCACTTCTTGAAGACGATCTCCTGAGGCCGCCGCGAGCCGCGCGGCGCTCCGGCCGCGCTCGAAGTGGCCAGCGCGTCCGCGTCGAGTGTCTGCGCCGAGGCTCCTCGAACGCCGCGTCGAGAGCTGCGCCGAGGCTCACTCCTCGAGCACGAGGATCACGTCGCCCGCGTCGAGGTCCGCGCCGTCCTCCGCGACGATCGCCTTCACCTTCGCGCTCGCCGGCAGATCGTCGCCGCCGTAGGTCACGCGGTTGAAGGTCTTCATCACCTCGAGCAGCCCGACCGTCTCGCCCGCGCGGATCGTCTGCCCGACCTGCACGAAGGGCGGATCGTTCGGCGACGGCTTGCGGTAGAGGCGCCCGCTCATCGGCGAACGGAAGACGAGGCCCTCCGTCGCGCGGCTCGCCGCGCCCGCGACGACCTCCGCGCCGGCACCGAGCGCGTTCGGATCGAGCACCAGCAGCACCGTCGCGGCGTCGACCGCGCGGCGCGCGAGCTTCGGCTCGTACACCTCGATCACGCGCCCCGCCGCGGTCTTCGGCGCCACGATCGGCTCGAGGCCGCCGAGCACCTCGAGGCGACCGATCACTGCGCCCGGTACGATCACGGCGCCCTTCTTCGGGGCCTCGCGCCAATACGCGGGCTTGGGCGCCACCAGCGCGAGCGTTCCGTCCTCACGCGCCACGAGCTTCGCTTCGACGCTCATCGCAGGCCCTCCACCAGCTCTTGCAGATCGTGCAGCGACCAGATGCGCGGGTTCTTCACGCGGCGATGTCCGGTCGTCTGGTAGCTGCACTCGACGAGCACCTCGAGCCACGCGCGCAGCGCGTTCAGCCGAATGATCTCGTCGGTGTCCATCTGCCGCGCCGCCACGAAGGGATCCATGTCCTTCTCGATGCGCGCCTCGACGTCCTTCATGCCCTGCTCGATCGCCGCGCGCTCCTCCGGATCCGTCGTCACGATCTGGAAGTCGTCGTCGAGCTTCGTGTTGTAGGTCGCGATCGAGAGGGTGCGACCTTCCATCACCGAGAGGCGCCCGAGCGCGGTCGAGAGCTGCACGACGGGGTCGTAGGGCAGGCCCGCCATCGCGTAGTAACCGGCGCCGCTCGCCTTGCGCAGCAGCACGGTGAACATCGGCGTGGTGTTCGTGCTGTTCGTGTAGATGAGGCTCGAGCCGTACGCGAGCAGCCCCTGCGCCTCGGCTTCTTTTCCGATGTCGAAGCCGCTGATGTCCTGCAGCCAGACGAGCGGGATTCCGTCCGCGTCGCAGGCGCGCGAGAACGCGCTGATCTTCGCGATGCCCGCTTTGTACAAGCTGCCTGCGGGCCGAACTCCGCCCGGACGCTCCGGATCGTCGACCAACCCTTGGCGATTGATCACGAAGCCAGCGTAGAGCCCACCGACCCGACCGACGCCGCAGATCATCTCTTTGCCGACGTCCGGGAGGACCTCCCAGAACAAGCTCTGATCGCAGAGTCGCGCGAGCACCTCGTGCGCGTCGTAGGCCTCGCGGTGATCGGTCGGGAGCAGCCCCGCGAGCTCGCGCGCGGGGAAGACCGGCTCCACCGGCTGCGCGTCGCCCCGGTAGTAGGGCGCGGCGCTCGAGGGCAGCTTTGCGATCTCGCGCCGCACGCAGAGCAGGAGCGTCTCGTCGTCCGGCACCCGCACGTC
>JALOQC010000029.1 GCA_025453555.1 Myxococcota bacterium | reverse complement strand
GCGTCGCGCGCCTCGACCTTCGCGCGCAGCTCGTCGACGAAGGAGCGCATCTGGCCCCAGCTCGAGGGCAGCAGGTCGGCGAGCGACTTCTCCGCCGAGTCGGCGGGGTCAGCCGCCGACCTCTCGCCGTCGACCTCGGCTTCCACGACGCGACCCGTGATCGCCGCGGGCGGCTTGGTCGCCGGATCTTGCGAAGGTCTCCAGATCCGAGGCTTCGGCTTGTGCTTCTCGTCGCTCATGCCGAGATCTCTTTGCTGACGTTCACGCGCACCGGCTTCTCCGGCAGCGCGACGTAGGGGAACTCGTACTTCTGCTCACGGCACCACTCCGCGAAGGCGGGGCCGTAGTCGAGGAAGCTCACCGGCTTCTGTCCGATCGCCTCGCACGCGCGGTCGTTCTCGAAGACGGTGTCGAAGGTGATGTAGGGCAGGAAGACCTTGAAGAGGCTCCCGATGAAGGTGAGCGTGTTCTTCTGCGGGAGCCCCGCGATCAGGTCGAACGCGGTCTGCGTCGCGCCGAGGAGCTGCGGCACCATCACCGGCGGACGCCGGCCTGCGCCCGACATCGCCTTCGCGATGTCCTTCGCGACCGGCGACGCCGTGCCCGAGCTCAAATGATAAATCGAGTGCTTCGCCTTGGCGTCGTCACGGAAGATCTCGAACATCGCGCGGCCCACCCAATCGGCGTTCACGATGTCGACGCGCGCGTCCGGGCGAATCGGAAACACCGGAAGATCGAAGACGGTGTTGAACGCCCGCACCATGTCGAACTGGGTGGTGCGCGGGTGCCGCGAGTCGCCCATCACCGTGGCCGGCCGGAAGACCGTGTGCGGCACGTCCGGCAGCAGCTCGTTCACCATGTGCTCGCAGAACTTCTTCGTGCGCGCGTACGGATCGTAGTCGCTGCGATCCCAGTCGAGCGCGTCGTCCTCCGCGATCGTCTCGCTCCAGCGCTTGCCCGCGATCGCGGTGGTCGACACCTCGCCGAAGCGCCGCAGCCCGTGGTGCTCGTGCGCGGCGCGCGCGAGCTGGATCACGCTGAGCGTGCCCTTGAGGTTGTTGTTCAGGCAGGCCTTGTCGCTCTTGCGATTGAGCGAGGCCGCGATGTGCAGGATCGCCTGCGCGCTCTTGGCGACGCGGTCGTAGCTCGCCTCGTCCATGCCGAGCTTCGGCTGCGAGATGTCGCCGCTCACGACCTCCATGCGGCCCTCGAGCTCCCAGAAGGTCGACGCATCCATGTGCATCTGCAGGCCCTTCCAGAGCTTCTCGAGCGCGTCGGCGCGGTTCTTCGCGCGCGTGAGCACGAGCAGCTTCGCGTCGGTCTCGCGGAGGTAGAGGTCCAGGACGTAGGACCCGAGGAAGCCGGTCGCGCCGGTGAGGAAGACGGTCTCGCTCATGAATCGATCCTGAGAGGCGCGGAGCTCCGCGCGGAAACGGGAGAGAACTCTTGGATGTGGTCGCTCGGGAGCTCACGGCCTCGGTCGAGGGCGGTTCCGTCGAGGGGCGTCGCGCGAGCGGTCGGAGGTCGAGAGTCGAGAGGTCGTCAGGCCGTCGCGCGCATCGCGGGCTCGGACTTCTCCACCGAGTCGGCGGGGTCAGCCGCCGACTTCTTCGCGCGCACACCGTCCGCCGGCACCTCTTCGGTGGGCGCCTCGCCGAGCGCGAGCGGCTCGTCCTCCGGCACCTTCTCGCCGCGCAAGAGCGGCAGACACCACGTGTCGAGCCCGGGCACCTGCACGTGCAGCCAGTACTGGCGCCAGCAGATGTCCTCGACGTCGAAGCCGAAGAGCGCGCGCTCCTCCTCCGAGAGCCGCTCGCTCGCCGCCTTCAGGTGCCCCGTGCGGAAGCGGTAGTCGTGGTCCCAGATGAAGGGGCGGTACTGCCGCAACATCTCGTCCACCGTGCCGAGCTTCCGATCCGTCGTGCGGCACTTCATCGAGAAGCTGCGGATCTTCTCTTCCATCTTCTCGCCGTCGACCTTCTCGTAGACGACCGGCGGGAGCACCCGCGAGAGCTCGAAGTCCTTCAAGAAGTTCCGGGTCGCGCGCGCGGCCTCGCGCATGCGGCGGAACCCGAGGATCTGCTCGCGATCGACGTCGTCGAGGCATTGCGCGTCGAGCCGTGCGATCACGTTCGTCTCGAACCAGCCTTCGTCCTTCTTCTCCGCGAGGCGCCGCAGCGCGATCGAGCACAGATCCGTCGCGCGCTCGAAGAAGAGCGGGTTCAGATCGCCGCTCGCGCACTGGTAGATCGACTCCGCCTCGTCGCGCAGCGCGGCCGCCACCACGACCATCATCGAGCGCGCCACCGTGTCGACGGGCACGATGTCGAAGCAGAGCGAGGCCTTCGCGGGGAAGCGCTGGAACGCCGTCGAGAGCAGCCAGACGAGCGGGCCCGAGGTGTTGATGCCCTCGTTCCAACCCTGGAAGGGATACGAGCGCGCGCACTCCACGATCGCGGGGCGGAAGGTCGTGGTGACCACGTCCGTGCGGCCCTCGAGCAGGTGCTCGGAGAGCGCCTTCGTGTACGTGTAGACGTTCGGCCAACCGAGCGCGCGCGCGCGCCCCATCGCGTAGTCGAGGCGCTCCTTCTTCGAGTTGCCGGTCTTCAGACCGAGCTCGAGCTCCTTCAGCTCCGCTTCCGGATCGAAACGAATCCCGGTGGGGGAGACGCCGCGCTCGAGCTTCTCGTCGATGGCGCCCTGGCGCATGCCGGCCACGAAGGTCGTCGACACGTGCACGTAGCGCTTGGTCGGCGTGAGCGCAGCGAGGTCCGCCACGTGCCGCGCGCCGTGGATGTTCGCGTCGATCGCCTGCTGCGGCTCCGGCTCGAAGTCGGTCAGCCCCGCGAAGTGCACCACGCAGTCGACGTCCGAGGTCAGCGCCCGCGCCTCCTCGCAGGAGAGCCCACACATCGGCGCGGTGAGCTTCGCCTCGACCACGTGGATCTTGTCCGCCACGAGCTGCCGCAGGCCCAGCCCGTACTTCGCGCGCAGCGGCCGGAACGCGGGGTTCCGCTCGACGATGCGCGCGAAACGCGCCGTCGCGTCCTCGCCCTTCTTGCCGCGGATCACGACCGTGACCTTGCGGACGTCCTCGACGTGATCGAGGAGCATCCCGAGCCACACCTTGCCGAGGAAGCCGGTCACACCGGTGACGAGCAGGTGCTTGCCCGCGAAGGTCTCACGCACCGAAGGCGTGTGGATCGTGCGGATCCCGGTGGTCGTCGGAAGCACGAAGCCGTCGTGGCCTCCACCGCTTCCGTTCGCGCCGTTCTTGCCATTCTTCACGGCCTTGCCGTTGGAGTGCGAATGCCCGTTCTTCACGTCTTGCTCCGGGTCCGAAGTCCAGAAGAAAAGTTCGTCGAATCCAGTGAGATCGAGGTCAACGCGTGACCGTGAATCTCACTTCTCCACGACCGGCCAGTCGTGATCCTTGGCGAGGCGCCGAAGCTGACGGTCCGGGTTGACCACGCAGGGCTGCCCGATCGCCGAGAGCAAGAGCGAGTCCGCGGCGCTCGCGCCGTAGGCCCACGAGTCGCCGAGGTCGATGCCGTGCTCGGCCGCGAACGCGCGCGCCCACTGCCCCGCGACGTTGCCGCCGATGACGGGATCTTCGAGCCGCCCGGTCGCCTTGTGCTTTCGCATCTCGAGGCGGTTGCAGACGACGTCGTCCGCGCCGAGCTGCTCGGCGAGCGGGGCGATCAACAGGTCGACGTTGTCGCTGATGAGCACCACGCGGCGCCCCTGCTTCTTCGCCTGCTTCACGAGCTCCGCGCCGACCTCGAGCACGTCGTCCTTCACGTACTTCTCGAAGTACTCCTCGCAGAGGAGCACGAGCCGGTCCTCGCTCATCCCGCGCAGGCCCATCCACGTCATCCGCGTGGCGGCCGCGCCGGTCTGGAGCTCGCCCGCGAGCCGGAAGGGCGCCGCGATGGCGACGTTGCCGAGCCGGGCGAAGCGCTCCCCGAGCCCTTGGGCGTTGGAGGCCAGAAAAAGTGTCCAACGCGTCACGAATTAGACTGACATGTCAGTTTTCCGGGAGGCCGTTTGTAGCGCGCCTAGACCGACGTGTCAGTCCTTTTTGACGAGGCGAGGACCCGCGCACCCAATTGCTTCATGATTTCGAACGCTTGCTGACGGCACTGCTTGGTTGCACCGCGCGGTCGTCGGGCCACCGTCGCAACGTCGCAGATCGAGCAGACGCAGATCGTGGCGAGCCGAGAGCAGATTGCCCGGGCTCAGGTGGCTCCCGACCGCTCGCTGCGCCATCGGCCCACCAGATAGACGGCGAGGGAGACCGAGACGGAGAGCGCTAGGGTTCCGACGACGGCCGCGGTCCAGCGAGGGCCGAGCCGGTCACGCTCGAAGATCGCGACCGCGACCATCATGAAGGTCGTCGCCACCAGATCGAAGAGCAGCCCCGTGGCGAAGTCCGACACGGTGAAGGCCTCGACCCAACCACCGACGAGGTCCCAGCCGTTGGCGTCGAGCCAGAGACCGAACATCACGTACGACGCGATCCAGCCGATCAAACCGAGAACCCAGAGGACCACAGTCTTCGTCATCACGCGTCGATAGCACCCATCGCAGTGCTCGGGTGAAGCCCTCGCGCGAGGACTCGCGAAGTCACCCCGCGGCAAAGCTCGCGGCCGTGCGTCTCGGAGCGGCGTCGTACGTTCCGAATCGCCGATCGACTCGAGCCTCGGTCCGCTCTCGCCGCCGATCGATAGCCCCACTCCTGGGTGCTTCGATGCGATGCTCCCTTCATGCGTGTTTCGACGATGCTCGGCCGAACCAAGACGATGCTCGGCCGAACCAACGTTCGTGAGGCCCTCGGCGGTCCCGACGTCGAATGGTGGGAGACGACGGCCGGGATCGTCCGCACCCGGCGACGCACGTGCGACGTGGGACCGCGTCTGCTCTTCGCCTCCGACGGCCCCAACGTGCTCGAGCACTACGACGCGCTGCTCGACGCCCTGGAGGGCCGCGCGGACGTCGTGGTCTACGAGCCGCCCGGCACCGGAGGATCGGTCCCTTCACGCAGCTTCGGGTTCCGTCTCTCCGACTTCGTCCTCAACGCGGAAGAAGTCCTGCAGCGCGTGGGTCCGCGCGTGCTCGTCTTCCCTTGCTACACGAGCTTCGTCGCGGGCGCGCTGAGCCGTTCGGGACGCGCGGACGTGCTGGGCGTCGTGCTGCCGCAAGGTCCGTCGTGGCGACAGATGCGCCGCTGGATGGAGCGGGTGGATCCGAAACGAATCCTGCGGACGCCCATCGTCGGTCAGACCGTGCTCGGTCTGTTTCCTCGTCGCGTCGCGCGCGGGTGGTACGCGGGCAGCGCGAGCCCGGCCGCGCGGGAGGCGCTCGCCACCACCGCGGATCTCGCATTGAGTCGCGGGGGCTGCTTCGATTTGGCGTCGTTGACACAGCGCTTCGAGAAGGGCGCCGACGCGCGAGACGACCTCGGCTCCGTGCCCTCCGTGGTCGCGTGGGGAGACCTCGATCGATCCCACGGTCGCCCCGCGGACGTCACGTTTCCCGAGGCGAGCTCGATCGTGCACTTCGCCACCTGCGGCCACAGCCCGGAGCTCGAAGCGCCGCAGCGCTTCGCCGAGTGGCTGCTCGCCTGGTGCGCCGAGGTCGGTCTCGTGAGGGTGTGAGCGGCGCGGAACACCTCCGCGCGATCCGTCGCCGAGCGATGCCGCGCGATCCGACCCACCGACGACGGCGTGTGCTGGTGTGCTCCGCATCGTGCCTTCACCCCGAGCGTCGAAACGCTCCCGGCGTCATCCCCGTCCAGCGCACGAACGCGCGGTGGAACGCGCGGAGCTCGGCGAATCCGAGCGCGAACGCGACGTCCGCGACCGAGGCTCGAGGATCCGCGAGGCGCTCGCGCGCGAGGGCGCACAACACTTCGTCTCGCACCGCCGCGAACGTCAACCCTTCGGCGGCGAGCCGGCGACGGAGGGTTCGCTCCGTCGTCTCGAGCCGCCGCGCGACCTCGCGCATCCCGGGGAGCCCACCGGGCACGAGCGCGACGATCGCGTCGCGCACCTCGCGTTGCACCGTCGGTCCCGTGGGCAGACGCGCGATCGCGTCGCGCGCGCTTGCCTCGAGCAGCTCCGCCACCAAGGGATCGGCGCGACGGCTGGGCGCGTCGAGCGCGGACTCGTCGAGCACCAAGGCCGCGCGCGTCGCGTCGAAGGTCGTCGCGCGTGGATAGGCCCCGGCCCACGGTGGGGGCGACCATGGCACCTCCACGGCGACGACCGCGCGTCGCTCCACGAGCTCGTCGAAACGCGCCGCCGTGTAGTGCAGTCCGAACTCGAGGCTCGCGACGCGAAACCACTCCGGCAGTCGCGGGCTGACCCGCAGCTCGAGCCGGTGGGGCTCGACGTGCCAGCTCCCGCGGTCGCTCACGAGCGCGAAGTAGCGGGCGAGCGTGTCGATCGCCGAACGCAGCGAAGGCGACGCGGCGATCGTGCAGTCGAGCAGTGGGAAGGTCCCGAACGGGCATCGAGCTCCGGCGTCGACCGCGAACGAAGCGCGTCGCCGAAGGGCACGGCCGAGGAATGCGACGTACGAGCCGAGCGGCACCAGACGCGTGGGCTCGCGTTCGACGTCTCGGAGCTCGAGCGCCAAGCCACTCGCGTCTTCGTCGAGCTCAGCCGCCATGCCGAGCGCGCGGTAGCCCGCCACGACCCACGCGAGCGCAGCCGACGGGATGGCGGGCCCCATGGCCGGATCGGCCAACGACTTGTCCTCGGCGGTCATCTGACGTCACGCGAGCGCGCACCGATATCGTCGACATGAACCTTCGACGTTGTCCACTCGTGCTCCTGGTCTTCTTCCTCGGCGGCTGCTCCTCCATCGCGATCGCGTTGGCGCCGCGCCGTGAGCCCGAGGCCCCCAACGAAGCCACCGAACGCGGCGAGCGCCTCCTCGCCGAAGCGTTGCTCGACGGTGCCTACGATCGACTGCCCGAAGTGATCACCGAGCTCACGCGTCTGGCGGTGGAGCATCCGCGCGACGGACGTCTCCACACCGCGCTCGGCTTGGCGCATCTGTGGCGCGTCTCCGAGAAAGAGCGCGACCCCGCGCCGTCCCCACGGCTCACCGAGCACGTGGTCCTCTCGCGTCACTACCTCGGGTCCGCACGCGCGCTGCTCCCCGACGACGCACGCGTGCACGGATGGAGCGCGGGCGCGATGCTCGCGACCGCGACCTTGCTCGACGACGCGCGCGCGCGGCGAGAGGGCTACTTCGAGATGCAAGACGCGATGTCCGACTTCCCGGAGTTCAACCTCTTCTCGGCGAGCTTCGTCTTCTCACGATTGCCCGCGGACGACCCGAAATACGACGCCGAGGTCGTCGAGTCGATGTTCGAAGCGGCGACCCGATGCTACGGCGACGCCGACGATTGGGACGAGCGACGCGCGACCGTCGCCGAGGCGATGGCGCAGCTCGAGATCCCCACCGACGAACGTCGCGTCTGCTACCCGAGCCCCGACGCGCCTCACAACATCGAAGGCTTCTTTCTCCACTTCGGGGATGCGCTCTCGAAGGCGGGTCGGCTCGACGACGCGCGCGAAGCGTGGGACCTCGCGCGGCTCGCGCCGAGCTTCCAAACGTGGGCATACCGAGCCGAGCTCGAAGCACGCGTCGCGGACCCGGAAGGCCACTCTCGAATCGCACGCGCCGGCCGAGCAGGCGAAGGGATGATGATCACGTCGGCGTACGCGTGCTCCGGATGCCACCAGCGCTGACCTTCCGGACGCCGCGCGATGGAAGTGAGCGCCGCGGCGGCGACTGCACCACGACGTCGCTCGTCGAGTTGTCGACGCTCCGCACCTCGAGGACGCTCGCTCACCCCACCCGCAGCGCCTCCGCCACCGGGCGTCCGCAGCTCGGACACTTCGCGAGCTCCGAAGCGTACGGGACACCACAGACACAACGCACGCGGCCGACGTCGTGGCGAACGGCGCGCAGCTCGGGGTAGAGGGTCTCGAGCTCGAGGCTGCTCATGCGGTCGCCGTCCGCGGCCGGGCTCCAGATCACCTCGAAGGCGACGACCTGCTCGGCGAAGAGCCGCACGAGCGCGGCCACCGTCGGATCGAAGCCGCTCATCGGCGGGACGAGACCACGCGCGGCGACCACGATCGAGACGACCACGAAGCCCGCGCCTTCGTCGGCGCGTGGACGAAGGTCGGGGGTCGCGGACGGTGTCGTCCTGTCCGCGGGGTCCACCGCGGACGGTGTCGCGGTGCTCCGTGTGACCCCGAGCGAGACGTGGGTCCGCACGAGCTCGTAGCGGTAGCGAGCGCGCAGATCGGCCGTCTCACGCGTGAAGACGCCGCGCGCTTCGACTTGCGGGAGGTGCGCGTGCGCGCGTGTGCCCTCGTAGGCGATCGAGGTCGCGTGCGCGTCGAGCAGCGCGAGGGTCGCGTGGAGCGCGCGCAGGCGTCCTTCGGGGCCCGGAGCGAGCGTGGTCGCGAGCGTGCCGAGCGCGTCCTGCACCGGCTTGCGTGCGCGCGCGTCGAGGCCGACGTGGAGCACGACGACGCCGAGCTGCGAGCCGTGCGCGCGAGGCGCCGCAGGTCGCTGGACGCTCGGTGACGGCGAGGGTGACGAGGAAGGCGACGTCGAGGAGCGTGCGACCGTGCGCGTTCGAGGTGTCGACGTGCGTGGCGGCGGGACGTAGACGCGGACGGGCCCTCTGTCGTCGAGGAGCAACCGTCGTTTCGAACCGAACACGATCGAATGGGCGGCGAGCCCGAACAGCACGAGCGGAGCGGGCGAACGTGCCCTCGCGCTTCCTCCGCGCCGCATCGTCCGCACGTTGCAGGCTCTCGACCACGCAGGGGCTCACGCGACGGTGCAGACGCTCTGCCGCGACGACCTCGGCACGGCGATGGACGTCACCCTGGACCTGCTCGCGGACGCCACCTCGCCGTGCTTCGCGCGCACGATCGAGCCCACACGCTGCACGCTCGTCGAGACGCTGCCGCCAGGCCGCACGTGCGCGGAGGTCCCCGCGCGATCGCGTCGTGAGGTCGTGACGGACGTGAACGGCATGGCCCGAGAGGTCTGCACGATCGCACGGCGCGACGACGCTTCGGCCGAGGGCTGGGAGTACGTCCCCAACGACCCGATGTGCTCCGCGCTCCGCCCGAATCGGATCGACGTCTCCCCGATCTCCTTCGACGGCGCGGCGCTCCGCGTGGAGTGCGCGCGCTGACGCTCAGTCAGCGTCCTCTTCCGGGATCTCCGCCACGAACGTCACCTGCGGCCAGCGCGGATCGCGCTCGATCTTCCACGTGAGATGCACGACGCAGACGCGTCCGTCGTCGAGCACGTACGCGACGTCCTCACTCGCGACGTTCCGCGCCACCGCGAGGCCGCGCCGACCCTTCAGCACGTGACCCGGCGACAGCTCGCGCCGCAGCTCGTGCTCCAGCGCCTCCGCCTCGTGGGCCTCCGTCCTCCGCCAGCCTCTCGCCACGCCTCCACGATGACACGACCTGGGTGGTGCTACGCTTCTCGCCATGACGGATGCGGCCCGCAAGCTCCTCGACGCGGCGATGCGACTTGCGCCGAGCGAGCGCGCGAAGCTCGCCGCGCAACTGCTCGCGACGCTCGACGACGCCGAGCCGGACGCAGACTGGGAGCAAGCCTGGGTCGCCGAGCTGAGTCGACGCGTCGACGGGGGCTCGGAGACCGAGTCCTGGGAGGCTGTCTACACGCAGCTCCGCGCGCGGCGCTGATCCTCGATGCGTGCGCTCCGCATCCTGCGCTCGGCATCCGAAGACATCGCGTCTGCCGTGCGCCACTACGACACTCGAGATCCGGAGTTGGGTGACGCATTCCTCGAGGACTTGAACGACACCCTCGAACGCGTGCGCGCGCTTCCGAAGTCGTTCGCGATTTGGCCAGCGGATCCGAGGTTCCGCGGTGCCCCGACGAAGCGATTTCCGTACGTCGTCTTCTTCCGAGAGCTCGACGAGACCTCCATCGAGGTCGTGGCCGTTGCACACACGCGACGGCGCCCGGGCTACTGGCGCTGATCGTGGCTGGTCGGCGGGGTCAGCCGCCGACGATCGTGGCGGGTCGGCGGGGTCAGCCGCCGACGATCACTCCCCGTACAAGAACGCCTCGATCCGATCCCGCTGCGCCTCCGCGTCGCGGCGGCCGAGCTGGATCAGATCGCGCGCGTACGCCGCGTCGAAGAGCAGGTACGACGCGAGGTCCGCGTCGCCGCCTTCGCCCACGTCGAGCAGACGCAGGAAGCCTCGCCCGAGCGGGAGCGAGAGCTTCATCTCCGCGCGCCGCAAGTGCTCGGACGCGAGGCGCCCGAGGTCCTCGCTCGGGTGGATCGCGAGCGCGTCCACGATGCGTTTGTCGGGCTCACCGCGCGCGCGGCTCTTCTCGTTGATGCGCTCGAGGAAGTCGTCGCCGAAGCACGCGATTCCGTCGCGCAGGAAGTCGTTCACGCGCTCGAGCTCTTCCAGATCCGCGTTCAAGTGATCGAGCAAGAACGCGTTGAGCATCTTGCCGAGCAAGAACGGCGCGCCCGGATACCGATCGTCCGCGAGCGCGGCGCGCACCGGCGTCGGGTCGCTCACGCCGACCACGAAGAGGCGGCTCGCGCCGAGATGGATCGCGGGCGCCATCGGGGTGTTGAGGCGCAGACCACCGTCGCAGTGGAGCTGTCGCCCGATGCGGATCGGCGGGAAGACCATCGGGATCGCGGCCGACGCGAGCACGTGCGCGGGCCCGATGTGCGCCGCGCGAACCGCGACTTGTTGCGGCAGGTGCTCGGGCAGCGGCACACCCGGCGCGGCGTCGACGAAGACCACCGGTCGTCCGGTCGGCACGTTGGTGGTCGAGACGGTGAGCGCACGGAGCGCGCCGCCTTCGAGGTTCCGCCGGAGCTGGCGCCAGCGCACGCCTTCGCTCACGAGCTTCACGAGCGGCGACGCGTCGAAGATGCCGCGCGCGCGGGTCCCGCCGAGCAGCACCCGATGGAGCCCCGTGGCTTGCTTGAAGCCGAAGCTCATCACGTCCGCGAGCTGCAGCCGCGTCCAGAGATCGACCAGGTGATCGAGCCCGCGCGGGAAGTCCTCCGCGGTCGACGCGAGGAAGGTCGCGTTCACCGCACCTACGCTGGTGCCCGCGATGACGCTGAGCTTCGGCGCGCGACCGCGGCGCTGCACCAGATCGTGGAAGACGTAGTGCAGCGCGCCGACCTCGTACGCGCCCCGCGCGCCGCCGCCCGACAAGATGATGCCGACGTCGTCCGGACGAACCTCCGTCGGTCGCTGACCCGGCCGACCGGGAACGTTCGCCTCGCTCACGCGCGGGCCCCCTCGCGAATCGCCCGCACGTCGCGGCTGTCCAGGAAGCGCGCGCGCGTGGTGTCGCTGCGGATCGATCGCGCCTTCGCGTCGAGCAGCTCGAACGCCTCGTCGAAGAGCTCGTGCGCGTCGGCTTCTTCACCGAGGCTCGCGAAGAGCTCCGCGAGCAGTCGGTACACCTTCTCGGGCCGCTCCACGTCGATGCCCGCCAGCCGTTCGCGGGCTTCGCGGGCTCGCGTGAGCGCGTCCTCGCGATCGCCGGCGAGCGCATGCGCGGCCGCGAGCTCCGCGAGCGCGTGCACCTCGTAGCTCACGAGCCGCTCTGCCCGCGCCGCCTCCAGCGCCTCGCGCGCGGCCGACTTCGCGCGCTCGGCGTCGCCCGCGAGCCGCTCGAGCCGCGCGCGCACGATCCGCTCGCGCGCGATCTCGTAGTTCGAGCTCAGCCGCTCCGCGATGCGCCGCGCCTGATCGAGCGGCAGCGCGGCCGACGCGGGCGGCGAGCCTTCGTCGAGCATCATCTCGGCCTCGGCCGCGTAGGCGTCGCAGCGACCGGCCTTGTCGTCCACCGCTTCGAACACGTCGAGCGCGCGCTTGACGAACGAGAGCCCGCGCCGCGTGTCGCCGAGCGCGTCGTAGAGCTGCCCGACGTTGCTGAGCTTGCGCCCGAGGCGCAGCCGATCGCCGGTCTCGCGATCGATGTGGATCGACGCCCGAAACGCGGTGATCGCGTCCTCGTACGCGCCGTTCGCGGCGAGCGCGACGCCGAGCGAGTTCAGCGCGAACGCCTCGTTTCGACGGATGCCGAGGCGACGGAAGATCACGATCGCCTCCGCGTACGCCTCGAAGGCTTCGTCGCTGCGCCCGAGCCGCCGCAACAAGATCCCCTTCTGCACCAAGATCGCCGCGCGCGACGAGAGCAGCTCGCGTGTCGTGCCCGCGCGCTCGAGCGCGACGCGACACGCCTCGAGGCCCCGATCCGGCTCGCCGCGATCGCGCGCCAGCTCCGCCTCCAGACGGAGCCCGTCGATCTCCAGCTTCGGATCGCCCGCCGCACGCGCCGACGCGAGCGCCTGCGGCACCAGCTCGTCGACCTCGCCCGTGCGCGCGTTGTCGAGATCGAAGCGCGCCATGCGGAGCAGCGCCACCGCACGACGCCGCGGCCCACCGCCGCGCTCCGCCAGCGCACGCATCGCCTCCAGCTCGCGGAGCTGCTCGTGCGGACGCCCGAGGAAACGCAGGATCTGCTCGCGCCCCTCGTGCGCCGAGAAACGCGCGTCGTGCTCTTCGGGCGAGAGCAGCTCGAGCGCCTTGCCGTAGAAGCGCAGCGCGTCGCGGTTCGAATAGACCGCGAGCGCCGCGGTCGCCGCTTCGAGGTACGCCTTCGCGGCCGCGCTCCGCTCGCCCGCTTGCTCGAGGTGCCTCGCCACGCGACCGACGCCCACCGGCGCCGCGTGCGCCGCGAGGTGCTGCGCGATGCGGCGGTGGATGCGCGATCGATCGTCGAGATCGGTCGCTTCGTACGCGACCTGCCGCACGACCGCGTTGGGAAACGCGAAGCCGCCGCCTTCACCCACGTGCACGAGCCCACGCTTCTCCAGCGTCACGAGCGCCTCGGTCGTGTCCACGCCCATCAGCGTCGTGAGGTCGTCGACCTTCAGCCCACTGCCCGCGACCGCGAGCCAGCGCAGCGTCTGTCGCTCGCGATCGCCGAGCTCGTCGAGGCGCGCGGCCACCACGCCTTCGAGCGTCGTCGGCAGCGCGATCGGCACGCCCGGCTTGCGCACGATGCGGCGCTCCGGGCCTTTGCCTTCGATGCGCACGACTTGGCGCTCGAGCAGCGCGTCCACCAGCTCGACCACGAAGAACGGGTTGCCACCCGCGCGGTTCTCCACGAGGTGCAGCACGTCCTCGGGCACCTGCGCACCGAAGCGCGCGCGCACGAGCGTCCGCGTCGCCTCGGGCGCGAGCTCCTTGAGCTCGATCCACGGCACGCTCCGAAACACCGGCATCAGACGCTCGTCGATGCCACCGCTCGGCAGCGAGCGCGACGCCATCACCACCAGACACCGCGCGTCGTAGGTGCGCTGACGCATCTGCCCGAGCAGCTCGAGGCTCGGACCGTCCGCCCACTGCAGCGCGTCGAGCCACACCACGACCGGCGCGTCGTGCGCGAGCACGCTCACCAGCAGCTCGAGCGCGCGCCGGATCATCCCGCTGCGATCACCTTCGCCTTCGCGCACCGGCTCCGCGAGCCCGAAGAGCGGACGCACCGCGTGCACCAGCGTCGCCACGTCGTCACGTCGCGCCGAGCGCACGCGCACCGCCCGACCGAGCAGCTCTTCGAGCCGCGCGAGCTGCGCCTCCGGTCCGTCGTCGTCGCCGAGCGCGCTCTGGATCAGCGCGGTCACCGCGCCGAAGGGCACGTCCGCGCCGCCGTAGCCACACTCCGCGCGCAGCACCGTGGGCGCCGGATCGAAGCTCGCGATCGCGCGCCGCACCAGCGACGTCTTGCCGACCCCGAGCGGACCCACCACCGCCGCGAACTGCGTGCGCCGCGCGTCACCGATCTCCGCGTAGAGCCGCCCGAGCATCTCCAGCTCGTCGTCGCGCCCCACGAGGTCCATCGCCTCCACCGCACGCGCCGCCTCGCGCTCCTTCTGCGTGCGTGCGCCCCGAAGGAGCCACGCCTTGATCGAACGCGGCGCGCTGCCGTGCTCGGTGCGCACGTCGACCTCGCGCACTTCCTCTTCTTCGAACGCGAAGTCGCGCCGAATCAATCGATGAATCTCGCCCGAGACGAGCACCTCCGAGCGAGGCGCCGCGTCCGCGAGCCGCTCCGCGACCTCGAGCACGTTGCCCACCGGCGCGTAACGGAGCAGGCGACCGTTCGGATCGCGCACCACCGAGACGATGCCGCGCGACATGCCGCAGCTCGCCGCCACCGGCACGAGCGCGTCCTGCGACATGCTCTGCAGCGCCTCGCTCGCGTCGATCGCCAGGCGCGTCGCCTTCAGCGGATCGTTCACGGACGCCTTGCCGAGCCCGACGATGAAGCGAAAGCGACCGCGCCCGAGCCCGTCCGGCCACGAGAGCACCGCGTCGTTCTTGTAGGCGATCGACTCGAGCACCTTCACCGTCTCGTCGTCGCACGAGACCTCGCCGGACTTCGTGTCCTCGCCGCTCGTGCTCACCGCGCCCGTCGCGGCGCCTTCCGCGCGCAGGCGGCTCGCCACGATCACCACGCGACGACGCTCGCGCAGCTCACGCGCCTCGACGTCCGAGAGCAACGTCGCACCCGCCGCGAGATCCGAGACCCCACCGCGTCGCGCCTCCGGGCTCGTGGCCTCGCGCGGCGCGATCTCCTGGATGAACGTCTCGAGCCCCTCGCCGTCCCACACCTGCTCTTCGGTGTGGAGGAACTGCGTGAGCGCGCCGGACATGATGCGCGCGCTCGCATAGCGGTCGTCGCGATCGGGCGCCGTCGCGCGCCGCACGATGCGCTCGAGCCCACGCGGCACGTTCGGATCGACCTGGCTCGGCAGCGTGAGCTCCGCCGCGCGCACCTTCTCGAGCACGTCGAGCCCGTGGATGCCCGGATACATCGGGCGCCCCATCAGGAGCTCCGCGAGCACCACCCCGAGCGAGTACACGTCGCTGCGCGCATCGACCCGTTCACCGCGCGCCTGCTCGGGCGACATGTAGCTGAACTTGCCTTTGATGACGCCGGTCTCCTCCGTGACCATGCGCGCCTTCGCGATGCCGAAGTCGCCCACCTTCACGACGCCGTCGTACGTCAACAGCACGTTCTGCGGGCTCACGTCGCGGTGCACGATCTCCATCGGCACGCCCGCCTCGTCCTTGCGCTGATGGGCGTAGTGCAGCCCCTTGGCGATCTCCTGCGCGAGGTACGCGCACAGGCCGTAGGGCAGGCGCTTGCCGCTGCGCCGCGTGGCCGCGACGAGGCGCCCGAGGTCGAGCCCGTCCACGAGCTCCATCGCGAGGAGGAACTCGCGCCCGACCTGCTCGAACGCGTAGACCTGCACGATGTTCGGGTGGTTGAGGCGCATCGCGACCTTCGCCTCGTCGACGAACATCGAGATGAACTTCGCGGAGCGCGCGAACGAAGGCAGCACGCGCTTGAGCACCAGCAGCTTCTCGATGCCCTCGGCGCCGGTCGACTTCGCGAGGAAGACCTCGGCCATGCCGCCGGTGCCCAGGCGTCGGAGGATTCGGTAACGACCGAGCTGCTCGGGGAGGTCGTCGGACATCGGACGCGGGATCGTACCCGAAGCGCGAGGCGAACGGAGGCTTTGTGGTGGCCGAGCGCGTCACGCGGCCCCATGACTCGCCGCGCGTCGAGGGGGGTCGTGATCGGCGCGCGCGACGGCCGGGCTCGGATGCGGGTGGGTGGCACGAGATCGGCGAGAGAACGAACGACGAATGACGAAACAACTTGGTTTGATCGCGGGAATCGTACTGAGCCTCTCGTGTGTGGTGAAGAGCGGCCCCCAAGGCAGCACGACGTCCGGCTCCACGACGTCCGGAAGCACGACGCCGAGCCCTGCGCCCACGGGCGGCGAGGTGGCCTCGAACGACGGCTGGCGCGAGCCCGCGGAGAAGCGGGTGCAGTGCAGCCCCGCCACCGCCGCGCAATTCGCGGGAGTCTACGACTCGCCCGAGTGGGGCACGATGGTGCTGCGGGTGGTCGGCGACGAGGTCTGGGGCGCGTACCTGCACGACGAGGGCGTGGTGCGCGGGCGCATCGTGAACGGCGCCTTCCTCGGCTGGTGGAACGAAGTCCCCTCGCGCCAACCGAACGCGGACGCGGGCGAGGTTCAGTTCTGCATCACCGCGGACACCGACGGCCGCATGATGATCGACGGAAGCTGGATGTACGGCTCGCTCGACGCGCCCGATCGCGGCTCCTGGAGCGACGACTGGGACCTTCGCCCCAGCGATTCGCCCGCGCCGGCGGAGCTGGAGGCGCGCTTCTCGCGTCCCGAGCTCTTCCTCCACCGCCCTTGATCCTCCCCGACGTTCGCGACGTCGAGTGACCGAGCGCGACCGACGGCTCGCTCGATCCGACGGCTCGCTCGATCCGACGGAGCGCTTCGTCGGAGCGCGTCGTCGGAGCGTGTCGTCGGAGCGTCGGCGTGCTTCGTTTCGGCCGCGCGCTTCGGCGACACGAGGCGCCGAGCTCGACTCGCCCACGGTCGCACTTGGCGGACTCTTCGCGCGCTCCGCTGGTATGCTCCCCGCGTGAGCTTCGACATCGACGACGCGACCGCCGCGAGCCTGCCGCCCTTCGTGGAGGTCGAGATGGTCTACCAGACCGGCCACGCAGGCATGGACACCGCGCCGTGGCGTGCGCTCGAGATCTGGACGCGCAACCGCATCTACGGCTGCGACTGGAGCATGCGCTGCATCGACGTGCTCGACCGCGAGTCCGGCCGCGCCGACGGCGACAGCTCCCTGCTCGGCGCGCGGCTCGCGGGCGGGCAGCTCCACACCGAAGAGGGCATCGAGGTCACGCACCCCTGGCCGCGACCGGGCTCCGAGGCGGTCTTCGAGCACGCCGCGCGCAAGGGCTACGTCACGACCTCGACCGTCACGCGCGTGATCTTGCGGATGCGCGTGCTGACGGTGCCGCAGCAGAAGATCGAGCCGACTTGGGACGATCTGACGATGTCGAAGCGGCGCGGGAGCTGAGCGAAGGGCTCCGCGAGGGAGCCCAGAACGAGCCGGGCGTCTCGATCTCCCGCGTCGCTCGTCACCGCGTCGGCTTCTCCGAGGGTCTGTCGCCAGACCCTCCCCCACGGGGCATGAAGCCCCGAGGGGCCCCCTCCCACGAGCCTTCGCTCGCTGTCGCTCGCTGCACGCCGTCCGGTAGGGCGGCTTGCGAAATCGGCTGAGCTTTTTTTTCAGCGGCTTCGCGTCCACGAGGGCTCCGAGCGCCGCGGATCCGCGCGTCACTCGATCGCGCGCAGGTCCGCGCGATCCTCGCCGCGCGAGAACACCGGTGGCGACCCGATCGGCGCGTCCACCGTGATCTCCTGCCCACCCTCGTACGACTCGCCGGTCCAGACGTGAAACCACGTGCCAGGCGGCAGGTAGAGCGTGCGCGTGGTCGCGCCGGACTCGATCACCGGCGCCACGTAGAGTGCGTCGCCGATCATCATCTCGTGGCTCACGTCCCAGCTCGCGCGGTCCTCCGGGAAGACGAGCATCGGGTGCCGCAAGATCGGCGCGCCGGTGCGTTGCGACTCGTCGGCGAGCTCGCGGAAGAGCGGCGCGAGCGCCTGGTGGATGCGCGAGAAACGCCGGAAGTGCGCGATCGTCTCGGCGTTGGAGCTCCAGGTCCAGTTCTCCATCTTCTTGTTGCCGTCGTGCGTGCGGAAGATCGGCGTGAACGCGCCGAGCTCGGTCCAGCGTTGGAAGAGCTCCTGATCGCTCGGTCCGCCCGAGAAGCCCGCCACGTCGTGGGTCACGTTCGGCTGGCCGGAGAGACCGAGGTTCAGGAGCGCGGGAACCACCGTGGGCAGCCCGTCGTGCTCCGACCACGTCGCCTCTTGGTCGCCCACCCAGTGGATCTGCGCGACGCCCTGCACGCCCGTCCAACCCGCGCGCGCGAAGAACGCGTAGTCGCCGTCGGGGCGCGCCTCGTCGAGCACCTCGCGCGCCATGCGTTGCCACTCGATCGGGTAGCGGTTGTGGTAGCCGATCGGATCGCTGCCGTCGCTCATCACCGCGTCGAGCGGGTTCCACTCCGAGAAGTCGTGCATCCAGCCGTCGATGCCGAAGTCGTCGACCATCGCGCGCAGCGCGTCTTGCACGTAGGCGACGGCCGCCGGATTCGTCAGATCGGGATGACCCGCCATCAACGTGGGTGAGTTGGGCGCCGTGAACCGGTAGCTCGCGCCCATCGGGTCGCGCACGAGGAGGCCCGCCGAATCCATGGCGTCGAAGTGATTCGGCAACGACGGATCCACGAACGGGTTCGCGTAGGCGAGGAATTTCTTGCCGTCCGCGTGCAGATCTTCGATGAATTCTCGGAGCGTCGGGTAGAGCTCTTCGTCCGCTTCCCAGCGGTACTCCACTCCGAATCCTCCGTCGACGTTTCGCCGAATCCCCGTCCAATCCTGCACCCAGAGCGCGCTCCACGGCACGTCGTGCTCCGCGAGGTCGGCGACCTCCTGCTCGATCGAGGCCTGGCCGCCCTGGCTCGCGATCCAGGTCCCGAACGCCCACTCCGGCATCGCCGCAGGGCGACCGACCACGTCGCCGAGCTGGCGAACCACGTCGAGCGGCGTCGGGCCGTGGAAGACCACCCACTCGATCGGCTCGGGCGAGACGACCTCCACGAACGCCACGCCGGAATCTTCGAAGTCGACGCCCTCCGCGTCGCCGTCGTCGTCGGGGACGCAGAGGCTCACGTTCACACGTTGATCGGTGGTGAAGAGCACCCCGTGACCACGCGCGTCGAGCCAGTACGGCATGGGAAAGTACGTCGTGTGATCGTCACCCGAGATCTGGAAGAATCCACCCGGTTCGCGGCCGATGCCTTGCTCGGACACGAACAGACCGAAGGCCTCGCCGCGCTGGTTGGTGGCATTGTATTGCTCACCGAAGCCGTGAAAGGTCGCGTCGGCTTCGCAGAGCACTGGCACCGCGACCGACGTCACTTCGGCGGTCTCGCCGAGCAGCTCGAGGCGAAACGCGGTGCGATCGGGCCCGTCCTCGCGCACGTGGAGGCGCGCCGAGAACGAGGTGTCGGTGCTGCCGAGGCCGGGCTCGTAGGCGAACGCGATCACGAGGCTTCCATCCGCGTCGAGCCGCGGTTCGCCGACCGCGTCGAGCCGCACGCGCTTGGGCACGGGGTTGCCCGACGCGTCGGTGCGCGTGCGCTCGCGGAAGCTCCAGATCGCGAAGGGTCCGTTCGCCTCGACGTCGTAGCGCGAGACGATCGGGCCCTCGAAGGGCGGGAGCACGAAGGGACGCCGACCGTCGGGGAGCTCGAGCGCGACTCGACCGTCCCAGCTCACGACGATCGCGCGACCGTCGGCGAAGCGGAAGGTGCGCGGCTCGGGCGCAGGGTCGGAGCAGGCGAGGAGCGAGGTGAGCGCGAAGAGGAGCGAGACGCGGGACATGGCCCTCGGACCATAGCAGCGCTCACCCTTCGTAGCGGCTGCGTCCGTCGCCTTCGACGTACTGCTTGAGCGTCCACGGGATCTTGAGGATCCACTCGTGCAGCGTCGGACGCACGAGGCCGCTCAGGAGCCCGTCGCCGACGTCGACCATCGCGCCGAAGCTCAGCAGCGTCTGGTTCTCGCCCCAGCGACGCACGCGCATGAAGCCCCAACCGGCGCGGATGGTGTGCGGCTCCGACTCGTCGAGCTGGAAGAGGACCGCCTTCTGCTGGTCGTCGTATTGGAAGCGCATCGCGTAGCCCGCGCGCACGACGCCCACGCGGTGCTCGAAGTGCATCACGCGCAGGTTCTCTTCTTCGCGGATCTGCCGCGCGGAGTGCACCTGCGGGAGCATGCGGCGCAGGTGCTCCGCGTCGTCGTGGAGCGCACGCCACACCGCGCGCGGCGGCAGATCGACGACTTGGAAGCTCGTGCCCCCGATGAGGGTGAGCGGACCACGACGCTCGCGCACGCGACGCAGCACGATCGAGCCGCGGTCGAGCTGCGCGCGCTCCGACTCGGTGAGCGCGGAGCGGATGGCGATCGGCTGTGCGGACGAGGGCCACGCCGAGAGCGCGGCGAGCAACACCGCGAGGGTGAGCGCCGGGGGGCCGATCCGCATGACTCCTCGATGTAGCAGCCGGGGAACGTGCGTCGAGGCCCGAAACATGGGGCGTTGGACGGTGCGCATGGAGAATTGCTTCAGATTTCGTAGCTCCGCGTGTGTCCGTGCGATGAAATCCGGAAAGAACGGAAAAGCACACGAGGCGAAGCGCCCCGTGGGGACACGGGATCGAACTGGAACGACGTGTCGGGGGCGGTCCACGAGGCGAGCGAGCCCCGGGACGTGAGCGGCGCCATCGGGCGACCGAAGCGTTCGGAAGAGCACGGCGTGCTTCGTGGCCGCGAACCACGAACTCGGGTCATGACCGCGACGACGACGGATGCAGCGCCCCACGACGTCGATCTGCGGTTCCCGATGCGCGGACGCTGCATGTACCATCGACGCGATGGGCGACGCGCTCGTACGCATCGTGGCAGCCGGTGACACGCACATCGGGCTGCGAGAGCACAACGAGGACGCGATCCTCCTGCGGCGCGAGCTGGAGCTGTACGCGCTCGCGGACGGAGCGGGCGGCGAGAACGCGGGCAACGTCGCGAGCAACCTCGCCCTCACGACCATCGCGCATCGCTTCGAGGAGACGCAGAACAAGGAGCGTCCCGACTTCGACGTGCTCGGGCTCCCCTCCGGCGCGCGACGCCTCTCGGCCGCGGTGCACCGCGCGAACGCAGAGATCGTGCAGCTCGCGCAGGCGTCGCACCGCTACCAGGGCATGGGCACCACGGTGGTCGCGGCGTACGTCGAGCCGGCGCGCGCGATCATGCACCTCGCGCACGTGGGCGACAGCCGCTGCTATCGCTTGCGCGCGGGCTTCGTCGAGCTGCTCACGCAGGACCACAGCCTGCTCAACGACGTGCTCGAGCTCGCGCCCGAGCTTCCGGAGGCGAACGCGAAGAAGCTGCCCACGCGCGTGGTCACGCGCGCGCTGGGGATGGAGCGCGTGGTGCGGGTGAGCGTGCAGTCGCTCGGGCTCGCGCCGGGCGACCGCTACCTGCTCTGCAGCGACGGGCTCACCGACCAGCTCGAAGAGGAGCAGATCGCGGACGCGCTGCGGCAAGAGCTGCGACCCGACGCGCTCGTGAAGCTCTTGCTCGACGTCTCCCATGCCGCGAAGGCGCGCGACAACGTCGCGGTCGTGGTGCTCGACGTGCATGCGGTGGGCGGGAGCGATTACCCGCAGCCGGCGCTGCGTGGTCCGCGGGGTGCGGTGAGCGATTCGGATCCGGAGATCGTGATCCTCGGCAGCGAGCCGCCCGACAGCGCACGATCCGAGCGTGCGCCGCTCTACTCCGGTGAGACCGACGTGAGCGACGGGGACGGAGACGACGACGGTGACGACGATCCCGACCTCGACGCGGAGCCCGCGCGCCCGTCGGATCGCCCTTCGTCCGCCCCACGCGCCCAAAGCGACGGTGGCGTCGACGAGGACGAGGTCGTCCTCGAAGCCGACAGCATCCCTCCCGAGCGCATCTCGGCGACCTCGTCCGCGCGCTTCAAGCGGCCGAAGGCCAGCGCGCCACCGCAGACGACCGCGAAACCCGCGCGCCCGCCCGCGTACATGCCGCCGGATCCTTCGGGAAAGCCGGAGGGCTCTTGGTCGGAGCCCGCACCCTCGCTGCAGCTCGACGAAGAAGACGACGCCGGCACCACCAGCCAATGGCCGGCGGTGAAGATCGTGCCGGCCACGCCTGGCAAGGCGGAGGAGCTGAAGGTCTTGCTCCACGATCTGCCCGAGCCACGCGACGAGCGAGATCCGACGATTCGCTTCCGCCGTCGGTGCCGCCACTGCAACGCGCTCTTCGACGGCCCGGCGGACGTGTGTCCGTTCTGCTGGAAAGCGGATTGAACGAAGAGCTTCGTGCGGCGATCCGCGAGCGGAGACGACGTGCGAGTGACGACTCGACGTCCCCACGACGACGTCGACTGCGTGCTCACCCGCCACGGCGACGTCGGCGGAGCGCGACGAGCACCATGCCGACGAGCGCGAGCGCTCCCGACGCGCGACCCGTGGAGGCGCGACCGACCCGACACGAGCAGCCGCCGCTCACGGCCTCGTGCTCGTGATGTCCCGCGTCGCGTCCTCCGGCGTCGCGCGTACCCGCATCGCGCGACCCAGCGTCGATCGACGTTCCCGCATCGACCACGACGCCCGCATCGATCGCCACGCCCGCGTCGGCGCTCGCGCGCGGCACGAGCACGAGGTCCGCGCACTGGTAGTAGTTGTCGTTGCCGCCGATCGTGTAGGGCCGCTTGTCGTACATCACCTGGATCACCTGCAGCGTGCAGCGATCGCAGACCACGTCCGGCAGCGTGACGGTGATCGTCTGCTCGCGCGCGGGATCGTCGACCACGAAGTCGAGCAGCACGATCGCCGGATCACCCGGCGCGAACACGGGATCGGGACCGCTCGTGTCGCAGTTCTCGACGCAGACCGGATCGGCGAAGTCGTCGTGCCCGTCGACGTCGAACGCGACGCGGTAGTGACTCGGGTGATCGATGTACTCGTCGATCACGAGCTCGATCGTCTGCCCCGCCTCGAAGGTCGTCACCGCGGAACCGCGCACGCTCCCCGCCGCTCCACAGGGTCCGTCCTTCAGCTCTTCCCCGCCGTCGCGCGCCGCCGGCTCCACCAGATGCAGGTGCGCGTGTGCGGGCGTCGGGCCGACGAGACACCACGCCAGAAGACACGACCCGAGCGAGAGGAGCGCGTTCCGCATCTCGACAGGGTACCAGCGCTCCGAGGTCGGACGCGTCACCGCCCTTGCGCGGGACCGGCAGCCGTCGCCGCGCCGAGGTGCGGCGCGACGGGCGCGTCGGGATCCCTGCGCATGGCGACGCCGTGGTTCCGCTGCGTCACGTCCGCGCGGGTCCACGCACCCTCCACGACGCACGGACGAAGCTGCTACCTTGGCGCGCGATGAGCCCCACTGGCGTCGGTCTCGGTCTTCGCGCGGCGATGGCGCGCGAGTTTCTCGCTCAGCTCCCCGACGAGGTCGCGTTCGTCGAGGTCCACCCGGAGAACTACGTCGGGCGCGGCGGCCTCTACCGGCGCAACCTCGACCGCGCGCGCGATCGTTACCCGGTGCTCACGCACGGGCTCACGCTCGGCTTCGGCAGCACCGAGCCCTTCGACCGCGCGTTCCTCGCCGACGTGCGCGCCTTCCTCGACTCGGTGAACGCTCCTTGGCACAGCGATCACCTCTGCTTCGGCGGTGCGGGCGACGCGTTCGTGCACGATCTCCTGCCGATCCCGTTCACCGAAGAGTCGGTGAAGACCGCGGCGCGACGCATCACGGAGATGCGCGACGCGCTCGATCGGCCGGTCGCGTTCGAGAACCTCTCCTACTACGTGCCGCTCGCGAAGGATCCGCTGGACGAGGCGCGCTTCTGCGTCGAGGTCGCCGAGCGCGCCGACTGCGCGATCATGCTCGACGTCAACAACGTCTTCGTGAACAGCCGGAACTTCGGCTTCGATCCGCGGAGGTGGATCGACCTCGTGCCCGCGCATCGCGTGGTGCAGATGCACGTCGCCGGTCACCTCGTGCGCCCCGACGGGTTGCGCATCGACACCCACGGCGAGCCCGTCCCGGACGGGGTGTACGAGCTGCTCGACTACACGCTGCGCAAGCTCGGCCCGCGGCCGGTGTTGCTGGAACGCGACAACGACATCCCGTCGCTCGACGAGCTGCTGGCGGAGGTTCGGCGTTTGAGCGCGGTGTATGCGGCGGCGACGAGCGCGGACGTTTCCCGGCCTGAGCCCGGGTCCGCGTCCGCGTTCGCTCACGTGGAGGCGGCGAAATGATCTCACTCGCCGAGCACGAGCGCCTCGCGGCGTCGGTGTGTTTCTCGCGTGAGCTCGACGACCAGGTCGTGGCCGCGCTCGCGGACGGCGACGTGCTCGCCGACGAACGTTGGCGTGTGTACCGCGAGATGATTCGCTCGCGCTTTCGAAAAGTCGTGCAGGCCGCGCTGCCGCGCACCACGAGCGTGCTCGGCGATCGATTCGAGGCGCGCTTCGCCGCGTGGCTCGACGAAGCGCCGCCCGACACCCGCTTCTTCCGTGAGGTCCCGGTCGGCTTCGCGCACCACGTGGAGGCGTGGCTCGCGTCGCCCGAAGCCGCCGATCTCCCGACGTTCACGGCCGATCTCGCGCGCTACGAGATCGCGCGTTGGGGCGTGCTCGCGGCGCCCGACGACGAGCCCGCGCAGGAGCTCTCCTTCGAGCGCCCGCCGAAGCTGACCCGCTCGCTCGCGCTGCTCGACGTGACGCACGCGGTGCACGCGAAGAAGAAGGGCCCTCCGAAGGCCGGCGTCGCGCACCTGGCGATCTACCGCGCGCCCAAGGACGACGCCTTCGAGGCGGTCACGCTCGAGCTGAACGAGCTCGCGCGCGATCTGCTGCGCGCGTGGTCGGACCCCAGCGAGACCCCGCTCGTCGCGCGTGTCCAGGCGGTCACCCAGGCCCGCGGCACCGCGATCGACGAACGATTCCTCGAAGGCCTCGGGGCGTTGCTCGAAGATCTGTTGCGACGCGGCGTCGTGCTCGGCTCGCGTTGAGCGACCGGCTCGATCGCGATCGCCGCGTGGGCCCGGAGCTTCGGGGGCTCGTGGCGGCTTCTGGAACGCGACGAGGAGGTCGCGATCGCGAACGGGCTCGTGGCGAGGTTCGACAGCGGCGCCGCGTCGATGCCACTCTCGACACCCACTCGACACCTCGGCGCGTGGCTCTAGAGCCCGACCTTCCGCTCCGCCGACGTCGCCGACGTCGCCGTTCACGATCTCGATCTCGACCACGATCACGACGACCACACGCGAGCTCTCGCGACCTCGTCGCACGGAACCACGGCCTCGCTTCGGCGTCGGACGCGGTGATCTCGAAAGGATGACGATGACCCTGCGCCTCTTCCTCGCTCTGGCCTCTCTCTCGCTCGTCGCTTGCGGCGGCGGCGAAGAGACCACCTCGACCACCGCGACCGACGAGACCTACACGACGTCGGGCGACGACGCCGAAGCCGCGGAGGACGATCCGCCGGAGCCGGACTACGACGATCCGGACATGGCCGACGGGATGTGACGCACCGTCGGCTCGACCGACCCACCGAGTGACGTCGAGCGAAGTCGACCGCGTGATGTGAGTGAGTGACGTGGAGCGACGAAGCCCGGCGACGCCGAGCTCGAGCGCGTGCGACGATCGGCCCGTGAGCGTCTGGTACTTCGCGTACGGCGCCAACATGGCGACCGACGTGATCGCGGGTCGACGCGGGCTCGTGGTGCTCGAGAGCCGCGCGGGTCGCGCGATGGGTTGGCGCGTGGGCTTCGTCGAACGCGGGCTGCCGCTCGTGGAGCCCGCGTTCGCGGGGCTGATCTCCGACGAGGTGCTCGAGGCGCGGTCGGTCGAGGCGCGGGAGGCGCTCGAACGCACGACCACCGAGGCGTGGGGCGTGCTGCACCGCGTGTCGGAGAGCGATCTGCGTCGGCTCGATCGTTTCGAGGGCCCGGGCTACCTGCGGCGCGCGGTCGCGGTGCGCGATCGCGAAGGCGACGTGGTGGAAGCGCAGGCGTACACGTCGCCGCGACCGGTCGCGGGTCGCGCGCCCTCGCGGCGCTATCGCGACTTGCTGTTGCACGGCGCGCGTGAGCACGGGCTGCCGGAGTCGCATCTCGGGTGGCTGCGTGCACAGCCGACGAAGTACGTGCCCGGGATCGCGGAGACGCTCGAGCTCGTGGTGCTCGCGGCCGAGCGCCTGCGACGTCGTGGACGTTGAGTCGACCCATCCCTCGCGACGTGGACGTCGAGTCGACCGATCTCGCAATGCTCGAAAAGCAGCTTCGACGTCGGCGAGTCGACCGGTTTCCTTCGAGAGATCGACTCGCGCGAATGCACGATTCGTTCGGCCGCGAGAAGGCAACACGTTCGAAACGAAGTTGCTCACACGAAGGCGAACGACGCGCTGCGTTGGCGCGGCGCGTCGTGCGAGATGTGTGTCGACGGCTGCGTGCGAGGCTTCGCACTTCGCACCGCGCGGCGCGTAAGGCGCTACGCGGCGGGGCGCTTCGTCACGCAGGTCGCGAGGTCGAGAACGAGGTGCTCAGGCGAGGCGGCGGCCCCAGCACTCGACCTCGATGTCGATGCGGGCGTTCGGGAGCTCGCGGGCCGCGAGGCCGACGTCGAGGTCGTCTTCGTCGAGCGAATCGGCCCACAGGGCGGGGAGATGAGAGAGACGGTCGAGCCCTTCGAAGATGTGTTGCTCGTGGTCTTCGACGGTGGTGATGGCGTAGGACATGGCGGAGGTTCCCCCTGAGAGAGTCGGCCCGCAGAGGGCCGTGCCGGTCCACAAGGCAGGAGCCAGGCCAACCGAGCGCGCTGACGCGGCGCGTCGGTGAGCGGACGCACGCAAACGCTGCGCGACGGCGCGGGAGCTGCGCGGGCGCGGACGGTGCTCGCGCGAGCTTTCGCGACGACGTTGCAACCCGTGGGTCGACCTGGAACGGAAACGTCGTGGTCTGCGGCCACGCCCGAAGTGACGCGATCGACCGATGGCCCGCGGCCGCGACCCGCGACCCCCGGTCGATTCGGTCCGCGCCGAACGCGGTCGACGAGGCGCTTCCACCGCTCGGATCGTGCGCGCTCCACGTGGGCACGCGGCTCGCTTAGGGGCCCGTCGACATGGTCGTCGGAGCCATCCTCGCCGGCGCAGCCGCTGGCCTCGCGAGCATCCCGCATTGCGCGGGGATGTGCGGCCCGCTCGCGGCCTTCGCGGGGCGCGACCGACGATCGACCGGGCTCTACCTCGCGGGTCGCTTCGTCAGCTACGTCGCGCTCGGCGCGTTCGCGGGCGCGTTCGGTGCGACGGTGGTCGGCTGGATGGAGCGACCGCTCGCGCAAGCGCTCCTGAGCTGGACGCTCGGGGCGGGGCTCGCGCTCACCGCGTGGCGCTTGTGGCGCGGCGGCGCGTCGCGGCCGACGAAGCTCGTGACCCTGCGGACCAAAGAAGAAGCGCGGCGCGCCACGATGCGTGCGCCCTTGCTCGGCTTGATGACGGGCTTTCTTCCGTGCGGCGCGCTCGCGGCGGCGCTCTTGCTCGCGGCGGGCTCGGGTGACGCGTGGACGGGCGGGCTCACGCTCCTCGCGTTCGCGAGCGCGAGCGCGCCCGCGTTGCTCGGAGCGGGTGTGGCTTCGAGCTACCTGCGACGCGCGGGGCAGACGCCGCGCAAGCTGCTCTCGGTCGCGCTCGCGCTCGGCGCGATCGTGCTCCTGCTGAGGCCGATCGATGCGCTGCGCGGCGAGCCGGCGGAGTGTCACGGCGCGCGGACCGTGAATGTCGTGAACGTGGAGGCGAGGTCGTGAGCGAAGAGATCGGATCGCGCGAAGCCACGTCGACGTCGGCGTCCGCGTCACGCACGTGTCTGCACTGCGGGCTGCCCGTGCCCTCCGAGCAGAGCGCGTGGACGCGCGAAGGCTTCTGCTGTCCGGGTTGTCGCAGCGTGTACGGCATCCTGCGCGCGGGCGGGCTCGAGAAGTACTACGCGCTGCGTGACGGAGTCGGCGTGCCCGTCGGCGCGGTCGGCGAGCGCGGCGACGCGGAGCGCGATTGGCTCGACGCGGCGAAGGGCAAGCCGCACCTCGACCTCGACGTGCAGGGCATGCACTGCGCGGGCTGCGTGTGGGTGATCGAGGAGCTCTTCGAGCGCCGGGGGCCGGGCAAGATCGAGCTCGACCCGACGCTCGGGCGCGCGTCGATGTTGCTGCCCGAGGGCTTCGACCTCGAGGGCTTCGTGAGCGACGTGGAGTCGCTCGGGTACCGCCTCGCGCCCGCCTCGAACGATCCCGATCACACGACCGCGGCGAGCGACGCGTTGCTCTTGCGCGTCGGCATCTGCATGGCGCTCGCGGGCAACGGGATGCTCTTCGCGGCGGCGAGCTACTTCGGCCTCGACGTGAGCGACGGCGCCATCTACCGGCTGCTGACGCGGCTCGCGTTCGCGGCCGCCGCGCTCGCGGTCTTGGTGGGCGGCAGCGTGTTCATGAAGGCGGCATGGCAAGGCCTGCGACGCGGCGTGGTGCACCTCGATCTGCCGATCGCGCTCGGCGTGATCGCGAGCTTCGCGGGCGCGACGTGGAGCTTCGTGCGCGACGGCGAGGCGCGCTTCGCCGACACCGTCACGGTCTTCATCGCGCTGATGTTGCTCGGGCGTTGGGTGCAGGAGCGCATGCTCGAGCGCAACCGCCGTCAGCTGCTCGCGGATCACGGCGGCGAGGCGCTGCGCACGCGGCGGGTCGACGAGGACGGCGTGCGGCTCGTGCGGGCGACCGAGGTGAAGGAAGGCGACGTGCTCCAGCTCGGCGCGGGCGATCTCGTGCCGGTGCAGAGCACGCTGCTGGAGAGCGCGTCGGCGTTCTCGCTCGATTGGATCGACGGCGAGAGCGCGCCGCGCACCTTCGAGGTCGACGCGATCGTGCCGGCGGGCGCGTTCCACGTGGGGCGCGGGACGCGACGCGTGCGTGCGATCGAAAGCTTCGAGAGCTCGGCGGTGAAGCGGCTCCTGCAGCGCACACGTTCGCTCACCAGCGATCCGGGCGCGTGGTGGCAGCACGTCGCGCGTTGGTACGTGCTCGGCGTGATCGGGGTCGCGGTCGGCGCGTTCGCGACGTGGTGGTCGCTCGAAGGCATCGAGCGCGCGATCGAGGTCGCGACCGCGGTGCTCGTGGTGACCTGCCCGTGCGCGTTCGGCATCGCGACCCCGCTCGCGTACGAGCTCGCGCACGCACGGCTTCGTCGACGCGGGCTCTTCGTGCGCACGCGCGCCTTCCTCGATCGCGCGCGCGAGGTCACGCGCATCGTCTTCGACAAGACGGGCACGCTGACGACCGGTCGGCTCGCGCTGGTGAACGAAGACGCGCTCGATGCGCTCGGCGACGAAGAGCGCGAGGTGCTCGCGAGCTTGGCCGCGGCGAGCACGCACCCGAAGAGCGCGGCGGTGATGCGCGCGCTCGAAGCCCGGGGCGTGGTGGGTGCACCACGCGACGTGGTGGAGACGACCGGGCGCGGGGTGTCGGTGCGGCTCGGTGACGTCGAGCATCGGCTCGGCGCGCCGGGATGGGCGGGCGAAGGCACGGGCGATCTGGTGTATGGCACGAGGCACGTGGATGGGACGCACACGGTGACGCGCGCGGATCTGCGGACGGAGGAGCGCCTGCGCCCGGACGCCGCGCGGGAGCTGCGCGCGCTCGGCGACGCCGGCTACTCGACGTGGATCCTGAGCGGCGACGATCCGACGCGCGTGAAGGCGCTCGCGCGCGAGGTGGGCATCCCGGAGGAGCGCGCGCTCGGCGGGCACGATCCGGAGGCGAAGGCGGCGTTCGTGGCCGCGCACGACCCGGCGCACACGATGATGATCGGCGACGGCCTCAACGACAGCCTCGCGGTCACCACGGCGGCCTGCGCGGGCACGCCCGCGATCGATCGCCCGTTCCTCGCGTCGCGCTCGGACTTCTACTTCACGACGCCGGGCCTCGGTCCGATCCTCGACGCGCTGGCGACGGCGAGCGAGCTCGGCCGCGTGGTG
>JALOQC010000337.1 GCA_025453555.1 Myxococcota bacterium | reverse complement strand
CCCGACCACGGCGCGATGCCGAGCAGGAGCGTCTCGAGCGCGTCGCGATCGTCGGTGTAGACGCTCGCCACGAGCCCACCTTCGCCACGCGCCACGAGCGCCGCCGCGTCCTCCACCGACGCGTAGGGCATCACGGTGCTCACGGGCCCGAAGACCTCACGCTCGTGCACGATCGCGACGTCGTGCGGCGCGTCGACGCGCAGCAGCGTGGGCGGCACGAAGTAGCCGCGACCGACCCTCGGGCACGCCGATCGGCGACGACTCCGCGCGGTAGACGACCTTCGCGCCCGCCGCGACGAGCGCCTCGATGCCTTCCTTCACGTCGCGGTGCTGCTGCGCGCTCGCGACCGGACCCATACGCACGTCGTCGCGCGCGGGATGACCGAACGCGATCTGCGACAGGCCCTCCGAGAGCGCCTCGATCACCGCGTCGAGCTGCGCGGCCGGCACGAAGATGCGGCGCGCGGCGGTGCACTTCTGGCCCGTCTTCTGGGTGATCTCGCGCACCGTGTCGCGCACGAAGACCTGCCAGGTGTCGGAGCCGGGCTCGACGTCGGGACCGAGCACGACCGCGTTCAAGCTGTCGGCCTCGACGTTCACGCGCACCGAGCGGTGCGTGACGGAGCGGAGCGACCGCATCCACGCGCCGGTGTCGCCGCTGCCCGTGAACGCGAGGCAGTCCTGCGGGCCGAGGTGCTCGAGCAGATCGCCCGCGCCGCCGCACACGAGGTGGAGCACGCCGGGCGGGAGCACTTTCGCTTCGGTGAGCGTCTCGACGAGGCGGTACGCGGTGAGCGCGGTCGACGTCGCGGGCTTGCTCACGACTGGAACACCGGCCAGCAGCGCGACGGCGGCCTTCTCGGCGAGGCCCCACGCGGGGAAGTTGAACGCGTTGACGTGCACCGCGACGCCACGTCGCGGCACACACACGTGATGACCCCAGAAGCGCTTGCTGCGCGTGAGCTGCTCGCCTTCGCCTTCGACGGTGATCTTGCGGTCGCCGAGGGTCTCGCCGAGGCGTGCGTAGTAGGCGAGGGTGCCGATCGCGCCGTCGACGTCGAACTTCGCGTCGCCGCGCGTGGTGCCGGCGTTGAGCACCGAGGCGTCGATGAGCGGCTCGCGCGCGGCCTGCAGCGCGTCGGTCATCGCCTTGAGGAGCTTGCCGCGCTCGGCGTAGGTCATCGCGCGCAGGGTCGGCCCTCCGACGTCACGCGCGTGGGCGAGCGCGCCGCGCAGGTCGAGGCCCTTGGTGCTCGTGCTGGCCACGACCTCTTCGGTGGCGGGGTCGACGAGCGTGTTGCCCTCGCCTTCGCCGTCACGCCACTGCCCACCGAGATAGCTCCGGAGTCGAATCATGGCGCGAACGCTCCGGCGGAGAGGGTTCGGCGCCTAGGAGATTCCTCCCGTCGGCGCGGGCGTCGAGGTCCGTCGCGAACGACACGTGGTCGGGGAAGATGGCCGTCGCGGCGATGAAGCGATCCCCCTCGCTGAAGTTCCGTGCCGGTTTCTTCTCTTGGCCCACCGCCCACATGCGTGCTGCGGCTCGCGGCGCGTAGTGCCTCGCTGGCGCGCTCGGCCGAGCCCTCACATCTGCCGAAGCGCCGCGATCCGCGCCTCCAGCGGGGGGTGCGAGGAGAAGAGGCTGCGCACGTCGCCGAGGATGCCGAACGCCTTCACCTGCGGCGGCAGCTCCGCGGGGTGAGAGCGCTTGAGCGATTCGAGGGCCGAGATCATCGAGCCCGCGCCCACCAGCCGCGCCGCGCCCGCATCCGCGCGGTACTCGCGCATCCGCGAGAACCACATCGCGATCACCGTCGCGAGCACGCCGAAGATCAGATCGAACAAGAACACGAACAGGTAGTAGAAGCCGCTCGGGCCGCGGCGCTCTTCGCCACGGGAGAGCGCGGTGTCGGCGATGCGCGCGAGGGCACGGCTGAAGAAGATCACGAACGCGTTCAGCACGCCCTGCAGCAGCGCCATCGTGACCATGTCGCCGTTCGCGACGTGGCTGACCTCGTGCGCGAGCACCGCCTCGACCTCCTCGCGTCGCATCCCGCGCAGCAGGCCCGTGGAGACGGCGACCAGCGCAGCGTCGCGGCGCGCGCCGGTGGCGAACGCGTTCATGTCGGGCGCGTCGTAGATCGCGACCTCCGGCATGCCGATGCCGGCCGCTTGGGCTTGGCGTGCGACGGTGGTGAGCAGCCAGTGCTCGACCTCGTTGCGCGGCTGCCGGATCACCTGCGCGCGCACCGCCATCTTCGCGAGCGTCTTGGAGAGCGCGAGGCTGAGGAACGCGCCGCCCATGCCCCAGACGAGGCTGAAGAGCAGGAGCGGGACCCAGTCGCTGCCGAGGCCCTCCTTCGGGATCAGGCCGAAACGATCGAGGATCGCGTAGATGCCGCCGAGCACGAGCATGACGGCGAGGTTGGTCAGCAGGAAGAACCCGACGCGGCGTACGAGTGCCATAGGTCGCTACGTGTAAGCGCGCGAAAGTGCGTGGCAAGAGAGTCGCACTTCGGGCGTCGTCTTCGTTGCAACGAAGAACCGACTCCCGTCCACCGTCGAAAGCAGACAGCACGCACGGTCGCGCTTGCGTCCGGCGCGGCGTCTCCCCGATTCTTTCGGGGCAAGCTTCGCTG
Source organism: Myxococcota bacterium (assembly GCA_025453555.1). Classification (GTDB taxonomy): domain Bacteria; phylum Myxococcota_A; class Polyangia; order Polyangiales; family Houyiibacteriaceae; genus JACKEH01. The sequence continues at coordinate 11,276 of JALOQC010000337.1, read as the reverse complement.
GGGTCTCTCCGAGGCTCCGTGGAAGAGAGGTTTCGAGCTCGCATGCACGCGGTGGGGTCGGTCGAAGCAGTCGTCGCCGGGCAGGTCCTGGCGGGGCGCTTCCGCGTGGAGTCCGAGCTCGGCGAAGGCGGGATGGCGCGCGTCTACCGCGTGACCGACCTCGCCACGCAGCGTCCTTTCGCGCTCAAGCTCCTCAAGGCGTCCATCGCCGACGATCGCGAAGCCGTCGCGCGCCTGCGCCGCGAAGCCGAGGTGCTCAGCACCATCGACAACCCCGCGGTGGTCCGGATCGAGACGTACGGTCAGCTCCCGGACGGCCGGCTCTTCCTCGTCATCGAGCTGCTCGAAGGCGAGACCCTCGGCGCCCGCATGCGTCGCGAGCAACGACTCGCACCCGAGGCGCTCTCCCCGATCGTCGCGGGCGTCGCGGCCGGGCTCGGGGCCGCCCACCGCGCGGGCGTCGTGCACCGCGACCTCAAGCCCGACAACGTCTTCCTCTGCGAGGCGCCCGACGGCGTGCAGGTGAAGATCCTCGACTTCGGGATCAGCAAGGTCTACTCGAACGAGGAGCGCCTCACGCGCACCGGTCAGGTGCTCGGCACACCGCGCTACATGGCGCCCGAGCAGCTCAGCGCGGAGCCCGACCTCGACGCGCGCACCGACGTGTACGCGCTCGGCGTGATCCTCTACGAAGCGCTCGCGGGCACGCCGCCCTTCGTCGCGACGACGCCGAGCGATCTCATCCTCGCGATCCTGCACGGCAAGGTCACGCCCCTGCGCGTGCTGCGTCCGGAGCTGCCGGCCGCGCTCGAGTCGATCGTCGCGCGCGCGATGACGCGGCATCGCGACCTCCGGTACGCGACCCCGGTCGAGCTCGCGGATGCGTGGCTCGCGCTGATCGCACCGACGAAGGCCGCACCGCGGGCAGGCATGGCGACGAAGCTCGCCGGCAGCGGGGGCCTCGGGCTCGCGTCGGTCTCGGTCGAGCCGGTGCGCGCGGATCCCACGCCCGCGCCGGGCTTTCGCATCGCGACCTTCAGCGAGCTCGAGCAACAGTCGGCGCCCGCGGGGAACACCGCGCCGCTGCGTCCCGTGACGCCTCCGGCCGTCGCGGCATCCGCCCTCCCGCCGCTCGGTGCGAGCACGTCCGCCCCGGCCGCCGGTGCGTCGGCCCTCGCGTCGTCGGGCCCATACCCCGCGACGCCGCATCCCGCAGCACCGTACCCCGCGGCACCGCACCCCGCACCGAGCTCCGGCTCGTTCGCGACGGACTCGGGACCTCATGCCGCGAGCGCGGCGTCGTCGATGACCAGCTCCGGCGCATGGGCGGAAGGCTCGGTCGGGTCGATGGACGCGGTGGTGCTCCCGACGAGCGGCGGGCGCTGGCTCTGGGTCGCGCTCGCGCTCTTGGCCGGCGCGCTCACGGCGGGTGCGGTGCTCGCGCTCCTCGGCAGCCGAGACGAGCAGTCGTCGCTCGAAGCGGCGCCGGCGGCGGTCGTTTCCACGAGCGCGACGAGCGCCGGTTCGGGCCCCGTCGCGAGCCCGCTCGGCCCCGCCGCCAACTCGGTCCCGAATCCGACGGATCCCGCGAACGCCCCGACCACCGTCGCGGCGGCACCGGCGGGTGGTGACGAGGTTCCGGTCGGAGAGGCCACCCCGCCCATCCCCGAGGAGGAGGGCGCGACGGATCGCGCCGAGCGCACGAACCGAGTCCCGCCTCGCCGCACGACCACGCGCCCCGTCACGCCGACGCCGACGAACGACACGAACGAGCTGCCTCCCGCGCCCTTCGTGTCGACGGCGCCCGACCCCCTCGCCGACGCGCGTGCCGCGCTGCGTTCGGGCGACCCGCGCCGCTGCCTCGCGATCCTCGACGCGGCGTCGCTCCCTCCGAGCGCGGCCCGCCTGCGCCTCGAAGGCGACTGCTACCGCGAGAGCGGTCAGGGTCGGGAGGCCGTGAAGTCCTACGAGCGCATCTGCGAGCTGCATCCGAGCTACGCCGACCTGGCCGCGATCCGCGTGGAGGTCGAGCGCCTCGGCGGTCAGTGCCGCTGAGCTCGACGTCGCACCCCCCTGCCACACTCCCTCCGGGCCTCGTGCAAGCCGCAGTGCCACTTCCGCGTCCTCGGCCCTTCACTTCGATCCAGCCTCGGCGCGACCGTTCGGACGCACGATCCCCCGGCGTCTTTCCGTCTTGTTTCGGGATCCTGCGTGTGATCTAAGGCCGCGTGACATCGACATCGACGGCCCGTCTCACGCTCGATCCCTTCGAGACGCGGCAAGCCCGAACACCGGGCGACATCACGGAAGAGCTCGCGGCACACGACCCGCGAGCCGACCTCGAAGAGGACGCGGAGGAAGACGAAGCGGAGGGCGGCACGGAGTACGGAGCCGCCCTTCACAGCCTCCACGAGGTACGGCTCCGTCGCGAGGACGTGCTCCGCGAGGTGCCCGCGGGCGAGGTCTACGCGGGCCCGCTGGTGCCACGCCTGCGCGTGTTCTGCGACAAGGTCTTCGTCGCCCGCGACGCCCACGGCAACAAGCTCGACGAGGTCGACGCGCCGCTGCTCGAGCTCTCGTTCGACTACGTCGAGATCGGCCAGATCGTCCGCGCGAACGACCTCCAGGAGCGCTTCTTCTCTGCCTCGCGCGAAGGTGTCCGGACGGTGCTGCGCAACCGCGAGGCGGAGCGCCAGGCCCGCCGCGTCCTCGAGAGCTTCGGCGCGGTCGAGATCGACGCGTTCGACATGGTCGGCGTCCCACCCGACATCGAAGCGGACTACCTCGTGCGCCTCGGCGAGGGCCGCCACGCGCAGTGCGCGTTCACCGCGTACGCGCTCCCGCAGCTCCAGCAGCTCGGCTGGAAGATCGCGATCGATCCGAAGTATCCCTTCCAGGTCGTCCAAGAGAAGCCGGCGTTCTACGCGAACGTTCGGCGCGTGGACGACGAAGAGAAACCCGATTGGTTCGCGCTCGAGCTCGGGGTCGACGTCGGCGGCAAACGCGTGAGCCTGATGCCCGCGCTGCTCGACATCCTCGACGAAGGTGCGGAGGGCGACAGCTTGGCCGCGCTCTCGCGGGGCGTGCGCGAGACCTTCGCGCTCCAGGTCAGCGACACCCACCACATCTCCGTCGATCGCGAGCGTCTGCGCGCGCTGCTGCGGGTGGTGATCGAGCTCTACGAAGGCTCGGACGAGATCCGATTCCCGGTCGGGCGCGCGGCCGCGCTCGAGTCGCTCGACGACGTCTTCAAGAGCCCCGACGCCACCGAAGAGCTGCGTTGGGAAGACGACGAAGGCGTGCGCGAGCGAGCGTTCGTGCTGCCGAAGGAGCCGCCGCGCCGCGACGAGCCGGAGGGTCTGCAGGCGACGCTGCGCCCCTACCAGCGCGAGGGCCTCGGCTGGCTCCAGTTCCTGCGCGCGCACGACAAGGGCGGCGTGCTCGCCGACGACATGGGCCTCGGCAAGACGCTGCAGACCATCAGTCACCTCGCGACCGAGAAGGCCGAGGGGCGCATGGACCTGCCCACGCTCGTGATCGCGCCGACCTCGCTGATGGGGAACTGGGCGCGTGAGGTGCGGAAGTTCGCGCCGCACATCTCGGTGGTCGAGTACCACGGCTGCGGCGCCGACGTGGTGCTCACGAGCTACCCGATCCTCATCCGCGACGAGGAGAAGCTCGCGCAGCAGCCCTGGCACTACGTGATCCTCGACGAGGCTCACGCGATCAAGAACCGCAAGAGCCGCGTGCATCAGAGCGTGCGCGCGATGGACTCGCGGCATCGGCTGTGCCTCACCGGCACTCCGGTCGAGAACCACCTCGGTGAGCTCTGGAGTCTGTTCGACTTCTTGAACCCGGGTCTGCTCGGCAGCGAAGAGCGCTTCCGGAGCTGGTACCGCATCCCGATCGAGAAGTACGGCGACGAAGAGCGCCTGCTCGCGCTCCGGGACATCGTCTCGCCCTACATCCTGCGGCGCGTGAAGAGCGACGTGGCCAAGGAGCTGCCGCCGAAGACGCGCCTGCTCCGCCCGGTCGAGGTCGTGGGCAAGCAGCGCGAGCTCTACGAGGCGATCCGCGTCGCCGCGCACGCGAAGGTGCGCCAGACGATCCGCAAGAAGGGCCTCGCGGGCTCCACCGTGCCGATCCTCGACGCGCTGATGAAGCTCCGCCAGCTCTGCTGCGATCCGCGCCTCGTGAAGATGGACGCCGCGCGCTTCGTGAAGCAGTCGGCGAAGTACGAAGCCACGATGGAGCTGGTCGACCAGCAGCTCGCGGACGGCCACCGCATCCTGATCTTCAGCCAGTTCACCTCGATGCTGAAGCTGCTCTCGGACGGACTCACGGAGAAGCGACTTCCGCATTTGATGCTGACCGGAAACACGAAAGATCGTCAGGGACTCTGCGATCAGTTCGAGATGGGTAAGGCGGACGTCTTCCTCATCAGCCTCAAGGCGGGCGGCACGGGGCTCAACCTCGTGAGCGCGGACACCGTGATCCACTACGACCCGTGGTGGAACCCGCAGGCGCAAGAGCAGGCGACCGATCGCGCCTACCGCATCGGCCAGAAGAAGCCAGTGTTCGTGTACGACATGTTCGTCGCCGGCAGCGTCGAGGAGCGCATGCTCCAGCTCCAGCAGAAGAAGCGAAAGCTCGCCGACGCGATCCTCCACGGCGAGCTGCCGCAGGTGGACACGCTCACCGAAGCCGACGTCGAAGTGCTCTTCGCCCCGTTGGTCGATTGAGCGGGGCGCTGACCGTCACCAACCGCGGCGCCGCGCGAACTCCAAGAAGGTCGCCCAATCGTCGTCGGTGAGGTCGTGATCTCCCGGTCGGAGGTGCCACGCGAGCGGACCGTCGAGCGTCGGCGCTCCCGCGTCGTCGAGCACCACGCCGGGCGCGCCGTAGAGCTCCCACGCGGGGGAAGCCGCGAGCACCGCGGCCCGCGCGCCGTCGGGATCCGCCCAACGGTCGTCGCTACCGTCGGTGGCGAGCACCGCGCGAGGAGCCACTAGCGCGATCAATTGGTGTTGATCGACGGGTGTCTGGAGCTCGCGCCGCGCGAACGTCGGGAACACGTCGTTGAACCACGAAGGAAAGAGCGCGTTGATCAGCTCGAGCGTCTCGCCCTCCAGGCTGCGGTGGAGCGCGACACCTCCGGTACCGGACTGGTGCGCGATCACGAGCGCAATGCGTGGGTCGTGGGCGGCGGCGAGCAGCACGGTCTTGCCGCGCCGCGAGTGCCCCACCGCCGCGATCCGCGTGGCGTCGACCGTGCCGTGCTCGAGAAGACCGTCGATCACGCGCGACACGCCCCAGGCCCACGCCGCGACGCGGCCCCAACGGATCCGTGGATCTCGCGCGGAGTCGACCAGCGCCGCATGGACACCGTTGGCGAAGTCGTGCTCTTCGTCGTCGGGATCGATCTCGCTCTCGTGAAAGGTCGCGAACGCAAAACCCGCCTCGGCGATGCTCGAAATCGGCCATTGATACGCGCGGACACCCCGAGACTCTTCGACGGTGGATCCGCAGTTGTCGCCTTGCCACGCGGTCGTGGCTCGAACCCGCGGATCCTCGGTCACCTCCTGGTTCCCGCAGCGGTTGGGCGCCACGAACACCGGCGGAGAGTCGACGCCGTGCGGCGTGAAGAGCGCGACGTGCACGACCAAACCGAGGTCGCCGAGTCGAACCGCGAGCTCGTCGTAGCGCACCTGGTCTGGGATGAAATCCGGCTCCGAGACCACGACCTCGACCGTCACTGGGACCTCGTCCGAGGGCGCATACCCGTACTGGTAGAACGCGAACAAGTCGCGAAGCTCGTCCTGCCGCCAAGCCTCCCACTCCGACACGTCGGAAGCGCGACGCGTCCCGTCGAAGCTCATGAAGAGATCGGGCAACGCGTCGCGCGCGGGCAAGTCGGTGACGGGTGGGTAGGGCCCGAGCGGAGAGCCGCCGTCCGCCACGCCGGCGTCCTCGTGCGCGTCCGAAGACGAATCCGACGGCGCATCCGACGGCGCGGCATCGGATGCGCCGTCCGACCCGCCACACCCGAACGTGCCGACGACCCACATCAACCCGAAGCCGAAGCGGTACATCGTGGCAAGGGTAGCGTCGTGGACCGAGCCCCGTCGCCCATCGAATCCGGCGCGGACTCGCACTGCGCTCGGCGCGGCGAAGAAGCGCGTGGTAGAGGCTTCGCGGAGGCGCCATGGTCGTCGTGATCTTCCGAGCCCAGGTGCGCGACGCAGACGACGAGTATTCGCGTGTCGCAGCGCGGCTCCGTGAGCTCGCGTTGAACGACTTCGGATGCCTGGAGTTCGTGAGCGCGCACGACGGGACGGTCGAGATCGCGCTCTCTTACTGGCCCGACGAGGCGAGCGTCGCCGCGTGGAAGCGAGAAAGGGAGCACGTGCTCGCGCAGGAGCTGGGCCGCGAGCGCTGGTACGAGCGCTACGTCGTCGAGGTGGCCGAGATCACGCGCGCGTACCGTTGGTCCCGATGAGGCATCCGCGCGTCGAGGAGCTGCTCCGCGATCCGCCACCGGACGAATCCGACGCGGCGCGACGCGAACGCGTGCACGAAGCGCTCGGCTCGCTCGACGACCCTTCGGCGGTGCTCACGCTCTGGGACGGCCTCATCGGGGCGCTCGCCGACGTCATCCGACAACGCGGCGACCACCGCGGCTATCGCGGCACCGGCCGCCTTCGAGGTCACGAGCTCTCGGATCTGACGCTCGCCACGGAGCTGGTCCTCGAAGCCGCGACCACGCTGCGCTTCGAGCGCGCGGTCGCCGAGCGGGCGCGGTCGGCGGGCACCACCCGTCGTGAGCTCGACGAGGAGGGTCGCGGATCACGGTGGCGCACGCGGCTGTTGCTCGGCGGGGCGGGCGCGTGCGTGGTCGCCTTCGGCGCGCTGCTCGCGTTCGATCTCTCGGCGTGGCTCCCGATCGCGTTCGCAGGGGCCGGCGCGCTCTCGTCCGCCGAGATCGTCGCGCGGGTCGTCGACAAGCTCCCCAAGCGAGGCGGCGAAGCGATGCGCGAGCGACGCGAGGCGCAGTGGCTCTCACCCGAGGAGGTGCGACGTTGGCTCGAGAGCCGCCGTGACGAGGCACTGCGCGAAGCCCTCGGCGCCGATCTGGATGCCGCCGAGGTCTGGGTCGAACGCATCCGCGTGCGTGTGTCAGAGTTGCCACGCGCGGAGCCCGCCGAGCCCAGCGATGCGTCGCACGAGGGTCCGCACGAAGTGGCGCGACAGCCCATGGAGCGCGTAGCGGAGGCTCGACGCGAGCCGACGCATTCTGGAGATGATGCGGACGAGTGAGCTCCGATCTGCGCGGTGGGATCGATGCGCCCAAACCCCGCGAGCGGTACGATGCGCACGTGAGTGAGCCGCGCCGCGTCGCGACGATCGACGACCTGCTCGCGATCCCCGAGGACGAGCGGCACCACGAGATCGTCGACGGAGTCTTGGCACCGAAAGAGCCCGCCTCCGGTCGCCACGGTCTGGCGCAGGGCCGCCTCGCCCGCGCTGTCGGTCCCTACGACCGCCGGCCCGGAGGCCGCTTCCCCAGCGGCTGGTGGTTCGCGACCGCGGTCGAGGTCCGCTTCGAGAACGATCAGATCTTCCGCCCTGACATCGCCGGCTGGCGTCGCGAGCGCCTCGCGGGCCCCCCCGACGAAGTCCCCATCACGACCCGACCCGACTGGGTCTGCGAGATCCTCTCGTCGAACCGAAGGAACGATCTCGTCCGCAAGAAGCGCGTCTACCACCGCCACGAAGTCGCCCACTACTGGATCCTCGATCCCCACGAAGAGACCCTCTCGGTCCTCCGCTGGCACCCGGACGGCTACACCGAAGTCCTCGTGGCCGACCGCCACGAACGCGTTCGCGCCGAGCCCTTCGGGGACGTCGAGCTCGCGCTGGCCGTGCTCTTCGGAGACGACGCGGACGAGTGAGATCGGATCTAGACGGTGGTACCTCGTTCACGGTGACCCGCGAGGAACGTGCTCGGCATCGACGAGAGCCATGACGCGTTGGAGACTCATGGTTCTTTGCTCGATCGGCCTGTTCGCGGTCGGTGCGTTCGCGATCGAAGCGACCGCCGAAGCGCCGGAGATTCCCGCGCATTTCGTCGGGAACTACGACGACACCACCGACGCGGGCGACGCGTGCCTCTCCGTTCGGCCGACCGTCGTGTCGTACGCCTCCCTGAGCCACGACTCCGAACGAGGCTGCGGCGTCGACCTACGCGTCGTCGGGGTCTCCGCCGGCGAGATCCGGCTCCTGGACGGCGACCGACTCGTCCGGCTGATGGTCACCGAGCGGGAGATCCGCTTCGACCGATCGGCGCTCCCGATGTGCGCTCACCTCGACCCAACTCGGTTTCGATTCTTGCGAAGCCGTCGGCGCGCGGTGCGGGCATGCCTCGAGTAGCCGCGGACCGACGAGCAGTACGGGCGTAGAGCCAGCGATATCGGAGTCGCGAGGAGACCAGGTGCCTACAGCGAAAATCGAAGTTCTCGAGAGCTGTCTCTCGTTCGGGCTGAGTTCAGCCTCGAAGTATCGCGCTTTCGATTGCGACTGGCTCGCTGCCGAAGCCGTCACGGGTACGCTCCCTTCCGACTACAAGACCTTCGTGGAGCGGAGGGGACAGGGAGTGGTGGATCACTTCCTGTCGGTGTTCGGGGCAGCCAACCTTCTCTTCGATGCGATGCAATCGCTCGAGAGTATGCGCGTAGTTCGGTCCGACCTACCAGATCTCTTCCCCATGCCGCTCTTTCCAGAGCCCGAAGGGTGGCTGCCGTGGGGGCTTACCTACAACGGGGATGTCTGTTGGTGGAACCGAGCCCATGCCGACCCCGACCGGTGGACCGTGTGCGTCACCGGTCGGGGTCCGCACGTGTACGAGTTCGATGGAGGCATGGTCGATTTCGTGAGCGCGGTGCTTCTTGGTAAGGTTCGATGCACCGTCTTCCCGCGGGACTTTCCGAGCGCGCTGCCCGTTGAGTACTCGATGATCGGCGACGTAGTGCTCGGCCGTCGCTAGCGTCGGTAGCGTTCATCGACGTCGACAGGAGCGAGCACGCGCCGACGATGCACGGTGTGTGTGGCGAGCTCAGTCCGCATCCGGCGCCGACGAACCGGCGTCCTCGTCGTCTTCACAGCGTGGTTCACCTTCGAGGATGAACTCCACGATGAGCGGGCAGTTGAGGTCGTTGCAGACCTCCCAGTCCTCGTCGAGATGTCGGAGGTCGGAACTCGACCAAAGCCACCAGTGTTCGCCCGTCGCGACGTTTCGAATCCACGCCGACTCACCATCGACGATTCGATACGAGCGAGCGTTCGGATACCTTCCGATCTCCTCGAGCGCGCCGAGACAGTCTCGATCGACGTCGTAGCGCCCCGCCAAGATCGGGCCGGTCGGGTCGTCGCAACCCGCGATGAAGGACAGGAGCAAAAGAAGAGACCAACGCATCAGTCGTTTCCACGGTGGAAGTCCGTCATCCAAACCGGCATTCCGGCTGGCGGCGGACGGCGTCTCGCGCGAACAGGCTGCCAGGTCGCGAACCCTACGACGAGCGCGTCAGAGCGGGGCCGCGCAAGCCATCCCTGCCACGCTGTCGTCCACGCAGACGAGCCCCTCCGGACACGCGGGCGTGCAGGGGATCGAGCACCGACCGAAACGACCGACCACCACGCAGCGCGCGTTGCTCGCGACGCTCCCGCAGTCGTCGTCGGTTTCGCACGACACGTCGCAGCGACAGCTCCGCTCGGAGGGCTGATTGCTGAACTCGACGCGCATCCCCTCGACGCAAGGACCGGACACGCACGCGAGCCAAGGATGAGGCCCCTCGGGAGCGTCGAGGCCGACGTCGCCTGCGCCCGTATCCACGACGCCCGCGTCGACGCCAGCGTCCACGCGGGCGGTGTCGGACGAGCACGCAGCGACGAGGGCGATGAGGGCGGGTGCGAAGCTCACGGCAAAATCAGTCCGCATCAGGTGCCCCCGGACCCGACGGTCCCCCGTCCACGTCGTCTTCACAACCCGGTTTATCTCCGAAGCGGAACTCCGCGATGAGTGGGCAATTGAGCTCGTTGCAGACCTCCCAGCCCTCGTCGAGATATCGGAGGTCGGAAGTCGTCCAAAGCCACCAGTGCTCGCCCGTCGTGATGTTTCGAATCCACGCCCAACTGTCCTCGATGATTCGAGAAGAGCCCGCGTTTGGATACCTTCCGATCTCTTCGAGCGCCCCGATACAGTCGCGGTCGACGTCGTAGCGTCCCGCCAAGATCGGGCCGGTCGGGTCGTCGCAACCCGCGATGAAGGACAGAAGCAAAAGAAGAGAGCAACGCATCAGTCGTTTCCACGGTAGAAGTCCGTCATCCAAACTGGCACCCCGGTTGGCGGCGCTCGCAGCACTACCAAGCGCATCGCGAGACAGCCTCCTCGGATCTCGCGAGGCTCCCGGGAATCAGTCCGCATCCGGCGCTCCCGGACCCGACGATCCCGCGTCCGCGTCGCCGGGACAACGCGTGAATGTCGCGCCTCCCGGTCCGATGTCGGCCACGCAGGGACGAGCGTTGCACTCCGCAACCTCCCAGTCCTCGTCGAGATGCGCGAGGTCGGTGGTGGTGTTCAGGAACCAGAGCTCACTCGTCGCGTGGTTGCGAATCCAAGCCGATGTGTCCTCGATGACGCGCGGAGAACGACCCGGATACCGTCCGATCTCCTCCGACGGGCCCAGGCAGTCCCGATCCGGGTCGTATCGCGTTGCCCAGATGGGGCCCGTCGGATCGCTCCCACAGCTCATGAGGACTGGCATCAGTAGGAAGAGACTTCGCATCACGTTTCGAGGCCCATTCGGTGACGAGGCCGATCCCACGCTCACCGTCGTGTCGCACGTATCGTAGTGAACCGACTTCGGATCGGCCTCCCCTGATTGGGGTAGATTCGTGTGACGATCGGAGGCTCGGTCCGACCTCGATGCCGCGATCACCGTAAGGTTCCAGACGCACCATGAGCTGGCGTGCGGGGGAACGGAGGTCGACCGTGGCATGACCACGTCCGCGACAATCCGATCGGTTGCGCGTCAGCGACGACCGCTCGGTGGGTGGCCGAAGTCGAAGAGCGTCGACGCTTCCTGGAACGAGGTCCTCCGTTTCACCGCAGCGTCGACGCCCTCGAAGTCGAGGTCTTCGCGACGTCCGAGAGTCTCGACACTCTCGAGAACGAGATCGTCTCGGTATCTGACAGCGTCGACGCTCCCGGAAACGAGATC
>JALOQC010000336.1 GCA_025453555.1 Myxococcota bacterium | reverse complement strand
GATCGCCGCGTCCGCGAACCGAGGAAATGTGGTGCATTTTCGAGCGTGAGTGGATGGCGGCGAGCGGCGTGCGGATGCCGCGAAGCGGCCGCGGGAGGTCATGAGATGCGCTCTAGTCGCCTGGCGTTCGGTCAGCGTTCGTCGCGGAGGTCGTGGCGGCGCAACAGGTGGAAAAGGTGCGAGCGATCCATCTTCGCCTCGCGGGCGGCGTGGGCCACGTTGCCTTGCGTCTGCTCGAGCCAGTGCTGGATGTAGCGGCGCTCGAACTCGTGCACGAGCGCGGCGCGTGCGTCCTTGTAGGCGAGCGGATAGAGAGGAGCCATCGGGATGCCGTCGACGTCGACGGGGGGGCGCGAGCCGCGGTCGATCCCGCTCGTGTCGATCAGGTCGACCAGGGGCTCGCCCATCGCGACGGTGGCCTCGACGACGTTCTTCAGCTCGCGGACGTTGCCGGGCCACGGGTGAGCGCGCAGCGACGCGCGGAACGACTCTGGGAAGAGCGTGTCGACGGACGCATCGCTGCCGAGCTCGCGCAAGAAACGATCGACGAGCAGCTCGAGGTCTTCGAGTCGCTCGCGCAGGGCAGGCACCCGCAGCGGCACCACGGCGAGGCGGTAGTACAGGTCGAGACGGAAGCGCCCGTCGTTGACCTCTGCGCGCAGATCACGGTGCGTCGCCGCGACGACCCGTACGTCGACCTCGATGTCCTTGGTGCCCCCGACCCGACGAAACCGTCGTCGCTCGAGCGCGCCGAGCAACATCGGCTGCAGCTCCGGTGGGAGCTCGCCGATCTCGTCGAGGAAGAGCGTGCCGCCGCTCGCCCGCTCGAACGCACCGACGTGCTGGCGATCGGCGCCCGTGAAGGAGCCGCGCTCGTGTCCGAAGAGCTCGCTCGCCACGAGGTTGGGGGCGAGCGCGCCGCAGTCGACCACGACGAAGGGCTTCTCTGCGCGGGGCCCGAGGTCGTGCAGCGAGCGCGCGATGAGCTCCTTCCCGGTACCGGACTCGCCGACGATCAACACCGACGCCTCGGTCCGTGCCGCACGTTCGATCTGGCTCATCAGCCTACGCATCGCGGGGCTGCGCCCGTGCAGCTCACCGAGCGAGTCGCCCACGTGCACCGCGATCTCGCGCGGCTCGCCTTCGAGGATCTCGATGGTGGTCCGGCCGAGCCGGAGCTGGGTACCGAAGGGGACGACGCCGTCACCGATCCGAATCGCGCCGACGAAGACACCGTTGGTCGATCCGGTGTCGCGCACACCGACGCCGTGCGAGGTGTGCCGGAGCTCGACGTGGAAGCGTGACACCGTCGGGTCTTCGACGACCAAGTCGTTGCCATGCGCAGAGCCGACGCTGAGGGTCTCGCGCTCCGCGGTACAGGTCGTCCCGCTCGCGGGTCCCTCGCGCACGATCACACGCAGGGTGTCGACCGTCGCGTGCGCGTGGTCTTCGCTCCAAGGCAAGGTGGTCTTCGTGGACACTTGCCGACGCTACCATCGATGCCGCTCCCGCGCTCAGCGGCTACGACCGACCTGAGAACCGAAAGGGCCTGTCGCCGACGTCGCCGTCCCTCCTCTCCTCGGGGCTCTCCTCGGGGCCCTCCTCGGGGCCCTCCTCGGGGCCCTCCTCGGGCATGGTTCGAAGCGAACCGCAGTATCGTCCGTGTGCTCAGGGCATGGTTTCGTCGAAGCTCACCCGCCACCCGAGCGCGAGGGTCACCGCCCCGACCCGACTCCAAGAGTCGTCGCTGAGCCCGACTCGTGCCCCGAGGACGAACGCGGAACCCCCGAATCGCAGCTCCGTTCCGAGGCCGACCGTAGCGAGCACCACCAGCTGGTCGGTCGCCGAGTCGCGTCCGAGGGTCAGCTGCGCTTCGGCGCCGAGGCTGATTTGGTCGTGCGCGCGCCAGCTGGCGCCGTACGTCGAGACCCACGCACGTAGCCCGGCGTTCGAATCGACGAGCGCACCTTGGCGTGTTCGCACCGCGAACGTCCCACGCACGTAGTCGACGTCGAGCTGTCCCCCGACTCGGAAGGTGTCGAGGGTGCGGGCGTCCAGCATTCGACGTCCGGTCGGAGCGAAGAGCGTTGCTCCTCCACCGAGGCGCCATGGGCCTGCAAAGCGCGACGTCCCATCGATCTCGAATCGCAGGTCGCCATCCCCGCGCGGCACGGCTCGGTCCCCGATCTCGGCGAAGTCGCGGACGATCCCCGCGGCGACTCGAACACGCTCTGCCAGCGTACCTGCCACCAGAGCGTCGAGTCGGAGGTGCGCATCACGACCGGGATGATCTCCGAGAGAGCCGAGACCGATGGACACGGCGAGGTCGTCCCCCGGGGCATCGCGAAGCGCCACGAGGTCTGGATGGCTGATGGCGGCGAACGGTGTCGGCGGACGAGCCAACACGGGCTCGGGATCTTCGGGTTCGGTCGCGGCCTCGGCGGGCTCGGGCACGGCGTCCTCGGCCGCTTCGGAGATCCGCACGCTTTGCTCTCCGAGGACGACCTCGCCTGCGACCACGGTGACCGACTGCTCCGACGGGCTCTCCTCCGTCTCGAAGCTCGCCACCCACACTCCATCGCGAGGTTCGAGCGGGGCGTCGATGCCGTCGCCGCGGAGGCGAAGTCCGACCGGGAGTGGAGAGTCGGAGCGCACGAGGACCCGAGCGGTCTGACCACGAACGAGCTCCGGGATCTCGAGGGTGAGCGCCGGCGCGTCGACCGACACCGCGTAGGTGCCGGTGGGACGACCTTCGTCGTCCACGCAACGAACTTCCTGTGGACCCACCTGCGAGAAGACGAGCTCGCGCCCGGCCTCTCCCCCCAACGAGCAGACGACACCGTCGGGAGCTTGGAAACGAGCGCCGAGCACCACGGACGGGGGTGCAGGCTCGTCCGACGGGTCGGGTGCGACCGCGTCCGTGGGTACGTTCAGGCGACCGAACGCCACCTCGAGCTCTCGCGCATCGGACGGGCGGCTCTCGAAGAAGTCGCCGTCGATCGTCGACACGCGGACTCGGTACGAGCCCTCGGGGAACTGGTGCAGCTCGAAGCGCGTGACCTCGGCCGGCACCTCGGTCGCGGCGACGATGTCGCCTTCTCCGTCGACGACCTCGACGCGATATCGACGAGCCACCTCCACCGCGCTCCAGCTGCCCACGACGGTCGCGCCGTACGGAGCGAGGCCGACGAACCGGCGCGGGCCTTCGAGCCACGTCGGTGCGGGCGGAAGCGGACGTGGACGACTCGGCCTCGCACCTCGAACGACCTTCGACCCGAACCCCTCCCTCACGGCGACGCGGCCTTGGCGCCCACGCACCGAGGCGGGGTCTCCTTCGAAGTTCGAGACGCGTGTCGTTCCCTCGGCGTCGACACCCACCAACGCGCTTCCCGTCGCCAGCTCCGCGAGGCCGGTGGGCGTCTCGACCTCCAAGCGCAGCTCCGCGAGCCTGCTGCGCAGGTGCCCGCGTTCGAGCGTCGCCCGAGACGTCTCTCGGCGCGCGGTCGATGCTCCGGCTCCGTAGATCACGATCAACGTGTTCTCTCGGAGCGCGATCCGGCTCGCGTCTCGAAACGTCACGTCTGCCGCGGAGCGTTCGAGGGTGTTCACGCGCCAACCCCGCCAGAGCGCCTGCCCGCGCGATGCGCGTTCCCATCTCGCCTCCGGTTCGGCGGCTTGGACGTCGCGAACCGTTCGCACGACGCGCGCGTCGGGGTCGGGAGTCGACGGAGCGGCCGTCGGGCCCCCATCCACGTACACCGTCGGAAGCGTCAGGACGACTCCAGGTCGAAGGAACGGTCCACACGCGCCGCGCTGCACTCCCTCCGTCAAACGTGGATTGAAACGGAGGATGACGTCGAACCGTCGCCAAGCCCCGTAGAAGCGTTGCGCGATGCGGCCGCACGAATCGCCCGGCACGACCGTGTACTCGAAGGTCTCGACGGTCTGTGCTCGCGTCCTCGTCGCTCCGACGAAGACCGTGGACGTGAGGAGTAGCAGGGATGCGAGCCCGTAGGCCGCCGTGGATGGAACACGAAACGTACGATGGTTCATGATCTGTGTGGCCGGCGCGCGGCGCGGATGATCTTCTTTGCAAGCGACGCGGGACCCGCGTCTGGCACGTAGACGTCGGCCGCCCCCGCGCGCAGAAGCGCGGCCAGAGCCGCAGCGTCCGTCGCAGGAGCCGTCACGATCACGGGGAGGCCGTGGTGACCGCTGGGATCTGCACCTGGCGTCGCGAGGAACACGACCGCGGCTTCGTCCTGCGGGACGATGACGATGCCGTTCGCGGCCAAGGCCAGCTCGAGCGCTTCGTCCGGCGGACCCACCCACGCGAGGCCCACCGAGTGGCTCGCGATGGGCGCCGGTGGCATCTGACTCGCGGCGCGGCTGATCATGCGCGCGCTGCGACCCGTGCGCGACGCGTTGCCCGCGTGGGGGCTCATGCGCTCCGCCACGTCGTGATCCATCCCGAGCAACCGTTCTCGAACCTGCGCGGCGGTGGGTCGATCGCGTGCGTCCTTCGCCATCATCCGCTGGACCAACTCGTCGAGCGCCGAAGGCACCTCGCGTCCCTCGGGGGCGGATTGCCGCAACGGCTTCACGGGCACGAAGAGGTGCCGCGACAGAATCAACGTCGTTTCGCCTTGAAACGGTGTGCGACCGACCGCCATCTCGTAAAGCATCACACCGAGGGAATACACATCCGAAGGGGAACCGAGCTCGAGGCTCCCACGACACTGTTCCGGCGACATGTACTCCGGAGTACCGGCAAGAACACCTTCGCGGGTCATTCGCCGAACCTCTTCGTCTCCTTCCGCGACGAACGCGAGCCCGAAGTCCACGACGACGACGCGTTCCGCGCCGCTCGGCTCCCGGTGAAGGATCACGTTCTCGGGCTTCAGATCGCGGTGCACGAGCCCCACCGTGCTCGCGGCATCGAGCACGTCCGCGATCGCGACGGCAACCGCGATCACCCGTGACCACGGGAGAAGCGGAAGGTGCTCGTCGACGCAAACGCGCAGCGGCGGACCGTCGAGCAACTCCATCGCGAGGTAGAGGCCGCCCGCGTGCTCGCCGAAGTCGTGGATCGCGACGACGCCTGGGTGGCGAAGAAGGGAGGCTACGCGCGCCTCGCGGAGGAATCGTTCACGCGCGGCAGGGCGATGAAGACGGTCCGGGCGAATGATCTTCAGCGCGACTTCGCGTTTGAGGCCCCGTTGCTCGGCGCGGTAAACGGCGCCCATGCCTCCTTCACCGAGCAGCTCTCGGATGACGAAGCGGTCTGCCACCACCGCGTCGGCGGCGAGGTAGCCCTCGGAGGGGTCGAGCGTCTTCTTGTCCTCGTTCGCCGTCACGTGCGCAGCTCCCACAGATGCACCGGTGCGGCGCGTCCTGCGAGCTCGCGCGTTCCGACGTCGACCAAGTCGAAGCGCTCCGTTCCTGCGGCATCGCGAGTCGCCGAAGTCACGAGCACCTGCATCGGCCGCGCGATCGCTTCGAGACGCGCCGCGACGTTCACGGTGTCGCCGATGGCGGTGAACTCCATGCGTGTCTCGCTTCCCACGTTGCCCACGATCGCTTCGCCGGAGTGGACACCGATGGCGAGCTCGATCTTCACGCCGAACTTCTGCTCCCAGGTCGCGTTCCCGGCTTCGAGCCAACGCATCATGTCCTCGGCGGCCGCGAGCGCGCGTGCGGCATGATCGTCTTGCGGAGTCGGTGCGCCCCACATCGCCATGACGCAGTCCCCGACGAACTTGTCGATGGTGCCCCCATGACGAAACACGATCTCGGTGAGGATCGTGAAGAGCTCGTTGAGAAGAGCGACCACCTCTTCGGCCGCCAGGCGGTCGGTGATCGGCGTGAAGCCGACGACGTCCGCGAACAACACGGTGATCGTTCGCCGCTTGCCACCGAGCTCCATGTCTTGCTCGCGCTTGACGACCGCCTCGACGATCTCGGCCGGCAGGTAGCGCCCGAGGTCCGTCCGTATGGCGACCTCCTCGGCGATGCGCGCCTCGCTCGCCTCGAGGTCCGCTGCGGCATGGCTCATGGCGTCTCCGAGCAATCC
Organism: Myxococcota bacterium; assembly: GCA_025453555.1. Classification (GTDB taxonomy): domain Bacteria; phylum Myxococcota_A; class Polyangia; order Polyangiales; family Houyiibacteriaceae; genus JACKEH01. Next base: position 1,597 of record JALOQC010000336.1, on the reverse strand, counting down.
GAGCTCGTCACGGGTCTGGATCGTGACGCGCCGGTCGAAGCGGCGTGCCGCGAGATCGCTCGCAAACGAAGAGAGCGCCTCGATTGGACGAGTGATCTGTCGCGCGACCACGAAGGCCACGACGAGCGCCAGGAAGAGGACGACGGCGAGCGTCCCGAGCACGATCGTCCGCATGCGGAAGAGGGACGCGTACACGATCTCCTCCGGGCGCCGGACGACGACGAGCCAAGGACGCGCTTCGAGCCCCACGACGGAGCCCACGTACGTCCGTCCGGCGAGTACGTGCTCACCGGACTGTTGGAGGCGACCTCCGAGCGACCCGAGGTCGAGGCCCTCGACGGCGGGATCCGTCGACGCGTCGCGGAAGATCTCGTCTGGGTTCGTCGAGGCGATCACGCGCCCCTCGTCGTCGATCACGAAGAGCTCGCTCGCGGTCGCGCGTTGGAAGCGCACCTCTCCGAGCCGAACGATTCGAGCTTGGAGCGGCTCCAGCGAGAGGCGGGTGAGCACGAACCCCGAGAGAGCCTCGCCGACGCGCAAGGGTACGACGAGCGTCGCCCGAGGCGCTTCGCCCGTGACGCGCTCCACCGGACCGGTCGCCACACGGTGCGTCTCGGCCTCGAGGCGCAAAGCGATCGGGAGGGTCTCCGGCACGACGGCTCGCGCGCCTTCTTCTTTGATCACGTCGATCAGGGCGCCCTCTGCCGAATAGACGGCGACGTGGTCGAGCTCTTCGGAGCCCGACACGAGCGCGGTCGCGAGGGCGAGCGTGGCGTCCTCGGACAGCGCTCGGTCCACGAGGACGCGACCGATCGTGTCGAGCGCGTCCTGAGCCGCCACGAAGCTCGTCCCGAGTGTCCGCGAGACGTCGTCGGCCACCGCGAGATCGTGCTCACGCGCGTGCGTACGGACGGCGTCCGCGTTCACGTCGAGCAAGAGCCACCCCGCCAGCGCCAACGGCACGAGGGCGAGCAGCGCTCCGGCGAGCGTGAGCTTGAGTCGAAATGGGAAGCTGGCGCGTCGGTTCATGTTCGTTCGAGGCGAGAGTCCGCACGCTACACGTTCCTCGGCCGGGAAGGTCCACGTGGACGCGTCGTCGATCGCTCTCTCTCCATGCGCCGCATCTCCGCAACGCGACCCTGCAAGCGTCGTGCGCGGCGCGAGTGACGACGGGGGCCTGCCCGCTCCGCCTACAGGCAGCGCTCAGATGCTGGAACACGACTCGTCGCCGCGTGCCCCACACACCACCCAACCCGCACGACCTCGCCGCGCGAAGAAGGCACGACGTCCATCGGCACGTTGGCGCCGGCCCACGGCGTGGCCTCTCGCCCACGCTCTAGCTAGAGCGTGATCCCGGATCGGCGCGGGCGCTTCGCGCCCTGGGCACGCACCCTGAGCCATCCCCTCGCGCTCGAAAATGTCCCGCATTTCCTCGGCTCGCGGATCGCCCATCGCACGCACCCAGACCACGAATCACTCCACGCCGATCCTGGATCACGCTCTAGCAGGTTGCTGAAAAACGGAGTGCCCCCGATCGACGTCGCGGTCGAGGTGTGATCACCTGCGCTCATGCGTGGGAAGGACACGAAGCAGTCGT
>JALOQC010000028.1 GCA_025453555.1 Myxococcota bacterium | reverse complement strand
AAGTCCGCCCAGGCGAACGAGCAGATGAACTTGACGAGGCGAAGGCGGTCCTCCCGATCGAGGGTCTGCATGGGGCGCGAGCCTACGCCGTGCGCCGCCGCGTGCAAAGCGCCTCGGCTCGTGGCCGCGGAGCGCGTCGGCGGCGACGATCGAGGCCGCTCCGCTCATTGCGTGACGGTGCCGAAGCCCTGCGCGGCGCAGGCGCCCACGTCGGTGCTGGTGAGCTGGAGAAAGATCCAGAACCCGAGCAGCAGCGCCACGCTCGCGCGGAGCACGACGCGGAAGACGAACGCCTTGTCGCGCCGACGAAGCGCCCGGACGTCGGGGTCGTCGTCGGGGGCGGGCGCCTCGTCGACCGGCTCGTCGAAGGCGAGCTCGGGCGTCACGCGCGGAGCGTCGTTCGGGGCGTCGTTCGGGGCGTCGTTCGGGGCGTCGTTCGGGGCGTCGTTCGGGGCGTCGTTCGGGGCGTCGTCCGGGGCGTCGTTCGGGGCGTCGTTCGGGGCGTCGTCCGGTCCAGGGTCCGAACGATCGGTGGACCCCGCCGTGGGGGCCTCGCGCGCGCTCGACTCGGGTCGCTCCTCCATGCGCCGAGCCTGTCACTCGGCTCGCGATCGCACCAGCGCACACCCTCGCTTCCCGCGGATGGCGCGCCGACGAATTCGTGTAAGGTTCGCCCGCAACGACGCCCCCGCGTCACGGGCCTCGGAGCTTCCCCGACCGAGCGCTCGAACGATTTGACCTTGAGGGGCGTTCCGGCGCCCCTCCCCCATCGGGCAAAGCCCGAGTGGGGCCCCCCTCCACCCACCCGTCCGCAGGGTTAGCTGCGGACGCAACTCTTCTCCCCGCGCCGACGAGCCACGTGCCGCGGCGCCGATTCGACAGCCAGGAGACCACGCATGACGACCAAAGTGACGATGCCGCAGTTGGGTGAGAGCGTCGTCGAGGGCACGGTGGGACGTTGGCTCGTGAAGGAAGGCGACGCCGTCACGAAGGACCAGCCCCTGCTCGAGGTGCTCACGGACAAAGCGGACACCGAGGTGCCGTCGCCCGTCGCGGGTGTGGTCACTAAGCTCCACGCGGCGGTCGACGACGTCGTGCCGGTGGGCGGGCTGCTGGTGGAGATCAGCGAAGGCGCCACCGCCGCTCCGAAGGCCCCCGCCGCCGAGGCGCCCAAGGCGAGCGCGGCGGCGAAGAAGGACGAGCCGGCGGCGTCGCCGTCGGTGCGCAAGCTCGCGCGCGAGAACGACGTCGATCTGCAAGGCGTGTCCGGCAGCGGCGACGGCGGTCGCATCACGCACGAGGACGTGCGCGCGGCGGCCAAGCCCGCGGCCCCCGCGCCGGCTGCTCCGGCCGCAGTTCCGGCCGCTGCTGCTCCGGCCACACCGGCGGCTCGTCCCGCGGTCGCTCCGCCCGCGTCGAGCGGTGCCTCGGGCGCGTTCCGCCTGCCGCCCTACGTGCCCGCGCCGGGCGACGAGGTCGTCGCGTTCACGCGCCGCCGTCGGATCATCGCGGACCACATGGTCTTCTCGAAGCACACCTCGCCCGAGGTCGTGACCTTCGCGGAATGCGATCTGAACAAGACGCACCTCCTGCGGGAAGCGCACAAGAAGCAGTACGAGAAGGAAGGCCACTCGCTGACCTTCCTCGCGTTCGTGGTCGCGGCCACCGCGCGTGCGCTCCGCGAGCACCCCGAGCTGAACGCCCGCGTGCTCGACGACGCGTACGTGAAGCTCCGCGCGATCAACCTCGGCATCGCGGTGGACACGCCCGAAGGCCTCGTGGTGCCGGTGATCAAGAACGCCGACGAGCTCACGCTCCGTGGCCTCGCCCGCTCCATCACCGAGCTCGCGAACCGCGCCCGCGACGGCAAGCTCACACCGGACGATCTCGCGAACAAGACCTTCACGATCTCGAACCCGGGTCGGAAGGGCAACCTCGTCGGCGGCGCGATCATCTCGCAGCCGAACGTCGGCATCCTCCGCCTCGGCACGATCAAGAAGCGCCCCGTGGTGATCGAGCGCGACGGCGAGGATCTGATCGGGATCCACCCCGTGATGTACATGGCGCTCACCTACGATCACCGCGTGGTGGACGGAGTGCATGCGAACAGCTTCCTGTACCGGATCAGCGAGATCCTGGAGCAGGGCGACTTCGAGGTCTGAGCGAAGAGCGAGCACGACCTCGAACGACGACGGCGACTCCCGAGAGGGGGTCGCCGTTTTCTTTGGCTCGGACGTGGACTCGAGGGCCGCGACACGTCGCACGTTGTGAATCGCAGCTCACGATGCATTCAGTGGCGAGGAGCGCGTCGAGTGGAGAGCACCAGTGCCAACGCTACTACGGCACATCCCGTTCCGACGAGGCCGGCGCACAGCGCTCCTCCCGCCCAGGCGAGGGAGGAGCCGGTCGGTATTCCCGACGCCTGCGCTGAGATGGAGGCGTCGTAAGCCCTCCAGGAGACGACGAAGGCCGACACAGACAATGCGCAGACCAGCAGAGGTAAGCCGACGCGGCTTCGTTCGAGCATGGCCTACCTTCCAGTCGAGGACGCTCGCGTCCTCGCCGTCTCGACGCGACCCAAACCTCACCGCGCCGTCGTCACGACCTCCGCGCTCACGCTGTTCCCCGCTGCGTCGTACGCGCGCACCGCGATGACGTGGGAGCCGGGGGCGAGGCCTTCGATCGGGATCGCGAAGCGTTCGTCGCGGGTGTCGAGGAGGCCGTCCTCCGAGTAGGCGGGGAGCCAGTCGCCGCCGTCGATCGCGACCTCGAGGCGCGCGATCGGACCGAGCGCGTCGATCGCGCGACCGCTCACGCGACCGTCGCGGAAGGCGATGCCTTCGATGCGCGGCGGGTGGTTGTCGACGAGGAGCGGCTCGGACGCGCGCGTCGTGCGCAGCACGTTCGGCGCGGGGTTCGCGAGCTCGTCCGAGGCCTCGACCTCGACCACGTACCAGCCGTCCGGCAGACCGCTCGTGTTCCAGCGGTACTCGTTCTTCGTCACGCGCACGTCCTCGCGGAACATCGGGCGCCACACGTCTTGATCCTCGGCGCGGTAACGCAGCCGGTAGCGGAGCGAGTCGTCGTCGGGGTTCTGCACGTCCCAGGTCAGCTCGACGTTCGTGCTCGGTCCGGGCGGCTCGTCGGTGGTGCGTTTGGTGGCCTTCGTGCCGACGCGCGAGATGGCGGTGCGCTGGTTCTGCGGCAGGTAGTAGGCCTGCACCGCGCGGATCACCGAGGTCGGCTCGAGCAGCTTCGCGCGGATCTGGAGGAAACGCGCGGCGGGGCTGCGGATCGGACCGGGCGAGGTGATCGGCTGCGACCACTCGGTCCACGTCGCGTCCGGCTCGGCGCCGTTGCCGCTGCGCGTCTGGAGCTGCACGCGCCCGTCGCCGCGCCACGTGAGCTGGCCGAAGCGCGCGGAGAACTCCGCGTCGAGCACCTTGCTGGTCCAGAACGCTTCCGTCGCTTGCTGCGGCTGTACGCGGTAGAGCGCCGCCGAGTCGCCCGTCACGAACACCGGCCGATCGCCGCTCACCTCGAGCGCGAGCACCTGCCGCTCGTCGACGTCCACGTAGGTCGCGACGAGCGCGTCCGGGGTCACGCGCAGCACACGTCCGTCCTTGCCGCCGCCCACGTAGAGCGTGCCGTCCGCCGCCGCGCGCACGGTCGTGAAGTGCATGCCGTCGTCGTGGTGCAGGCGCTCCACGCGACCCTCCGCGTCCACGCGGTAGAGGCGACCCTTGCCCGGGTTCGGCGGCTCGCTCGCGCTGGAGCGTGCGGTCTTCGTGGTGATCGGACGCGGCGCCGGCATGTCGTTCGCCGTCACGTAGAGCGCGCCCTCGTGCACCGCGATCGAGGTGACCTCGTTGCCGGGGAAGTCGTGCACGATCTCCGCGCGCCCCGGGCCGCGCAGGCGATACACGAGCGCGTCGTCGTTGGTGCCTGCGTAGAGCACCTCGCCGTCGCGCGCGAGGCAGAGCACGTGCGCCTCGTCGGCGTCGAAGTACACCGACGCGTTCCCGCGCGCGTCGATCGCGAAGACCTTGCCCTCCGGGCCGGTGGCCGCGAAGAGCTGACGCCCGTCGTGCACGAGCGCCCACACGTGCTCGGCGTTCTCGGGCCGCGAAAGCTCGCGGATCGCGCCGTCCGCGAGGGTGATCGCGAAGATGCGACCCTCGGGCAGCGTGCCCGCGTAGAGCGTGTCGCCCGCGAGCGCGAGCGAGGAGACGAGGAGCTGCCCGGTCTCCGCGAAGACCTCCACGCTCTCGCCGCGTACGCGGAAGATCTTCCCCGCCTCCGCGGTGCCGACGTAGAGCGCGCCGTCCGGGCCACGCACGATCGACGACGCGAGCGCGGCGCCTTCGAGCGCGACGCGCGCGACCTGCGCGCCCACCACGACCTGGCCGGTGGACCAGACCATGGTGCCTTCGAGCTCACCGGCCGCGAGCTCCGTCGCGTCGTCGAGGGTGAAGTGCCGCGTGGAGACCGCGTCGGCGGGGCTCGCGAGGAAGAGCGCCGACGAAGCGGCGGTGGCGAGCGCGAGGAGGACGGTGAGGCGTCGGAGCATCGGTGTGGTTCGTGAGGGGAACGTGGTCGTCGCGATCGTATTCGTCGCGCGGCGAGGTGCGGGCGTGCTCATCGGCTGGCTCGTTCGCGCGGGGTCTCGCGCACGCGGAGCGTGAGCTGCGTGGCGCCGGCGACGACCTGTCCGAGGTCTTCGGTGCGCCGCAGGTAGGTCTGGAAGGGCTGCCCTGGACCGGAGCCGCTGGTGCGCTGCAGCGAGTCGAGCGCGCCGAGCGGAAGCGACTGCACGACGTGGCCGCGGAAGCGAAGACCACGCGCGGGCATCTTCAAGCTCGCGACGAGCGTGGTCGCGGGGTAGCTCTGCCGCACGATGCGCAGCAGGTCCTGCACGTTGCGCGCGTCGGGGCGCGGGTCCTCCACCGCGCTGCCGCCGTCGAGCTCGAGCGTGAGCGTCTCGCCCGCGGCGCTCTCGGGCACGTGCACGCGCATCGTGCGGACCTCGCTCGGCGCGCCGTAGCGCACGAGGCGCACGTGCACCTCGACGTCGGTGCCCGGATCGACCTCGGGGGTCGCGATCCACGCCTCGTCGATGATCGCGACGTCGCGCGCGTAGCGGAGGTCGAGCTCCAGCTCGACGGAGGTCACGCGGCTCGGCTCGAAGGGGTTGCCGTACGCGACCTCCATCAGATCGAAGAGCCGAAGGCGCGAGAGCGCGCGCGAGTCGCCGGGACCCGCCGCCATGTAGCCGCGGTCTTCGAGCTGCACCGTGCCGTGGCCTTCGATGCCGACCGAGTAGCGCGCGGTGAAGACCACGTCGGTCTGATCGGCGGCGCTCGCTTCGAGCGCGTTGCCGAGCGCGGAGAAGACGAGCAGCGGCGTCATCGAGCGTTGGCTCGCGACCTCGACGTTCCACTCCGTCTGCGGCGCGCCTTCGACGCCGTTCAGACGAATGCGCACCGGGACCGTCGCCGCGGCGAGCCCGCGATCGACGACGATCGCCGGCTGACGATCGTGGATGAGGGTGCCGTAGGGCTCGATGGCCTCCGCGAGCTTGAAGCTGCGCGCGACGCTCTGGAACACGTGCAGCACGCGCGCGGTGCAGGTCGGCAAACCGCTCTCGCCGCCGTTCATCATCGGGTGTCCGAACGCCACGAGGCGACCCCCCGGCGCGACGTGGGTGACGGTGCCGATGCCCGTCGCGGCCATGTCGCCGCGGATGAGCTGCACGCCGAGCGCGCCGCCGTCGACGAAGCTCGGAGGCGCGCCGGTGCGGGGCGCTTGGCCACCGCCGCCCTGCATCGGGAGCAGGCCGAAGGGCTCGAGCTCTTCTTGGAGCAGCCGCGTCATGCGCGGCGTGAAGCCCGCGAGCATCAGCGGGGTCGCCGCCGGTTGCAGCCCGAGGGGCGGCGGGGTCACCACGTTCTGTCGGTGTGCGCGCACGGTGCTGAACGCGTCGACGCGCGCGCCGAGGTAGGGCGGCAGTCCGTCGAGGCTCGCGCGACGTGGAGAACGAGCCGCGGGCTGCGTCGGCCGCTCCGGCAGCGGTCGCGCGCCGGGGAACGACGTCGGTCGGAACGGACGATCGATCTCCGCGAGCATCGAACGGATCGGCGTGATGCCGATCACCGGCTCGAGCCCGAAGGTCCACCCGTACGCATAGGCGCCCGCGAGCTTGCCGTCGAAGTAGATTGGGCTGCCGCTCATGCCGCCCACCGCGATCGCACGATCGAGCACCGGGTGAGGCGTGCGCGCGAGGATGAGGTCCTGCCCCGGCAGGAACTGATGGAGCACGTCGACGACCTCGACGTCGAAGCGCTCCGGCTCGGTGCCGCGGAAGACGGAGAGGCCGTAGCCGCGCATGCCCGGGCGGATGTCCTCCACGCCGATCGTGGCGGGCCCGCGTTGAGCGATGGCGGCGGTGCCGAGGGTGAGGAGTCCGGCGACGAAGAGCGCGATCCAAGTCGGCGCGTGCGAGGTCAAAGCTGCTGCTCCATCTGCTGCGTGCGGGGCTCGCGGTGCGCGGAGCCCGCGGGCTCAACCGTCCGAGGGCGCGCTTTCATCCGAGCGCCGAGCGTAGGGCGGTCCAAGGCCGCCTCCAAAGGGAAAAGCGTGGTCGCCGGGTCGCCCCGGGCGGTCGCCGGGAGGGACGACCTCGACGCCTCTCCGCGTCCTCGGCGGTGCGGGCGAGCGACGGATCGCGGATCGCGCGCCCGCCGACTACGCTCGCCCGGTCGATGAGCGACGCCTCGACCTACCGCACGCGCTACGCGCCCACGCCGAGCGGCGCGATGCACCTCGGCCACGCCCGCACCGCGCTCGTCGCGTGGCTGCGTGCGCGAACCGCGGGAGGGCGCGTCGTGATGCGCATCGAAGACCTCGATCCGCCGCGCGTGAAGCCAGGCAGCGAAGCCTCGATCCTGCGCGACCACGAGTGGCTCGGCCTCGACTGGGACGAGGGGCCGATTCGGCAGAGCGAACGTTTCGACCGCTACGCCGAGGTGCTCGACGCGCTTCGAGCACGTGGGCGTGTCTATCCCTGCACCTGCACGCGCAAGGAGCTCCAAGAGGCGGCCGCGCAAGCGCCGCACGGCGAGGAGCCGGTTTATGCCGGGACCTGCCGCGCGCATCCCTCGCATCCGGATCGCTCGCCCGCGTGGCGCTTCGCGATCGGAGAGACCTTCGACACGCGCGGTCCGGGCTTCGTCGACGTCTTGCAGGGACCGCGACCCGGCACCGCGGGAGATCCGATCCTTCGTCGCAGCGACGGGCTCTTCGCCTACCCGCTCGCGGTCGTGGTCGACGATCACGATCAGGCGATCACCGAGGTGGTCCGCGGCGACGACCTGATCGCGGCGACCTCGAAGCAGCTCGCGCTCTACGACGCGCTCGGGTGGTCGCGCCCGGACTTCCTGCACGTTCCCCTCGTGCTCGGTCCGGACGGGACGCGGCTCGCGAAGCGGCACGGCGCGGTGGGCGTGGCCGACTACCGCGACGCGGGCTGGAGCCCCGAGCGCGTGCTCGGCTGGCTCGCGTGGTCGCTCGGGCTCGCGGACGACGACGCGCCGATCGATCGCGACACCCTTCGGGAGCGCTTCGACCTCGCGCGGGTGAGATCGGGCGCCGTGACGCCGCCGAGCCCGTGAGTGTAGGCGGTGTCGAAAGTTCGTCACATTCCGGATTCGTGAGGTGTCGAACGTTCGACGAGTGGTCGAAGATGACGGGATGAATCGTCATTCAAACTCGAAAAGATCTCTCGCGATGCCGTGATGCGCCGTGAAATTGCTGATCTCGACATGGTTCGTGTCGAAGATTCGGCGATGTTTGGTCGGTTGTGTACGGTCTTGCCTGACGAGAAAGGGAAAGAACTCTCCTGTCGAAGCGCGTAGGATCGCCTCGGGCGAGGGGAGTCGTGATGCGTGCGATCGGTCTTCGCGTGATCTTCGGGATCGCGCTCGTGGCGGGATGTGGGGACGACGCGCCGCCGGTCGACGTCGACGGGGCGGTCACGTGCACGGCGTCGAGTCAATGCGACGACGGCGTGTACTGCAACGGCGCCGAGCGCTGCATGCCGGGAGCGGCCGACGCGGACCTGCTCGGCTGCGTCGCGGGTCCGCTTCCGTGCGAAGGCGGCGCGACGTGCAACGAGAGCGCGGACGCGTGCCTGGAGGATTGCCCGGACGCGGACGGGGACGGGAGCCCGGACGCGCGCTGCGGGGGCGACGACTGCGACGACGCGGATCCGGAGCGTCATCCCGGCGCGACGGAGGTGTGTGATCCGGAGGGCTTCGACGAGGACTGCGATCCGACGACGGTGGGGGACCGTGACGTGGACGGCGACGGTCACGCGTCGGATCGCTGCTGCAATGGAGACACGTGCAGTCTCGACTGCGACGACGCGCGACGCGGCACGAACCCGTCGGTGCCGGAGGTGTGCGACGGGCTCGACAACGACTGCGACGGGGTGGTGGACGAAGGGCTGTTGATCGAGCTGTTCCGAGACGCGGATCACGACGGCGTCGGCATCCGCGAGGCCACCGCGCTCGCATGCCCTGGAGCTCCTGGGTTCGCCTCCGCCGCGGGCGATTGCGACGACACACGGGCGTCGGTGCGCCCGACGGCTCCGGAGATCTGCGACGAGCTGGACAACGACTGCGACGGCGTCATCGACGAGAGCACGGTCGCGGTGCCTTGGTACCTCGACGGCGACGGCGACGGATGGGGCATCGTCAATGCCGATGCGCTCCCCGTCGACTCGTGTGTCCCGCCCGAAGGGCGCGCGATCCGCATCGGCGACTGCAACGACGACAACGCGGACATCGCGCCGACGGCGCGTGAGCAATGCAACGCGATTGACGACGACTGCGACGGTCGACCGGACTACCAGATCGGCACGCGGGACTTCGAGGACGACGACGGGGACGGAGTGCCGGACGCGGCGTGTGGGCTGGAGCTCGCGGACTGCGACGATCGGGATCCGACGATCGCGCCGGGTGTGCTCGAGCTCTGCGATCTCTTCGACAACGACTGCGACGGGGTGACCGACGAGGACGCGGCGGAGCGCGATTGGTTCGGAGACATGGACGGAGACGGCTACGGCGACGCGTCGAGCGTGGTGCGGAGCTGCGCGATCGTGTCGGGTCGTACGCTGGATGATTCGGACTGCGACGACCTCAATTCGTCCACGAATCCCGGGCGATCCGACGCGTGCGGCGGACAAGTCTCGGTCGACGACGACTGCGACGGCGAAGTGGACGAAGGTGGAAACGCGCTGACGTTCTACGCGGATCTGGACGGCGACGGGTACGGGAGCGGGGACGCGATCGTGGCGTGTCAGGGGGACGCGCAGACGGCGACGCGCGGGGGCGATTGCGACGACACGGATGCGCGCGTGAACCCGGGGCAGCTCGACGACTGCGCGGCGCTGTCGGAAGTCGACGACGACTGCGACGGTCGGGTGGACGAGACGCTCACGCCACGCGTGTTCTACGTGGACGGCGACGGCGACGGTTACGGCGCGGGCGCACCGTCGGAAGGCTGCGTGCAGCCGGTGGGCACGAGCGTGCTCGGGGGAGACTGCGACGACACGAATGCCTCGCGAAACCCGGGTGTTCCGGACGACTGCGGGACGGCGCTCGGGGTGGACGACGACTGCGACGTGTCGGTGGACGAGGACGTCGTGCCGCGCACCTTCTACGTGGATCGCGACGGCGACGGGTACGGCGCGGGCCCGGCGTCGATGGCGTGTGTGGTGCCGGCGGGGAGCGTGACGACGGCGGGAGACTGCGACGACGCGAGCGTGGCGCGAAACCCGGCCGCGCCGGACGACTGCACGCGCACGCCGCTGGTGGACGACGACTGCGACGGTCGCGTCGACGAGGCGGCGACGCTGACGAGCTGGTACCGCGACACCGACGGCGACGGGTACGGCAGCGGCGCGGCGGTGGTCGCGTGCACCGCGCCGACGAACCACGTAAATCGCGCCGGCGATTGCGACGAGTCGCGCGTGGCGGTGAATCCGGGCGCAGCGGACGACTGCACGGGCCTGTCGGGCGTGAACGACGACTGCGACGCGAGCACGGACGAAGCGGTGATGCTCATCGCGTGGTACCCGGACGCCGATGGCGACGGCTACGGCACGGGCAGCGCGGTGCTCGCCTGCACGGCACCCGCAGGTCACGCGTCGCGTACGGGCGACTGCAACGACGGCGCCTCGAACCAGAGCCCCGGACGCGCGGACGACTGCACGACGACGATCGGCAACGACGACGATTGCGACGGGCGCGTCGACGAAGGCGCGACGCTGACGACGTGGTACCGCGACGCGGACGGCGACGGCTTCGGCAACGCGAGCGTGTCGATGCAGGCGTGCACGCGACCGACCGGCTTCGTGGCGGACGCGACGGACTGCAACGACGCGGCGGCAACCGCGTTCCCGCAGGCGTCGGAGGCGACCTGCAACGACTTGCTCGACAACGACTGCGACGGCGCGATCGACTGCAGCGACTCGAACTGCAGCGCAGGCTGTCCGGTGCTGCGTGTGGTGTCGGGCGGTGGGCAATCCGCGCCGCTGCACATGCCCTTCGCGGCACCGCTCGTCGTCGCGGTCGAAGATCGTCTCGGCACGCCGCTCTCCGGACGTGCGGTGTATCTCACGACACGCGGCGTGAACGTCGGCGCGCTCTACGGTTCGATTGGGTACAGCCAATCGAGCGACGTGATGGGGCAGACGAGCTTCGCGATCCGCGCGGGGCTCGGGCTCGGCGTGGAGACGGTCACGCTCTCGTCCCCTGGCGCGGTCTCGATCGACGTGCCGCTGACCGGCACCACGCCCGCGCGCGGCACGATCTTCACGCTCCTCAACGGCGCGCGTATCTCGACTGCGGGTGGCATCCCCGGCCCGGCGCGCGACGTGCGCGGCACCAGCAACGTCGGCGCGGTCACGACGCTCTTCGACGGTGGGCTCGCGTTCGCGATCAACAACACCGTGCTTCGTGTGTTTCCCGACGGACGCACGGAGCGCGTGCTCGGCGGCGGCAGCGTCGCGCCGACGGACGGAGCCCTCGCGACCACGGTGTCGTTCGGTTCTCTCGGCGCGGCGATCGGCGGCGATCCGATGCGCCCGCGTCTCTACTTCGAGCGAGGCTGCTCCGTCTGGTACGTCGATCTCACGCTCGGCACCGTGCATCCCTTCGCGGGCACGGGGACGTGCGGCTACACGGGCGACGACGGCCCCGCGCTCTCCGCGAACATCCGCGCGATCGTCGACATGGCGGTGAGCGACTCCGGGCTCGTGTACTTCTCGACCGACACCTCTGCCCCCGATCCGCGGCCGATTCGTGTGGTCGACACCAGCGGCACGATTCGGACGTTCGTGGCGGCGAGCTACGCCTCCCCGCCGTACGAGATCTTCAACTTCTCGCTCTACATGTCGCCCGTGCCGGGCAGCGAGGACGTGGTCGTCGTCGCTCAGGTCTCGAACGCAGGCTACGTGGGGGCCCGACCTGCGGTGCTCCGGGTCCGTCCCGATCGCAGCTTCACGGTGCTGGCAGGGACGGGGACCGACGCTACGGGCGAAGGGATTCCGGCGACCACCGCGTCGATCGACGGACACTTCGTGGCGGCGTTCGAAGACGGATCGGTCGTGCTCGCGGACGCTTCGAGCGATCGACTCCGCGTCATCTCCGGCGGCACCATCACGACGATCGCCGGCACGCGTGGCATGGGCGGCTATGCGGGCGACGGAACGCCCGCGAGCACCGCGCTGATCGACGCGCCGGGCTCGATCGTGACGTGGCGCGACGACCACGTGGTGTTCGTGCAGGCGGGCACGTTGCGCGCGGTGCGTCGTTGAAGCGTGGCTCTGGTCGTCGGCGTCGACGGCTGGTTCCAGCGACGTTCGCATCCGCACGCACGAAGAACGCCCGCGCGGTACCCTGCGCGCTCCGTGGACGAGCACCGTTTTCAAATCCACCTCGGCGGGATCATCGATCTCCTGTCGAACCACCTCTACTCGAGCCCGAGCGTCTACGTGCGCGAGCTCTTGCAGAACGCGACCGACGCCATCCGCGCGCGCGCTCAGCACGAGGGACGCGACGCGAGCGAAGGCCGCGTGCGCATCACGATCGGTGAAGGCGCGACGCCGATGCTCACCGTCGAGGACGATGGCATCGGGCTCACCGAAGACGAAGTCCACCGCTTCCTCGCGACCATCGGCGCGTCCTCGAAGCGCGAAGAGGTCGAAGAGCGACGCCGCGAGCTGATCGGGCAGTTCGGCATCGGTCTGCTCAGCGCGTTCGTGGTGAGCGACGAGATCAGCGTGCTCACGCGGAGCGCGAAGGGGGGTCCGGCGATCTCGTGGCGCGGGCGCGCGGACGGCTCGTACGTCCTCGAGAAGCTCGAGACCGACGCACCCGTCGGGACCACGGTGCATCTCGTCGCGAAGCCCGGCGCCCACGAGTGGTTCGACGTCGGGCAGGTGACGGAGCTCGCGGCGCGCTTCGGCGCGCTGCTGCCGTTCCCGGTCGAGATCACGTCGAGCTCGGGCACGCAGCGCGTGAACGACGAGCCGCCTCCGTGGCGCCGCAGGTTCGAGAGCGCGAGCGACGCCCGCGAGGCCGCGCTCGAGCTCGGGCGCAAGGTGCTCGGCGAACAAGTGCCGTTCTTCGACGTGCTCCCGTTGAAGACCGCAGCGGGAGGCGTGGAAGGGCTCGCGTTCGTCTTGCCCTACTCGCCGCCGCCCACCGCGCCGCCCGCCCACCGCGTCTACCTCAAGGGCATGCTGCTCAGCGAGAAGGCGGACAACCTGCTGCCGCGCTGGGCCTTCTTCGTGACCTGCGTGCTCGACGCCCAGAGCCTGCGGCCGACCGCGTCGCGCGAGTCGTTCTACGAAGATGCCGCGCTGCAGGCCACGCGCGAGGCGCTCGGTCAGGCCCTGCGCGACTACCTGCTGCACTTGAAGGAGCACGATCCCCAGCGCCTCGAGCTGCTCATCACGCTCCACTACCGCGCGATCAAGGCGCTCGCCTCGCAGGACGACGAGCTCCTCACCCTCTTCCTCGATCTGCTCCCCTTCGAGACGAGCCTCGGACGGATGAGCTTCGGCTCGCTGCGCAAGCGTCAATCCACGATCCGCTACGCCGCGAGCGTGGATGTCTTTCGACAGATCGCGCAGGTCGCAGCGGCTCAAGGCGTGGTCGTGGTCAACGCGGGCTACTCCTACGACGCGGATCTCCTCCAGCGGGCGCCGCAGGTCTTCCCCGAGCTCACGATCGAGTCGGTCGACGCGACGGACCTCTCGGAGATCCTCGGGGAGGTCGGTCAGGGCTCGGACGCCTTCGCCACCCTGCTCGAAGTGGCCGGGGAGGTGCTCGCGCCCCATCGCTGCGGCGTCGACCTCAAACGCTTCGAGCCGCGCGAGCTCCCCGTGCTCTACGTGAGCGGCGAGGACGCGACGTTCCAACGCAGCGTCGCGCAGAGCAAACGCGCCACCGGCGACGACGGCCTCTGGGCCGGGCTGCTCGACGCGGTCGCCGAAGACACCCGCGACGCGCGTGCCTACCTCGTCTTCAACGCGAACAGCCCGCTCGTCGGCCGCCTCGCGCGCACCGACGACGACGAGGCGCTCCGCCTCGCGATCCCGATGCTCTACGTGCAGTCGCTCTTGCTCGGACACCACCCGCTCAGCCCGGAAGAGCTCGCGTTGTTGAACGTAGGGTTGCTCGATTTGATCGAGTGGGGTCTCGGAAAGAATGACGGACCGATTTTGAATTGAAGCGGAATCGTGCGCGGCGAAGCGGACGCAGTCCGCGAAGCTGCACGATTCCGCGAAACTATCGGGCCGCGCGCGAGCGCGGAGCCGATGAATCGATTCGAGCGGACCGCGCGAAGCGGAGCGGGCCTGGCTTCGTCGCGGCGTCCGATCACTGCGAGCCGACGTCGTCCGCCTGGCGCACGTTCCCCGGGAAGCCGAGGGAGACGCGCCCGACGCCCTTGCCGGTGAAGGGCTGCAGCCAGATCACCCGTCCGTCGAGGTCGAAGCGGTCACCTCGCCCGAGCCGCTGACGTAGAGGAAGCCACGCTCCAGCACGACGCCCGGCCGCCCCTTGTAGCGCCCCGGCAGCGCGACCTCTCCGAGGGGTCGACCGCTCGGGTAGTGAAACGCGTGGAGGTGGGTCCAGGTGATCGCGAAGACGCGCTCGTGCGCGATGATCACCTCGATCTCGCCGTGCCCTTGGAGGGCGTTCTCCCAGATCACGTCCCTCGTGTACGTTCGCGCGCATGGGTCGCCGCGCCGTCGTCTCCGCTCTTGCTCCGAACCCTGAAGCCGCGCTCGAAGCGCTGGTGCTCGAGGACCAACCTCCGCCGCATCCGACGTCGCCGCGCGACGTGGTGGTCGCGGTGCGCGCCGCGAACGTGGGCTGGGTCGATCTCCTGATGACGAGCGGCCAGTACCAGCACGTGCCGGAGCCACCCTACACGCCGGGGCTCGAGTGGAGCGGTGAGGTGGTCGCGGTCGGCGACGCGGTGACGGCGTGGAGAGTCGGCGATCGTGTGATCGCGGACGGCCTGCTCACGGGCCCACGCTCGCTCGGCGCGCACCGCAAGTGGGGCGGCTTCGCGAGCTTCGCCGTCGCGCCCGAGGCTGCGCTCGTCGCGCTCCCGCCCGAGCTCTCGTTCGAGCAGGGCGCGTGTCTGCTCGGTGGGCACGAAACCGCGTGGCACGCGCTCATCCATCGCGCGCGGCTGCAGCCCGGCGAGTCGGTGCTGATCCTCGGCGCCACCGGGAGCACGGGCTTGGCCGCCGTGCAGATCGCGCATCATCTCGGGACCAAGGTGATCGCGGCCGGCCGCACCCCGGAGAAGCTCGCGATCGTGAGGGAGCTCGGCGCGGATCACCTGCTGCGCACCACGGACGAATCCGGCGCACCGCGACGCTTCAAGGACGAGGTGAAGCAGCTCACGGGCGGGCGCGGCGTCGACGTGGTGTACGACGCGCTCGGCGGCGAGGTGTCGACCGAAGCGCTGCGCGCCTGCGCGTTCGGCGCGCGCTTCGTGCTCGTCGGTTGGAGCGCGACCCCCTTCGTCGCGCGCGAGGGCCGCGATCCGAACGTGCTCCCGACGAACCTGATCTTGATGAAGTCGATCGACGTGCTGGGCTCGCCCGCCGCGATCGCCGCCCACGCCGATCCCGCGCTGCGTCGCACGCGCCTCGACGCGGTGCTCGCGCTGGTGAAGGGAGGTCTTCGCCCGCGCGTCGACGCGACCTACGCGCTCGCGGACCTGAAGGACGCGCTGCGCGCCAAGTGGGAGAGCCGCCACGTCGGCAACGTGGTGGTGCATCCGGACGCGTGAGCGCACCCCGAGGGGTGCCGCCGATGCTCGAACGCGAACGGGTCCCGAATCGCTCACGCGCGCGGCGACGTCAGAGCATCACGCGGAAGCGCCCGTCGCCGAGGTCGAAGCTTCGGATGCGCCGCTCCGTGAACGCCTCGATCACGTCGACGTTGGTGGTCGTGTGCAGCGAGAGCACGTCGGTCGTGAAGCGGCCTGCGCCGGCGAGCGCGATCGGCACGAGGAGCTGATCGGTCAGGTGCTCTTCCACCGCCGCGCCGCTCGCGCGCCACGCCACGAAGCGCTGCGCGACCTCGCGCGCCACGTCCTCCGCCGACACGCCGCGCTCGCCGAGTGCGGAGAACACGTTCGTGCTTCCGTCCTCGTCGCGCGCGACGAGCCAGAGCGCGTTGCCGGGTCCCACGCTGCGCACGGTGGCGCTGCGCAACACGATGCGTTCGTCGTCGAGCTGCTCCGCGAGCGCCGAGAGCTCGCGGCGCGCGACCGATTCCGGCACGTCGGAGACGATCGCGTGCGCTTCGAGGATGAGCGCACCGCGCGGCGCCGAGAGGTGCAGAGGGGCGAGTGCTTTGCCTTCGAGGAGGTCACCGGCGTCGCCCACGTCCATCGCGCTCGTCGGCGTCACGTGCAACACGAGCTCGCCTCCGCCCGCCGGATAGAAACCCGTCTTGCGCAGCTCGATCGCGAGCTCCGCGCCCATCGCGCGCACCCGCGGGAGCCACGCGTGCTCCAAGAACGGCACGATGGGCGCCCACGCGGCGTGGGTGCCGCCGCGGATCGTGATCGTCGACGGGCCGTCCGCGAAGGCCAACGGGAGCGCGATCGTCTGCAACACCAGCGCGACCGAGCCCGCGCTCCCGATGTCGAAGCTCTTCTCGACGCCCCGCAGCGGGCCCGGCCGAAACGTGAGCTTCGGGGAGCCCAGCGTCGCGCCGTCCACCTTTCCGCCGCAGATCGCGGCGGCCGCGTTCACGCACGTGAGGTGCTGCCGCAGCAGACCGCCCTTCTTTCGCTTGCCGCGGATGCGATCGATCGCGAACGGACGCCCCGTCAGCATCGAGAGCGTCAGCGACGTACGAAGGATCTGCCCGCCGCCTTCGCCCGCGCTGCCGTCGATGACCAACGGGCTCTGCGCGCTCGCGTTGCGCAGCACGACCTCGTGGCGCACCGCGATCTCGCGACCTTCGGGCTCGTCGGCGATCGTGCTCGCCGCGCCCGTCGCGCTCGGCGCATCCACCGACGCGAGCACGCCGAGCTCCTTGTCCCAGAGCGCGCCGTCCGCGCCGCGCACCGCGAGGAAGCGGTGGTAGGGCAAGAACGTCTCGTCCTCGTCGTCGCGCTCGGGGGCGATCGTGACGCCACCCGCGCCGACCTCGGTCACGCGTGCGCCGGACACGACTCGGCGATCGCTGGGCGCGCCGCGATGGACGACCACCAGCTCGAGCGCATGCAGCGCGCCGTCGCGCCAGCGGGCGCGGTTGAGGAGCTCTCGGAGCGAGAGGGACATGACGAAGCCTCGAAGCGAAGGAGATCGAAGGACGAAGACGGGCTGGGCACCCGCAGGATGCCCGACGAAGCCTCGCCGACGCGGGCCGGAGAGTGCGTCGCGCTCGAAGAAAGGGAAGAGGCGCCGACGTCGGAAGCGCGCGCTCAGCCGGTCGAGGTCGCTTCGAGATCGAGCTCGACCTGCCGACGCCGCCGGATGATGCCGAGCATGAAGTCTTTGTGCCGCTGGCTCATCGCGTCCGTGGTGTGGTGACGCCGCGCGCGGTGTGGCTCGAAGGTCGCGTCGAGCCCGAGCGCGGCGAGCCGCTCCACCACCGCTCGCGTCTGCCGCATCGGCACCACCGGATCGCGATCGCCGTGCAGCGCCCGGATCTCCGGGTAGCGGCGCGTCGGATCGACCACGGAGTCCACGAGGTGCAGCGGGAACCAACCGGCGATCGGGTACGCGCCGTCGAAGAGATCCGGATGATGAAGCGCGAGCCCGAAGGTCAGCATGCCGCCCTGCGAGAAGCCCGCGACGAGCGCGCGTCCTTCCGTGGGCCGCGTGTACATGAGGCGCTTGATCACGTGCGCGAGCTGATCGGCGCGGCGTTGGATGTGGTAGCCGAGCACCTTCGGGTCGTAGCTCTCGGTGATCGACACCGGGAACCACGAGTAGCCGTCGCCGAGCCGGTCGGGGGCCCACGGGAAGAGCATGCGCACGGGCGTGGTGTCTTCGTGGTCACCCTTCGGCGGCTCCGGCCGGCTGCCTCGTCCGTGCAGATAGACGACCATCGGAAGCTCGTCGTCGAGGCTCGCGCGCCCGAGCACGACCTCGGTCACGCGCACGCCGCGCACGCGATGCTCGCGTACCTGCACCCACTGCGAGCCGACCGGCGCCTCGGAGGGTTTGCCACGCGTGTCCTTGCGCGCAGGCATCGAGGCCGCCTCGCGGTTCGGAACCACGCCGCTGACCGCGACCGTCCAGAGCAGGAGCGCCGTCGCGATCCGAGTCGCGCTTCGGGCCGCGACCCGCGCGAGCGGCATCGCGTGCCGCGAGAGCGGTGAGACGAGGCGGCCGATGCTGCGGAGCCGGTGGTTCATCGCGTGAGTGAGTAGGAACACATCCTAAAGAAGCGAGCGTCGAGGGACAAGAGTCGTGCGCGGCCGACACGCGATCGTTCCCTCGATGGCGTCGGGGTTTCCACGGAGCGCGCTCGTCACGACCGGCACGCGCGGGGCGGGGACGGCGAACGCCGCGATGGTGGTCACGCGTGCGACTTGGTACGGTGCAGAGGCCGCGCGACTGGCGCTCGGCGAATCGAGAGCGATCTCGAGCGTTGGTTCTTCGACCGTTGGTTCTTCGACCGTTGGTTCTCCGACCGTTGGTTCTCCGACGGTGCACGACCCTAGGTCGCCGCCGTCCTCGTCATCCGTCGTCGTCACGTCGTCCTCGCGTCACGTCGAGAGCGGTGCCACCTCGAAGGGCCGCCGAGGAGCTCCGCAGGTGTCTTCGAGCAGGTGTACGTGAGTGAGTGTCAGTGCGTGAGTGTCGAGTGGGTGTCTTCGAGTGGGTGTCTTCGAGTGGGTGTCTTCGAGTGGGCCGTCGCGCCCACGACCCGAACGGGAGGTACGCGTGAGCAGCATGGTCGAGCGCATCGGAGCGCTCCAAGACTACGAGCAGTACCGGGACCTGCACTGGGACGGCAGCCTGGAGGACTACCTGCAGCTCGTGCGCGAGCGCCCCGAGGTCACGCGAAACGCGTACCAGCGGCTCTACGACATGATCGTGAGCTACGGGGAAGAGGAGTACATCGACAACAAGAAGCGCCTCGTGCGCTACCCCTTCTTCCGCGATCCGATCGACGACGGAAGGGACGGCGTCTTCGGCCTCGACATCCCGCTCATGCGCCTCGTGCACGTGCTGCGCGCGGCCGCGCAGGGCTACGGCCCCGAGAAGCGCATCATCCTCCTCCACGGCCCGGTCGGCTCCTCCAAGAGCACCATCGCGCGCCTCTTGAAGAAGGGCATCGAGGCCTACTCGCGGACCTCCGAGGGCGCGCTCTACACCTACGAGTGGACGAACCTGAAGGAGACTGGGCTCGCGGGCGAGGACGACGTCTTCCCCTGCCCGATGCACGACGAGCCGCTCCGGCTCATCCCCATCGAGTGGCGCGACAAGGCCATCGCGGACCTCCGCCTCGGGAGCGATCGGCACCGCGTGAAGATCGTGGGTGAGCTGAACCCCGCGTGCCGGTTCATCTTCAAAGAGCTGATGGATCGCTACGACGGAAACTGGGGCAAGGTCATCGCGAACCACGTCCGAGTGAAGCGTCTGATCCTGAGCGAAAAGGACCGCGTCGGCATCGGGACCTTCCAGCCGAAGGACGAGAAGAACCAGGACTCCACCGAGCTCACGGGCGACATCAACTACCGCAAGATCGCGGAGTACGGCTCGGACTCGGACCCGCGCGCGTTCAACTTCGATGGCGAGTTCAACGTCGCCAACCGCGGCGTGATCGAGTTCGTCGAGGTGCTCAAGCTCGACGTGGCCTTCCTCTACGACCTCCTCGGCGCGACCCAGGAGCACAAGGTCAAACCGAAGAAGTTCGCGCAGACCGACATCGACGAGGTCATCCTCGGTCACACCAACGAAGCCGAGTACAAGAAGCTCCTGAACAACGAGTTCATGGAGGCCCTCCGCGATCGTACGATCAAGATCGACGTCCCCTACATCACGAAGGTGTCGGAGGAGATCAAGATCTACCAGAAGGAGTTCGGCGAAGGACGACTGCGCGGCAAACACGTCGCGCCGCACACGCTGGAGATGGCGTCGCTCTGGGCGGTCATGACGCGCCTCGAAGAGCCGAAGAAGCACCAGCTCTCGACGCTCCAGAAGGCGAAGCTCTACGACGGGAAGATCCTGCCGGGCTACACGCAGGACAACGTGAAAGAGCTCCGCAAGGAGGCCAAGCGCGAAGGCCTCGAAGGCGTCAGCCCGCGCTTCGTGCAGGACAAGATCTCCAACGCGCTCGTGCGCGACGGAGTCGAGGGGTACATCAACCCCTTCATGGTGCTCAACGAGCTGGAGAAGGGCCTGCGGCACCACTCGCTCATCGCCGACGAGGACACCCGCAAGCGCTACCAGGAGCTCATCGGGGTCGTGAAGGCCGAGTACGACGAGATCGTGAAGAACGAGGTCCAGCGCGCGATCAGCGCGGACGAAGAGGCCATCGCGCGCCTCTGCGCCAACTACATCGAGAACATCCGCGCCTACCTCATGAAGCAGAAGGTGAAGAACCCCTTCACCGGTCGCGACGAGGAGTCGGACGAGCGTCTGATGCGGTCGATCGAAGAGAAGATCGACATCACGGAGCCGCGCAAGGACGACTTCCGCCGCGAGATCCTGAACTTCATCGGACACCTCGCGCTCGAAGGGAAGAAGTTCACCTACGACACGAACGACCGTCTGCGTCGCGCGCTCGAGATGAAGCTCTTCGAAGACCAGAAGGACTCGATCAAGCTCTCCAGCTTCGTGTCGAACGTGATCGACAAGGAGACGCAGGAGCGGATCGACGTCATCAAGAACCGCCTCATCAAGTACTACGGGTACAACGAGCAGAGCGCGACCGACGTGCTCGCGTACGTCGCGAGCATCTTCGCGCGCGGCGACGTGAAGTGATCGACGCGCCGACCGTCGCACCCCACGCATGAGCCAGGACCCGGCCGCGAAAGATCCGCCTGCGGGCGCTCGGAGCTCCGAGCGCCCGCAGCGCGTCTCCCATCCTCCCGGCCACGAGCCCCCCCTCGACGAAACTCGCGCGTCGGAGCCGCCCCCGGCGCCCTCGCGTCGCGATCCGACCCCGACGCGAGTCTCGCTGCCTCCACGCGAAGGCCCCGATCCTTCGACCCCGCCGCGCGATTCGTCGCGCCCCTCGGCCCCGCCGCGCGATTCGTCGCGCCCCTCGGCCCCGCCGCGCGATTCGTCGCGCCCCTCGGCCCCGCCGCGCGATTCGTCGCGCCCATCCACACCGCCCGCGGACGACGCGTCACACGATTCGGCGCGTCCATCTTCGCCGCCCCGCGCGCTCGACCCCGCGCGACCCTCGTCGCCGCCTCGTCGCGACCCGACGCCCACGCGTCCTTCCACGCCGCCGCGCCGCGACTCGACCCCCACCGGGCACTCGATCCCGCCCGACAGCCGCGAGTCGTTGCTGCCGGACGAGCCCGCCGATCCGCCGTCCGCGCTCGAGCTCACCGCCTGCTTCGGCGCGATCGGCGCGCTCATCTGCGGCATCGAAGCGCTCGCGGCCGGCGTGTCGCTCGCCGATCTCTGGCTCGCGACCTCGATCGGCCTGTTCGCGAGCACGCTCCTCGGGCTCACCGTCTCCGCCGCCACCGTGCCCGCGCTGCGCTACTTGCCGCGCTTCGGCCCCGCGATCGCGATGCTCGCGGGTGCGCTCGCGGGCGTACCTTTCGTCGCCGCGCCCGGGATGTTCGAGCCGCTGATCGGCGCGCACGGCCGCGTGGTCTGGGCGGCGCTCGTGGTGGGGCCGCTCACCGGCGCGCTCGCGGGCTTCGTGATCGGCCGCGCGGTGCAGCTCCGCAGCATGTTCTTCGCGCTCGTGCTCTCCGCGTTCTCGCTCGTGCTGCTCTTCCTGGAGCCGCGCCTCGTCGCGCTCCCCGCTTATCCCGCCGCGGCGTGGGGCATCCGCATCCTCCCCTGGGGCGCGGCCGCGCTCGCGCTCCATCAGCTCCGCCGTCGCAACGCGCCGCCGGGCTCGGTGCGCGCGCGTCGCGTCTTCGTGGCCGTCTGGGTCGTGCTGATCGGCACCGCGTGGCTCTCTGCCGGGCGCACGCGCGGCGAGCTCGACGACGTGCTCGCGCTCCGCCACCCACAGCTCGGCGTGATGCTCGCGCGCGCGCTCACGGACTTCGACGGCGACGGTTTCTCGCGCACCTTCGGTGGCGGCGACTGCGACGACGGAAACCCACGCGTGCATCCCCGCGCGCCCGAAGTGGCCGGCAACGGCGTAGACGACAACTGCCGCGGCGGCGACCTCGAGGCACCTCCGGCTCGCACACGCGTCGGTGCACCGCCGACCGTGCCGCCGCCCGAGCGCGCCATCAGCGTGCTGCTCGTCACCATCGACACGCTGCGTGTCGATCGCGTCGGCTCGTACGGCTACGAGCGCCCGACCACCCCGAGCCTCGACGCGTTGGCGGCGCGCGGTCGCCGCTTCGAGCGCGCGTTCTCGAGCGGCGGCTGGACGGCGATCTCGTTGCCCTCGTTGCTGCGAGGCGCTCCCGCGCGCGAGCTGCGCTGGGAGCGCCTCTTCGCGACCGACGACCGCATGGTCGAGCCGGTCGCGATCCCGCGGCTCGGCCCGAAGCTGCGCGTGAAGTCCGCCGTGCTCGTCACGCGCGACGAGCGCCTCACGCTCGCGCAGCACCTCGCCGCGCGCGGCTACCGAACCGGCGCGGTCGTCGACAGCGGCGGCAACGCGTTCCTGCTCCCGGGCTACGGGCTCGACGACGGCTTCGAGCGCTTCGACGCCGAGCCGATCGACGACGACACCGCGGTCGCCGACCGCACGCTCGGGCTGCTCCGCGAGCTCGGCGGCTCCCCCTTCTTCGTGTGGGCGCATTTCTACGGCCCCCACGCGCCGGATCGCCGTCACGCGGACGCGCCGGACTTCGGTGGCGGAGCCTCCGAGCGCTACGACCACGAGATCGCGCACGCCGACGTGCAGGTGGGTCGTCTGCTCGCCGCGGTCGCGGGCCGCAACGACGTTCTGGTGCTCGTGACCGCGGACCACGGCGAGATCCTCGGCCCGCTCACGCGCGCGCACGGCAACGATCTCAACCCCTACACGGTGCGCGTGCCGCTCGTGATCGCGGGCGCGGGCGTCACGCCGGGCGTCGAAGAAGGCGCGGTCGGCTTCGTCGACGTCGCTCGCACGGTGCTCGCGGCGGCCGGTATCTCGGGCGAAGACGCCGCGCGCGCAGGCGCCGCGAGCGAAAGCCCTGCGGTCGAAGGCGCCCAGAGCGAAGGTAATGAGAGCGAAGGCATTGCGAGCGCAGGCATGACCACCGAAGGGGCCGCGAGCGAAGGCGCGGACCTCCGACGCGAGGTCGATCCCGATCGTTTCGTCCGCATGGACACCTGGCGCTTCGACGCGCGCGGCCGCGCGACCCTCGATCTCAGCGCGGTCGCGACCGCGGACGAGCTCGTGATCCGCGACCGTTTGCTGCAGGTCGACACCGCCGTCGATCCCGACGACCTCGAGCGCGCGCCGACGCGTCGCGAGCCGAGCCCGGAGCTCACACGCGCGATCGACGACTACCTCGAGCGCGCGCGCCCGTTCCCACGCACCCGCCCTTGATCGGATTCCCGAACACCAACGCGCCGCATCGGCCGTGCATGAGCACCGGGTGACGGCCCGAGCGGTCCGACCACGCAGAACCCGATCTGCGAAGAGAACGCGCTCGACGCGATCCACGCGGCGGCGACGGAGTTCCGTGGCGCGAGAGCGCGACGCGCGTGATCATCGTCGCCACCGACGACACCTTCCTCGTGACGCCCGAAAACTACGGCGATCGCGACGCGGACGGTGATTGGACCAGCACCGACTTCCCGCGCGAGGGCAACTACCCCGCGCGCCGCGGCTACGTCGAGACCATCACAGCCCGCGCGCGTGTGTTCGCGTTCACGCGCCTGAGCCCGCCCGACATCTTCTCGCGTTGCGGCGTGTCGATCAGAACAGCGTGTAGATGAACGGCGCCGCGCCGGTGCCACCGAGGAGCACGAGCAGCCCGAGCAACACGATCGCGATCACGATCGGGCCGAGCCACCACTTCTTGTTCTGTCGAAGGAAACCGAAGAGATCGCCGATCGCGCTGCCGCGTCGGCCTTCGAGCTGCTTCTTGAAGTCGTCGTCGCTCATGGGTGATCGCGTCGCGCGCGGTCTCACGTCAGTACTGCTTGAAGTAGTCCGACTTCGGACGCTTCGGCGGCGCCGGAGTCCAATAGCTCGTCGCCTTCGGATCGCGGCGACGGCGCAGAGCATCGCGCCCCACGAGGCGGAAGAGAAGCCCGAGCGGCGCGAAGAGCCCGAAGAAGAGCGTCGCGAGGACCACCAGCGAGACGACGAACCCGATCGGGTAGGTGATCACCGAGAGCGCGACGAAGAGCGGCCGGTTGGCGCTCGGACGGACGAAGGCGAGCACGCCGCTGACGAGCCCCACCGACGCGAGCCCAATCGTCAGCGGCAGACGCGCCGCGCCGAGCCCACTCGGGAAGAGGCTCGCGGAGAAGAGCCCACGCTCGAAGGAGGCGAGGGCGGCGAGCACCCCGAACGCGACGAGCGCCACGAGCCCGAACTGGCGGAGCACGCGCGGCGGAGGTCGGAGGTCGAGGACGAAGAGGGCCATGGGGACGGAGCAATCTCAATCGGGTTTCGGTCGAATGTCTCTTCTGCGCAATCGTCGGTCGTCGCTCGTTCAATCCAGGTCGAACTGTCGGAGGTGCGCTTCCCGGTCGAAGCGCGCCGCGTCCGGCTGCGCGTCGCGCATCAGCACGAACGACTCGATCACCAGCGCGTCCATGTTGGTCGCGAGGAAACACCGGTACGCGTCCTCGGGCGAGCAGACGATCGGCTCGCCGCGGACGTTGAAGCTGGTGTTGATGAGCATCGGCATGCCGGTGCGACGGTGGAACGCCCGCAGGATCGCAGCGAAGCGAGGGTGTCGTTCGTCGTCCACCGTCTGCACCCGCGCGGAGTGATCGACGTGGGTGATCGCGGGCACCACCGAGCGCGGCTGATGCAGCAGCTCGAGTCCCGCCGCGCCCCCCTCGCTCGGTACGCGTTTGTCGTTTTGAACGGGCGCGACGAGCAGCATGTAGGGGCTGTCTTCGTTCGGCCGCATCTCGAAGTATTCGTGTACGTGATCGCGAAGCACCGCCGGTGCGAAGGGCCGGAACGACTCGCGAAACTTGATCTTCAGGTTCATCACCGACTGCATCTTCGGCGAGCGTGGATCTCCGAGGATCGAGCGCGAGCCGAGCGCGCGCGGGCCGAACTCCATGCGGTCTGCGACGTGGCCGACGACCTTCTCGTCCGCGAGCAGCGCCGCGATCCGATCGAAGAGCTGGTCGCGATCGTCGATGCGCTCGTACACCGCGCCGACCGAGTCCAGGAACGCGCCGACCTCGTCGTCCGAAAAGCGCGGCCCGAGCAGCGATCCTTTCTGCGCGTCGTTCGGCTTCGCGGTGCGCGGCTCGCCCGCGAGCTGATGCCACGCGAAGAGGGCCGCCCCGAGCGCGCCGCCCGCGTCGCCCGCCGCGGGTTGGATCCAAATCCGCTCGAAGGGCCCCTCGCGCAGGAGCCGCCCGTTCGCGACGCAGTTGAGGGCGACGCCACCCGCGAGCACGAGGTGCTTCTGTCGCGTGCGCTCGTGCGCATGGCGCGCGATGCGGAGCACGATCTCTTCCGTCACGAGCTGGATCGACGCCGCCAGATCCATCTCGCGCTTCGTGAGCGGCGCTTCGGCCGCGCGCGGCGGGCCTCCGAGCAGCGCCTCCATCGCGGGCGAAGTCATCACCGCGCGGTGTCCGTAGCCGAGGTAGCGCATGTTCAAACGAAACGATCCGTCGTCCTTCAGATCGAGGAGCTCGGATCGGATCATGTCCGCAAAGATCGGCTCGCCGTAGGGCGCGAGCCCCATGAGCTTGTACTCGCCGCTGTTGACCTTGAAGCCGGTGAAGTACGTGAAAGCCGAATAGAGCAAACCGAGCGAGTGCGGGAAGCGCAGCTCTTCGAGTAGCTCGATCTCGTTCCCACGCCCGACCCCGAGGCTCCCGGTGGCCCACTCGCCCACGCCGTCCCGTCGAGGGTGAGGATCGCGGCCTCCTCGAAGGGCGAAGGAAAGAACGCGCTCGCGGCGTGCGACTCGTGGTGCGAGGTGAACGCGAAGCGCCCGCGGTACTCGCCGTTCAATCCCCGATCCAGCTCGCGGGGCACGTGCATCTTCTGCTTCAACCAGAGCGGCAGCGCGCGCGCGAACATGCCGAACCCCGCCGGCGCGTAGCCGAGCCAGGTCTCGATCAGGCGGTCGAGCTTGAGCAGCGGCTTGTCGTAGAAGACGACGAGATCGAGCTCACGCGCGCCGATCCCTCCTTCGCGCAGGCAGTACGCGGCCGCGTGCTTCGGGAACGACGCGTCGTGCTTCTTCCGCGTGAAGCGCTCCTCCTGCGCGGCGGCCACGATCTCGCCCGCGTCGACGAGGCAAGCGGCGCTGTCGTGATAGAAGGCGGAGATCCCGAGGATCTTCATGAGCTCCCGAGCGGTCCGAGCGGACCGAGCGCGCAGGGTACCAGGCGCCGCGCGAAGCTCGCGCGATTCGTCGGGCGCGCCGCTCGCGATGCACGGACGGGCCGACGCGAGGCCCGCTCTGGTACACTGCGTCGCATGGGCGACGCTGCCCCGAAGCTCCCCGACTTCGACACGCTCTATGCGCAGATCGCCGCGCTGCGGCCCGGGCTGACGGGAGAGATCTTGGAGCCCGGCGTGCTGCGCACGATGAGCCGACCCGGGCGTCGCCATCGCCGCACGCACAAGCTCCTCTTCGACGCGCTCGGCGCGAAGGACGTCGATCGCAGCGGTCGGGGCTGGTGGATCGAGCTCGAGCCGGAGGTTCGGTTGCTGGGCGAGCTGCTCGTCGTGCCCGACCTCGCGGGATGGCGTGTCGAGCGCGTGCCCGAGCTTCCCGACGAGAACCCTCTCACGCTGGTGCCCGACTGGGTGTGCGAAGTCCTGTCGCCGACGACCGCCCGACCGACGGCTCGAGCTCCCGCTCTACGCCCGCGCGCGCGTCGCCCACGTCTGGCTCGTCGATCCCGAGCAGCGCCTCGTGGAGGTCTTCGAGACGACCGACTCGAAGCCGACGCTGGTTGCCGGCGGCACGGTCGACGAGCGCGTCGTGCTCCCACCCTTCGACGACCTCCCGCTCGAGCTGTCGCGCTTCTGGCTCCCGGAGGAATGAGGCACTCGACGGGGTGCGCAACGCCGCGGGGCGGCCTTGCTCGTTTCCGCGCGCCCCCGTATGCCTGCGGCCATGAAGATCTTCATCGACTCCGCCGACCTGAACGAGATCCGCGAGGCGGCCGCCATGGGCCTCGTCGACGGCGTGACGACCAACCCGAGCCTCATCGCCAAGACCGGCAAGTCGCAGCGCGAGATCATCCCCGCGATCTGCGAGATCGTGGACGGCCCGATCAGCGCCGAGGTCATCAGCGTCGACTACGAGGGCATCGTCCGCGAGGGCCGCGAGCTCGTGAAGATCCACGACAACATCGTGGTGAAGGTCCCGCTCATCGCCGAGGGCATCAAGGCGGTCCGCACCTTCACCGACGAAGGCATCAAGACCAACGTCACGCTCTGCTTCTCGCCCACGCAGGCGCTCCTCGCCGCGAAGGCGGGCGCCACCTACATCAGCCCCTTCATCGGCCGCATCGACGACATCAGCGGCGAAGGCATGGAGCTGATCGAGCAGATCCTCACGATCTACGGCAACTACGGGCTCGAGACCGAGGTGCTCGCGGCGAGCATCCGCCACCCGGTGCACGTGGTGCAGGCTGCGCTCCTCGGCGCGGACTGCGCGACCTTGCCGCTCAAGGTCATCCAGCAGCTCCTCAAGCACCCGCTCACCGACGCCGGCCTCGCGCAGTTCCTCGCCGACGCGAAGAAGACGCCGGTCTGATGCGGTTCTGGCTTCCAATCGTCGTGGTGGTCAGCGCGCTCTTCGCGCCGACCACGCACGCGCAGTGGGAGCCCTCGGGCGCGATCACGGGCCTGCTCGCGATCGAGCCCACCGCGGACGAGCGACGCCTCGGCGGCGACCTCGTCGTCGATCTCTTCGAGCGCGTGGGCCCCGCGAGCTTCGGCCTCGCGATCGGCATCGGCGCGAGCACCAGCGACAACGAGGACGTCAACCGCGTCTTCGCCCCGATGGGCCTCTCGGTCGGCGTCGGCGTCGCACCGCGCCCGGTGGGCTTTCACGTCTTCCTGCGCGGCGGTCTCTGGGCCGGCGCCACCAACGAAGGCCTGCGCGCGGGCGGCTGGGCGGCCTTCGGCGCGCGCTTCGAGGTTCGCCTCGACGACGCGATCGCGCTCGGCGTGACCTTCGAGACTTGGCGCCTCTCCGGCGAACTCGCGCGCTGGATGGTGCTTCCGGGCTTGAGTCTGGTGTGGCGTCCGGTCGAAGATCCGCCGGCGGCTGACCCCGCCGACCCAGCGGGTCCGCCGATACCCGTCGAATCGGAGACGCCGTCTCCGAGCGACGAGCTCGGTTGAGTCGACCTTCGACCCATCGAGAGCTTCGCGCCATCGAGCGCGATCGACATCGAACCGACGAGACCCGAGGACGAACGATGCGCTGGCGCAAGCCTCCGATTCACGTGGAGCTCGTCGAGGACCGGACGCCGGCCCAGCCGCCGGGCTTCCTGCGTCTGCGGCGGCGCTTGCTCCGCAACCGCTACGCCGACGGCAGCGCGAGCCCGCCCTACGAGTACGACTCCGTCGATCGTCGCGCGACGGACGCGGTGGTGCTGGTGTTGCACACCGACGACGACCGCGTGTTGCTCCGCACTTCGTTGCGCCCGCCGCTCGCCTACCGCGGTGAGCTCGCGGTGCCGGTCGATCGGGAGGTGGACCCCGTCCTGTGGGAGCTGCCGGCGGGGCTCGTGGAGCCCGAAGAGCAGGGCGAAGAAGGTCTGCGCGCGTGCTGCGTGCGCGAGACGCTCGAAGAGACCGGGTACACGCTCGCGCCGCATGCGTTCGAGCCGCTCGGCGCGCCGATCTTCCTCTCGCCCGGCGTGCTCGCGGAGCGCCTCTACTACTACACCGCGCGGGTCGCGGAGTCCGGGCGCGGCATCCCGACCGAGGACGGCACCCCCGTCGAATCGGGGCAGACCGTCCGCTTCTTCACGATCGAAGAGGCGATCGCGGCCTGCGACGCGGGCGAGCTCGGCGACGTGAAGAGCGAGGTCGGCCTGCGGCGCCTGGCCGCGCGGACGAAGCGATGAGCGGCACGTCGAACGGCTCGGGCGCGGGTGGAGGCGGCTCGAACGGCGAGCGTTCGCGTGAGAGCACCGAGACGTCGCGTCCGCGCGAGAACGGCGACCGACCGCGCGTGCTCGTGATCTACAAGAAGACCGCGTACCAGCGCTGGGATGCGGAGAGCGATCCGCGCGTGAAGAAGCTGCTCGCGGAGCGCGATGCCTCGGTCGCGAAGCTGCTCTCCGCGCACGAGAGCCACGTGCGCACGCTGGAGCTCGCGCGCGACGCGCTCAAGAAGCTCGGCGCACGCGCGACCTTCCGTCATCGCCACGATCGCGACGACGAACGTTGGGACCTCGTGGTCACCCTCGGCGGTGACGGCACGTTGCTCTGGACCTCGCACACGGTGGACGCGAGCACGCCCATCGTCGCGATCAACAGCTCGCCCGAGACGAGCGTCGGCTGGTTCTGCGCGGGCGATCGCGACGACGTCGAGGCGACCCTCGGTCGCGCGCTCGAAGGCGAGCTGCGTCGCACCCCGCTCACGCGCATGCGCGTGCTCCTCGACGGCGAGTCGCTCCACGAGCGCGTGCTCAACGACGTCCTCTTCTGCCACGAGTGCCCGGCCGCCACGACGCGTTTCCTCCTGCGCCACGGCGACGAAGAGGCGAGCCACGCGTGCAGCGGCCTCTGGATCGGGCCCGCGGCGGGCTCCACCGCCGCCCAGCGCAGCGCGGGCGGCAAGGTGCTCCCCATCGGCTCGCGCAAGCTGCAGTGGATCGTGCGCGAGCCCTTCGCGCCCGAGCTACCCGATCGCGAGCCCGAAGCGCTGCAGCTCGCCAAAGGCCTCGTGCTCGACGGCGAGACCCTCGAGCTCAAGAGCAAGATCCGCGAAGGCCGGCTCTACTTCGACGGCGCGCAGAAGGTCGCGAAGCTCGACGTCGGCAGCGTGGTGACCTTCGCGCGCTCCGACGAGCCGCTGCAGATCCTCGGTCTGCGCAGCCGCGGCCGCGCCTGAGCCTTTCGCTCTGCCACGAGTACCGGCTCAGGCCCGCACCGCTTCCACGTCGCGCAGCAGCTCGAACGCCGCCACGGGGGTGAGCCGCGCGAGCTCGCCGTCGCGTGGCGTCACGAGCGCCTCCGCGGTGACGCGTGCGACGTGCGCGAGCTCGACGAGGAAGACCTCCGGCTCGAAGCGCCATCGAACCTCCACGGCGCTCCCGTCGATCGTGCGAAACGCGCGCGACCAGTGCGTCGCGGAACCTCGGCTCACGCGCTCCCAGCCGCGCGCTTCGAGCACTCCGAGGAGGCGGCGTGGGCTCGCTTCGAGTCCGGTGGCGATCGAGGCGACGTCGGCGGGTGCGCCCTGCACCGCGCGGCCGAGCTGCTCGAAAGGCTGCGTGAGCTCGTAGTCCGCGAGCCGCTCCGCCCACCCTCCGTGCAGACCGCGCCCGTCCGGGCCGCGCGCGTCCAGACCGCGCGCAGGGTGCGCGAGCCGTACCGTGACGTCGTCGGACGAAACGAACGGCGCGTCGTCGAGCGTGGCGAGGCTGCCGTCCTCCGCGATCCGAAACGTCTCGCCCGTGAGCGTCTCCCAGACCAACCCGCGCGCGAGCGCACCGGCGACGGGATGCCCGAGGACGAAGCGCGCGAAGTCGTCGCGCGTCCAGCTCCGCTCGTCGCGGAGCGCGAGCTCCAGCCGTCGCCGCGCGACGTCGATCGCGAGCTCCACGTCGCGCTTGGCGCTCGCGAAGTCTTCGCGCAGGAGCGCGAGGTCGGACTCGTGCGTCTCGTCTCGGACGCGTTCGTCTCGGACGCGTTCGTCTCGGACGCGTTCGTCTCGGACGCGTTCGTCTCGGACGCGTTCGTCTCGGACGCGTTCGTCTCGGAGGAGTCGACTTCGGTCGTCGCAGCAGCCTCGATCGTGGGCTCGGTGTCGTCGATCGCGCCGCGCTTCCTCGCCTTCGCGCGCGTCTTCGACGTCTTCTTCGGCGCGATCGCCTTCTTTGCGCGCGGCAGGGCGTTCTTCCACTCCGCGTCGTCGTGCTCGCGCACTCGGAGCGTGAGCGACGCGGGGTCGAGCCAGAGCTGGAGACGCGCCTGCCCACGACGCAGCTCGCTGCGCCCGTGCGCGTCGAGCCCTGCGTCCGGCAACGTGCGATCCGCGAGCTCTTGCACGCTGAGCCCCCGCTCGCGCGCGGCCTGCTCGCGGAGCGCGCTCGCGGTGGTCGTGAGCGCGGTGTAGCGCGACGTGGTGGCCACGAGCTCGAGGACCGCGAGCGCAGGATCGGAGCCGATCGCGGCCAGCACCTGACACGCGCGCTCCGCTTTCGCGGCGTTCTTGCGCGCCTGCTCGCGTGCGAAGGCGGCGAGGCGCGCGGTGCCCGCGTCGCTCGGGCTCAGCGCGAGCGCGTAGGCCATCCACTCGTGGCGCCCCGGTGCGTCACCGAGCACCCACTGCTCGAAGAGCTCGAGCGCGAATGCTTCGAGGCTCGCGCGATCGAGGTGCGGCTCGTCCGCGGCTGACCCCGCGGACCGTGGATGCTCGTCCGCGGCTGACCCCGCGGACCGTCGACGCTCGTTCGCGACCACGAGCGCCCCCGGATGCGGCTCCGCGCAGCGACCGAGCGAGAGCAAGTCGAGCCACGCGTCGCGCGCTTCGTCGGGCAGACGCGCGCCCTTCGTCGTGCGCAGCTCGGGGAGTGCTTCGACGCGCAGGAAGCTCGGGCGCGCGGGGACCTTGGCCGGAGCGCGCACCACGTCGTACGCGAGCAAGGCCTCGATGCCCGCGGCGGCGTCTTCTCCGAGCGCGCGCGCGGCGGTGCGGATCGTCTCGGTGTGACCACGATCGCGCAGGTGGAGCAGCACCGACTCGCACGCGGCGCGTGGCCCACGCGCTTCGCCGAGCGCGGCGGGGAGGAGCCCGGGGACGACGATCTCCGCGTGGCGGCGGAACCAACCGAGAACCCGGTCGCGCCACGCCTTCTTCATCTCGGTGACGTTCGCGAGGGACGCGCCCATCCGCGGTGAGACGAGCGCCATCGCGGCAGTCAATCGATCGACTGCAGTTTCGTAGTGCAGGTGACCGGACCAGTCGCCTGCCAGCGCTGGGAGTGCGTCGAGCCCGAGACGCGCGACCGCGACGAGCGTCGAACCAACCGTCACACCTTGCGCCAGTGTGAAACACTCCAGGAAGTCCGCGT
Source organism: Myxococcota bacterium (assembly GCA_025453555.1). Taxonomy (GTDB): domain Bacteria; phylum Myxococcota_A; class Polyangia; order Polyangiales; family Houyiibacteriaceae; genus JACKEH01. The sequence continues at coordinate 5,486 of JALOQC010000028.1, read as the reverse complement.
CTGCGAGCGCGTACCGCTGCCCCTCGTGTTCGACCTCGGGCGCCGTGAAGGCATACCGATGCCTGGCGTGTGTGTGCGCCCACCACGCGTCCCGTGCCGGGCCTTCCAGCATCGGCGCCGTCGACGGAGTCGGCGTCGGCAAGAGCGTCCGGTCCACGAACGCGCGCTCTTCGCCGAGGATCGGCAGGCTCGGGACCACGATCGGCTTCGGCTTCTTCGCCTTCGCGCGCCAAGGTCGCGTGCGGAGCAGCTCCGGGTAGTCGTCTGCGAGCGGCGCGTCGTCCTCCGCGCGGGTGCCGACCACTCGCGCGGCGAGGCCCGCGAGCTTGCCGTGCTCTTGCAGCGCCGACGCGCGCTCCGGCTGCGTTCGGAAGATCTCGAGCACCGTGACGCCGACCACCGGGTCTTTCGCGTAGCGCGCGAGGATCGCGGACACGCGCGGGCTCGGGAGCCGCGCGAGCGCTTGCACGAGCTCGCGCGGCGGGGTCTTGGGCAGCGCTTGGTACCGCGGCTTCTTCAGGAGCTCGGGCAACATCGCCTCGAGCAGCGTGATCGCGTCGTCTTCCGGCAGCGCGTCCGCGATCTCGTGCACGTACGACGCGCAGTACGGTGCCCCGCGCGCCTGCACGATCGCCTGCGCCGAAGCCAGCGTGGTCAGCGACGCCAGCAACTGAACGTGCGGCGGATGTCCGGCCGCGAGCAGCGCGGCGAGCTCTTCCTCCGCGAACGGCGCGTCGGGGAACGCGAAGGCGAAGAGCTGACGTGCGTGGGTGCGACGCCGCTCCGCGTTCGCGGTCGCGTGATCGTTCGGGTCGAAGGGAGCGGGATCACCGAGCGCGTCGCGGAGCGTGCGCGCGGTCGCGAGCGCGTCCGCGTAGGACGCTTCGTCCGCGGCACACACGAGGTGCCGAAGCTCCGTCGCGGACGCCTCGTGGAAGTGCGCGTAGCGACCGTCGGGCGTGAAGTGCACGTCGTTCGGGTAGCCGCCGATCGACGCGGTGCCGAGGCGATCCGCGAGCGACGCGACCCGGACGGCATCCGCGAGCGAGCGCGCGGACGCGACGAGCGCGAGCGTGCTCGAGCCGACGTGCCGGGCCATCGCTTCCGCCACCGCGAGCGCGTCCAGCGAGAGCGTGCGCGCGTCCTCGAGCGAGGGCTCGACCACGAACGCGTAGGCTTCGCGTCGCGCCGTAGCGAAGGATCGCGCGACGAGCGAGGCGCGAAGATCCTCGGGCAGCGGCGCGAAGACGTCCGCGCTCGTTCGGTCCGCCGCGGCCGGTGCGTCGAGGCCCTTCTCCAGCACCTGTGCGTGGGTGTTCGGGAGGTAGCTCGCTTGTTTGCCGCGGAGGCGCTTGCGCAGATCCTCCCGTTGCGCCGAGGGATCCGGGCGCAGTGCGGCGCGCGCTTCGAGCGTGAGCGACGTGATGGGGGCGGCGGGATCGACCGCCGACCGTGCGCGACGAGGAAGCGGCAGACGAGGAGCGGCCATCGGGCGGACCTTCGCGCGAGGCGTGGTGCCCGCACAACCTCGAACGGCGCGTCACGGTTGGCTCGACACCACGGAACGGTCGCCGTCGACGATGCTGGCGTCGAAGGAGCGGCGTCGAAGGAGCAGCGTCGAGGTCTCGCGCTCGACGCTCACGCCACGCCGAGCTTGGTCGCGAGCTTCCGCAGCGGACGCCGCTGCCAGAGCTTCTCCACGTCGAAGCACGCCGCGAACGCGAGGAAGCTGAGCGGGTAGACGAAGCCGATCGCCATGAGCGCGAGCACGCCGAGGTGGAAGCCCCACATGCCGAGCGACCACCAGCGCCCGATCCGGCGGTGCAACGCGAGCGGGGCGCCGAGCTCGAGGAGCATGCTGACCCACGCGAGCACCGCGAAGAGGCCGGGGTAGGGCAGCAGCGCGGCGCCGAGCGGCGAGTGGATGTCGGCGAGCTCGATCTTCCGCGCGTTGTCGAAGGCCACGAAGTTGCGCAGCGTCTCGCCGCCGAGGAAGTGCAGGCCGCCGTTGCGCAGCTTCGCGATGCCCGCGAGCAGGTACGCCGCAGCGGCGAGCGCGACCATGAGCTTCGGCGCCCAGCCGTAGCGCGGGTGATCGGCGGGACGCGCCTTGCCGCGCGCGTCGAGCGAGAGCGCGTCGGCCGACGGAGCGAACGCGAGCACGATCACGTGCGCGAGGAAGAGGTTGTCGGTGTGGAGGATCTTCCCCCACGAGTTCGTGTACGTGAGCACCCACGTGAGCAGCACCGCGTGCAGCGGCGCGAGCCAGCGGTGCTTGAACCCGAGCAAGAACGTCCCGCTCGTGAGCACGAGGAGCGCGACGAGCGCTTGGTAGACGATCGGCAACGTCGGCGAAGGCGCGAGGGTCGCGAGGCCGACCGGCTGGAAACGCGCGACGTCGTCGAGCGCGTAGCTCAGGAGGTGCGGCAAGCGCACGAGCACGTAGACGAAGCCGTAGGCGCCGACGAGCGCGCGCAGCGTGGCGAGCCGGAGCGCGGGCGTGGTGGGCATCCAGAGTCGATCGAGGAGGGAGCGATCGAGGAGAGGGCGATCGTCCGCGCTCATCGCAGCACCTCGCAGCGCGCGTGCACGAAACGCTCGAGCTCCGGAGGTCGCTCGTCGAAGTACGCCACGGCGTCGAACGTGATGGTCTCGACCACCACCTCGCGCACGTGGTCGAGATCCTCGCGAAGCTTCACGCGCTCGCCGATCTCGCGGCACAGATCGATCGCGCGCCCGCCGTGCACCGCCATCTCGATCGTGCGCATCGACTGGAGCACCTCGCGCGTGTCCGCGCTCACCCGCGGCGGCAGCGGCTCGCGCGTGCCCTCCGCGTCGAGCCCGACCGCGTGGACCATCGTCATCTCGCGCGGGCGCTCGTGCGAGAACATCGGGTAGGTGCTGAGCGGGAAGCTGTCCTCGTCCGGATGGCGCAGCACCGGCGAGAGCACGGTCGCGATCGCGAGCAGCGAGAACCCGTACGCGAACGCACGCTCGGCGGAGGTCATGGGCCGATCACTTCGGGAGGCGCCGACCGAAAGCCCGGCACGAAGCAGAGCGCGAACCACGCCATCATCCAGAGCATCGTCGTGCGCGGGATCTGATACGGAAACGAGGGATCGTACTTGCCGCGGAAGTAGAGGTAACCGAGCAGACCGTAGACCACGCCGGATAGACCGACCGCGGGCGCCTGCGACCAGTAGAGCTCGGTGATCACGCCACCCACGCCGAAGAGCAGCGTCGCGCCGAACATCCGCAGCGACGAGTGCGCGCGCTCGAACACGCCGCCGAGGTCGCGGATCCAGAGCACGTTGAAGATCAGGTGGAGCAGCCCGCCGTGCACGAAGACGGGGGTGACGAAGGTCCAGGGCTTCGTCGTGAGCCCGTTCAGGATCGCTTCCGTGATCGTGAAGCCCGCGCCATGCGGCAACATCGCGAGCCCGATCTCCGGGCGCGCCTCGGTGAGGAAATAGAGCCCCACCGAGAACGCCATGATCCCGTACGACACGAAGGGCGTCGCGTCGGCCTGCGCGAGCTGGTCGCGCATCTTCTCCACGCGGTGTCGGCTCTTCTTCTCCTTCGCCTCTTCCGCCTTGCGTCGCGCCCGCGCCGCGCGCTGTCGCTCCTCGAAGAGCGGATCGGCGGGGCTCGCCTGGAAGCGCGCGAGCATCGCCTTCGCGGCGTCCATCTGCGTCTCGTCGACCACCCAGAGCGCGTACTGATCGTCGCGGGTCGGTCGCACGCTGGTCTCGACGCCATCGGCGTAGAGCGCGTCCGAGAGCGTCTCGGCTGCGCGCGCGTCGTCGAAGAGGTGAAGCATCCGCATCGGGAAGGCCTGCGTGTGCGCAACGCGGGAAGGGCGGCGCGTGTTTCGAACGGTGGGGTCCGCGGCTGACCCCGCGGACGGGTGGGTGGAGGGGCCCCACACGGGCGTTGCCGGGGAGGGGCGCCGGAACGCCCCACCCAAAAAACGGTAGGGGCGTCGGGCCTTCGCGCCAGAGAGCCGGCGCGAGGAGCGGATGCACCATAGCAGCTTCGTTCGCGGTGTCCGCGCGCGCGGAGGGGTGGGCGACCCGTGCTTCAACTCTTCGGATTCATTCGAAGATTGAAGGGTGACGCTGGCGCGCTGCGGCACCGCGCGCACGAGGTGGGGGCGATCGGTGGCGCGAGCGCGTACCCTGTCTCGGTCGAGCCGTCTCGGTCCGTCGGGTCGATGCGTCTCGATCGAAGGAGCCCAAGGACTCGGCTCCTCGCGGGTCGAGTACCGGTCGTGGAGCCGTCGGGAGGGGAGATGCGGGAGCTGATCGTCGTCGTCGCGTGTTACCTGCTGACCGACTCGATCGCCGTCGTTCCTGGTCCAGCGTCGCGCGTCGTGGTCGGTGACGACCCGAGCGCCTACGGCTCCACCCTCACCGCCGACTTGACCTTCGACAACCCGCGCTCGCCCGCCGGCTGGGGCAGCCTCGATCTCTCCGCCGCGCCCGAGCGCGACGAGGTGCGGGTCGACGTGGTGGTCGGCACGCCCGCACCCGAGCGGCGCTTCACCTGTGGCGAGCTTCGCGTGGTGATCGACGGTACGCCCGAGAGCGTGCCCGCCTCCGAGCTCGCGGTGCCCACGCCGAGCGGCTTCTTCGACGCGGTCAACGCGCGCATGACGATCGATCACGTGCGCCGCATGGTCGACGCGGGCTCGGTGCGCCTCGAGCTCTGCGGCGAAGGCTTCGATCTCCCGCGTGAGGACCGAGGGCGCCTGCGCGACTTCGTGCGCCGCTTCGACGACCTCGCGATCAGCGACGGACCGTCGTTGCCGTTTCCCCCGCCCGAGCTCGGCCCGCGCCACGAGTGGCCGGTGCGGGCTCCGGTGTTCTTCGGCGGCCCCCCGACCGCGACGTGAGTGGACGTGGTTGGCGTGAGCGTTGACGTGAGCGGCGACGGCGACGTGGACCACGACCACGACCACGACCACGAACGAGAGCGACGTGAGGCCGCCGCTCTCGCGGACGTCCAGCCCGCCGGGGCCTCCAAAGGAGAGGACGATCACGCCGCTCGCTTCACCTCGGAGCGCGCGTGATAGGGTCCGCGCCGCCATGCCGCTCTTCCACCGGCTCTTCGTGGCGAACCGCGGTGAGGTCGCCGCGCGCATCGCTCGTACCTGCGACCGCTTGGGCATCGAGCCCGTCTTCGGGGTCTCCGAGGCCGACCGCGACGCGCCGTACACCAAGGGGCGCCGCGTCGTCGTGCTCGGGCCCGGTCGCGCGACCTACAGCTACCTCGATCCCGAGCGCCTCGTGCAAGCGGCCGTGCAGACCGGCTGCACCGCGCTGCATCCGGGCTGGGGGTTCCTCGCCGAGAGCCCGCGCTTCGCGATGCTCTGCGAGCACCACGGGGTGACCTTCCTCGGGCCGCCCGCCGCCGCGATGCACCTGATGGGCAAGAAGACGCCCGCGAAGAAGGCGATGCGTCCGAGCGGGCTCTCGCTGATCCCC
>JALOQC010000027.1 GCA_025453555.1 Myxococcota bacterium | reverse complement strand
CGGGCGGTAGCCGGGGTGGAAGACCCAGTCGAGGCGACCGAAACGATCGAGCGCGGGCGAGAGCACCGAGACCGCGCCGCCCGCGCTGGTGGCGAAGTACTCGTCGCCGCTGCTTCCGCACGGCACGTAGAGACGCGCGCTCGTGGAGGACGGGCAGATCCCACCGCGGGGCGCGAGCTCGACCAGCTGCACGCGGGGATCGCCGACGGTGTCCACGAAGCCCTGCGCGCGATCGCGCACTGCGTCCCAGTCGACGTCCCCGCCGATGCGCGGGCACGCGGTCCACTCGGGCGGCTCGTAGTCGAGCACGCACGCGCCGCGATCGCCCCACGGTCGCTCGCGCGATCGGAAGAGCAGCTCGCCGACCGGCGTGGGCGCGGTGGGATCCCACACGCTGCCCTCCGGGCACGGCTCGCACACGTAGCTCGTCGGATCGCCGGCCACGCGACGCCACACGGGGTTGCCTCCTTCGCTCGTGTCCGACGGGGGAAAACGTTCCGCGCAGGTGCAGCCGGTGCGACCACCGACGTTGCCGCCGCGGCAACACTCGAGCTCCTCGTGGGCGTTCGCGAGATCGCCCCACGCGTCCGCGAGCTCGGTGAAGTAGCCGACCACGCTCGTCACGAACGCGGCGAGGCGAAGCGCGCGCACCATGAGCTCACGACCGACCCGCGCGTTCTTGATGCGCTCGGTCTGCTCGATGAAGCGCGAGATCGCTTCGGTGTCCTGATCGGTGAAGCGCGAGCTGTCGAGCGGGGGCGGCAGCTCGAGCGGGAGCCGATCGAGCGCGTCCGCCGTGGCGCCCATGGCGGGCCCGAGCAGCGAGAGCTCCTCGACGTCGCAGGTCGTGATCGGCGCGGCGAGGATCTCTTGGGCCATGCAGCCGATCACCCGAATCGTGCGGGCGATCGCGACCATCAGCTCGGCCGCGACGACGTCGTTCTGCGCCGCGCAGGTCGCGAGCGGCGTGCCCGGCGTGCGGTCGACGATCGTGCGGGCGCCGGCGGGCAGGAGCGGACATTCGGGCGGTGGTCCCTGCGCGATCTCGAACCACATCCACAACGCGTCGCCGGGCGAGAGCGCGACCGAATCGAGCACCTCGCCGCGCCGCGGGAAGCGGTAGAAGCTCATGCCCGGCGTGCGGTCGACGAGGTGTTCTTCGGTGGGCGAGGCGGGAAGCGCTTCCGCGCTCGGTTGGAGGTAGCCGAGGAGCCGCAGCGTGCCGTCGCGGCTCCAGCCCATCGCCTCCACGTTCGGGCGACCGCTGCCGTTCACGCTCGACGCGATCGACCAATACGCGACGCCTTCTTCCGTCGCGCGTTCGCCGGTCGCCGGGAACGAGAGCCCACCTTCGACGGCGACCACGAGATCGCAGGGCGAGCGGGGACCGCCGTCGCTCGAATCCGCGTCCGACGACGCGCCGTCCCGGGCGTCGCCATCGGCGAGCGGCGCATCCTGGAGCTCGCCGTCCGTCGGTGCGCCCGCGTCGAGGTCGCCGCCCTTCGTCCCGCCGCACGCGGCCACGACGAGCCACACGCCGACTCCCAACCCACGCACGACGGACCTGCGCATCGAAGACTCCTTCGCGCGCGTGGGTGCCCAGAGCGGGCTCGAACGCGCGACGGGTCGGGTCGTGCAACCGCTGCGCCGCTCGTTCGTCGAGGGAATCGTGCGGTTCTGGGCCGCCTGTGGGGAGCCGCCCTCAGGACTCGGAGCCCCACTGTGGCGGGGCTCACTCCCGGGCTTCGCGGACGTGCTCGATCGCGTCGACGATCACCGAAGGGGGCGCGGGCTTGGTCACGATCGGGTTCGTGGTGCTCGCGACGAAGCGCTGACTCTCGAGGGTGACCGCGCCGCCGGTCAGGAAGACCACGCGGCGCGCGAGCTCGGGGCGGTGCAGCGTGAGCCATCCGTGGACCGCGATGCCGGAGACGTCGGGCATCATGAGGTCGCAGACGATCGCGTCGAAACGATCGCGCTCGAGGCAGTGGATCGCGGAGGCGCCGCCGAGCGCGGTCGTGACGTCGTAGGTGCCTTCGAGGACCTCACCGAGCACCGAGAGGAGGCGCGGGTCGTCGTCGATCACGAGCACGCGCGCGTGACCGGGCTTGGTGGGGGGCGCGGGCGTCTTGGAGGGGTCGGCGACCCGCTCGCTCGCGCGCGCGGTGGGGAGGCGGACGGTGAAGCGGGTGCCGCGCCCGAGCGCGCTCGAGACCTCGATGGCTCCGCCGAAGCTCTCCACGAGGTTGCGGCAGATCGAGAGGCCGAGACCGGAGCCGCTGCCGGCCGCTTTGGTCGAAAAGAAGGGATCGAAGATCCGGGAGAGATCCGAGGGCGCGATGCCGCGACCGGTGTCGGAGATCTCCAGGACCACGCGGTCGGCTTCGTCACGAGTCGCGACGCGGAGCTCGTGGCGTTCGGCGCCGCCTTCCATCGCCTGCGCGGCGTTGATCACGAGGTTGAGCGCGACCTGCGCCAGGCGGCCCGCGTTCGCGCTCGCGAAGCGCGAGGCGTGGTAGTCGCGGACGATCCGCGCGCGGTAACGGAGCTCGGCCGCGGCGAGCGAGAGCACCTTCTCGAGCACGTCGTGCACGTCGACCGGCTCGGCGTTCGGGCTCTCGTCGCGCGCGAAGGTCTGCAGGTCGCGGACGATGTCGCGGATCCGGGTCGCGCCGTCGAGCGCGGCGCGCGCGCTCTCGCGGAGCTCGTCCGGCACGCGCCCCGCGAGGCGATCGAGGTGGAAGAGCACGAAGGTCAGCGGGTTGTTCACCTCGTGCGCGACGCCGGCCGCGAGCGAGCCGACGGTGGCGAGGCGCTCCGTGAGCGCGAGCTCGGTGCGCATGCGCATGCGCTCGGTGACGTCCTCCGCGAGCACGAGCGTCGCGGGCGCGCCCTCGAAGCGCAGGGGCAGCGCGGCGAGCTCGACGGGATGGGTCGCGCCGTGTCGATCGAGCAGGCGCCGATCGAGGAGGCGCAGCGAGCCCTCGCGCACGACGTCGCCTTCGAGGTCGCGGTAGAGCTCGCGATCCTCGGCGGGCACGAGCTCCGTGAAGAGGCGACCCTCCACGACGTCGTCGGGCGCGCAGGCGAGCATGCGGTGCGCGGCGCGGTTGCTCGACACCACGCGGCCGTTGCGGAGCACGAAGATCGCGTCCGGGAGATGCTCGAGCACCGTGCTCAAACGCGTGCGCAGGCGCGTGCTCTCGAGCGCGTGCTCGACGTGGCTCGCGACGAGGCGGAGGAAGGGCTCGTCGGTGTCGGAGGGCAGCGGCTCCGCGTAGGGCACGTGGGCGCTCGCTTTGCGCGCGAGGAGGAGGCCGACGACACGACCGGCCGCGTGCAGCGGGAGCGCGAGCCACGACGTCACCGCGGCCGTCGGTGCGAAGAGGTCGGTCGCGCACGCGAGCGGCGCCGCGAGGAGCTCGGCGTCGGCCGTGCTCGGGCGATCGGGGAGGTCGCGGACGGAGCCCGCGGTGGGGCGCGCGCGAACACGCTCGGGGGCGTCGCCGAGCCGGCCTTCGACCGCCGCGACGCGGGTCGCGCGCAAGACGTCCGACTCGTCGACGAGGAACGCGACCGCCTGATCGTAGGGGAAGAGCGCGAGGAGCAGCGTGAGCGCGCGGTCGAGCACGTCGGTCTCGTCGCGCGCGGTGCTCGCGGCGAGGGCCATGTCGGCGAGCTCCGCGATGCGGCGGAGCTGCGTCTCCATCCCGCGCTGCACGCGGTTGAGCCGCTGCTCGGTGCGCACGAAGAGCTTCACCTGCTCGGAGAGCGCACGGTTCCGGCGGAGGAGCTCGTCGGGATCGGTGGACATGGCGGGGCGTGTTTCGTGGACGGCGAGCGACGCGGAGCGAACGAGGAACGAGCGAGCGAGTGAAGTGCGCGAGAGTTGGTGACGAAGATCGGTGAAGAGTCGAAAGATCGTCGGAAAGTCAAACGTCGTAAGCCGCGCAGAGCGCCATCGTGTAGTTGTGGAACCGGACGCGTCCGCCGAGGGGTGCGAGCTCGCCGTAGGAGTGGAAGCCGAGCCACGCGACGTCGTCGGCGAAGCTCTCCTGCACGGGGGTGATCACGCGCTCGGTCACGGAATCGCCGAAGAGCAGGCGACCGCGACCCGTGCAATCGGCTTGGAGCACGAACACCGGACGGCCGCGCTTCGCGAGCGTTCGGCTCGCGTCGACCGCGCGCACGATCACGTCGTCCTCGTCGCGGCGCGCCATCACGAGGGTCTCCCCTTCGGGCAGCTCGCCGGGGAAGAAGAGCGCGCCCGTCGCGGAGTCGCAGCCGAGCGGCACGCGGATCACGTCGGCGTGGGTGTCTGGGTCGACGTCGGTGAGGTGCTGCGCGAGCGCGAGGTACGGCACGTCGTAGGCGTTGAAGGTCTCGCGCGGCTCGTCGACGTACTCGCGCAGGACCTCCCACGCGGGGCGTCCGTCGAGCTCGAACACGGTGCCACCGCGCGCGCGCGTGACGACGTGCTCGAGGCCGAGCGGTCGGCAGCCGTGGCTGACCTCGGTCTCGAAGCGCAGGTCACCCTCGACGAGGAGCGCGGCGACGGAATCGCTCGCGACGCGTGGGCCCGCGTATTGGTAGGTGCGCGTGAGCTGCATGAGCTCGCCCGCCGCGCCGCCGAACACGAGCAACTCGGGCGGCGCGCTTCGCTCGAGGCCCCGCACCAACGCGGACGTGTTGCCGGTGAGCCCGTCGGGGAAGACGAAGAGCGCGCGTGGGCGATCGTGCGCGGCGACCCGTTCTCCCAAGCGCGCGCCGAGGGCCTCGGCGTCGTGCGAGAAGCCTTCCTCGAAGAGCGCCTCGAAGCGCGCTTGCTCGGACGCGATCGCGAGGACCGCGACGGCGTGGGTGCCTTCGTCGGAGCCCCGGCGCGTGATCACGCCCGCGCCGGTGCAGCCGACGAGCGCGGCGTTCGGGGCCTCGCGTCGAATCGCCGCGAGCAACGGTTCTTGTTCGTGACCCGCGGTCGCGAAGACGAGCATCGCGTCCGGGGCGCACCCGAGCCGCTCGATCGCCTCGCGCGCCGCCTGTCGTCCGGCGGCCTCGCTGTCGTGACTCCGACTCTCCCCCGTCGCAGCTCGACTCATGACCGAAGGATACGCAGTCGCAGCCCGCGCCGATATCGCCGAGTCGGGGCGCTTCGTCCGGAACGCACGTGTCCGGTCAGCTCCCGACGAGAAGTCGCTCAACCGAACGCGAGCGTGCCTCCGTCGCTCGGGGTCGCGCGCGCGAGCCGCGCTTCGGCGCCCAGCAAGAGCGTGCGCAGATCGTCTCCGTCCGTCGGCGACGACGCGAGGCCGACGTCGACCGAGATCTTCACGCGCTCGCGATCGCCGTGGAACGCGAGCTGGCGCACCTCCGACTGGAAGCGTCGCACCGCGGGCGCCATGGTCCCCGCGTTCGTCTCCGCGAAGCCCGCGACGAGCACACCGTCGCACCACCGACCGCGGATGTCCTCCACGCGAAAGCGCGTCGCGAGGAGCTGACCGACCGCGCCGACCATGCGCTCGCCGAGGCCGGCGCCGTGATGCGCCACGTGGTCGTCGAAGTCGCGCAGCGTGATCACCGCGACCGTGAACGCGCGCGCGCGTCGGCGGGTTTCGCCGAGCTTCGCGTGCAGCAGATCGAGCAGCTCCGCGCGCCCGGGCAGTCCCGACGCCGGATCGATGCCACGCACCCGTCGCGCGGCCACGCGGCGAGCGAACGACGCCACGACGTTCGCGCGCGCCGGGCCGAGCGGCACGATCGCGTCCGCGCCGGCCGAGAGCGCGTCGGCGCCGCCGCCCGCCGTCACGAGGACCGCGGTCTCGTCGCCGCCGTCCGCCATCCGCACCGTGCGCACCGCGGCGAGCGGCTCGTTGCCGCTCACGAGCACCACGTGCGGTCGCTCGCGCACGAACGACGCGAGCAACGACGACGCGCTCGTGTGCTCGTGCACGTCGAAGCCTCGCCCGCGTAGCTCCCGCGCGAGCTCGGGTGCCTCCATCACCGCGACACGCAGGGTGACGGGGCGCAGCGCGTCGAGCCTCAACATCGCGCGCCGCAGATCGCGATCGTCGACCGGGTGGGCGAGGAAGAGGTCCGCGCCGGTCGCCATCGCCTCGTCGCGGACCTCCCACGAGTCTTCGAGCGCGAGGGTCGCGACGGGCAGCTCGGGTCGAACCTGCCGAAGACGCGCGATCGTGCGCGCGGCGCCTTCCGGTCCTTCGAACGGGATCGAGACGAACGCCGCGCCGATCGAGGCGAGGTCGATCGCGTCGAGCTCTTCGCTCGAGGTGCACGGAACGAAGCTCGCGAGGGTCTGCGCGAGCGCGCCGGCGAAGTAGTCGACGAGCGCGGGGTCGTCGTCGACCACGAGCACCCGCGGACCGAGCAGGCGCGAGCTCGCGTCGGGGAGCGACACGCCGACTTGAGTGGTGTCGGCCGCGCCCTCTGCGCCACGACGGAGCACCTCGAGCGCCGACTCGAAGGCCGCCCAATCGGGGGTCTTCCGTTCGTCGAGGCGTCGCAGCTCCAGCTCCACCGCGGCGGCCGCAGCGCCGATCGCCTCGAAGCCGAAGCTCCCCGCTGCGCCGGCGAGATCGTGCACGTGTCGGATCGCCTCGCGGATCCCGACGAGCACGGTCGGTCGCTCGCGCGCGGTCTCACACGCGCGCACCGCGCGCTCGAGCTGCCGTGGGAGCGCCCTGCGGTACGTCGCGACGAGCTCGTCGTAGGAGCGCGCCGCGTTCTGCGTGGTGTCGTAGGTCGGCTCGACCAGCACGTCCTCCGAGACCGCCTCGTCCTCCGGCGCATCGAGGTCGTCGATCTCCGAGAGATCGATCTCGAGCACCGACTGACGATCGTGCGCGCGCTGGGCGGGGCTCACCAGCGTGAGCGCGGTGACGCGGGCCGCGAGCTCGTCGGGTGAGAGCGGCTTGTAGAGCACCTCCGCGCACGCGAGCTGCTCCTTGAGGCGTTTGTACGAGTCGAGATCCCGATAGAACGCCGACACGAACACGATCGGCAGCGTCACGCCTTGCTCGCGGATCTTCTCGATCCAGCGCAGGCCGGTGGTGTCCGGCAAGAGCCCGTCCACCACCAGTACCGACGGATCGCCCGTCGCGAGCAGGTGGAGCGCGTCGCGTCCCTTGCGCGCTTCGAGCACCGTCAGCCCTCGCGCTTCGAGCGCGGGTCGGACGAGACCACGGAACGCGGCGTCGTCGTCGAGGAGGAGCACGCTCGGGGTCACGCGGCGATGATGCGAGCCCGCTCGTCTCGGGATCAAGACGCAGCTCGTCAGGTTCCGCCGCCATCGCGCGTCGGTCCCGTCACGACGTCGCAAGACGTGCGCGACGATGAAACGGATCGAAAGGCCTCCGACTCGATCGCCCCGCCCTTCATCGAGTAAGCTCGGTTCACGATGCGTCGCTCCTTCGCCTTCTTTGCCTTCGTCGCCACGTTCGTCCCCCTCTTCTCCGCCGGTTGCGGCAGCAACACGGGGCTCGCGCCGCGCGAGGAGCCCGAGTGCTACGACGACCGCGACTGCAACGCGGGCTTCGTCTGCGAGGCGCAGGTCTGCGTGCCGCCGCGTCGTCGCCCGGACGCGGGGCCCTTGCCGGACGGCGCGGTGCCCGAGCCGATGGGCGAGTGCATCTTCGACGACGACTGCCCGGGTGACTTCGTCTGCGAGGTCGGCATCTGCATCCCGCCCACGAGCTCGTGCGGCGAGTGTCCCTTCCCGAACGAGTGCCGCGCCGGCGTCTGCATCGCGCCCGGCGACGGCACGGGCGACGTCTGCGAGTTCGACCCCGAGTGTGGCGACGGCTTCCTCTGCATCGCCGGTCGCTGCACGCCCGACCCGCGCATCCCGCGCACCTGCCTCGACGGAATGACCTGCCCCGACGGGCTGATGTGCTCCGTCGACGGTCGCTGCATCTGCACGCGCAGCGCGGACTGCCCGCTCGGGACGATCTGCGGCGCCGAAGGCACGTGCGTGCCGCCCGACGATCGCTGCATCGCGGACGAGGACTGTCCGGCCGGGCTGCTCTGCGAGGCCGGCGAGTGCATCGATCGCACCGAATGCGACGTGGTCCACCCGGTGCTCACGTCGCCGCGCGTGTGGGAGGTGTCGAGCACCTACAACTTCCGCGAGGCGCTCCCGGGTTGGCTCGACTCGCTGCTCGCCGCGGTCGCCGCGCCCTTCCGCTTCTTCTCCGGCAGCGGCCCCGCGCCCGACTTCACGGGCCTGCCCGGCTTCATCGAGGATCGCCTCTGGGAGCTGCTGCGCGACTGGATCGTCGACAACGTGCCCGCCTCCGTGGTGCGCGCGATGGGCGGCATCGCCGCGCTCAACGACATCCTCTCGACCTGGCTCGTCAGCGAGCAGATGACGCTCTGGGACGGCGGCGCGGTCGACGTCTACCGCGGTCAGAACCAGTGGACCGAGGTCGAGTTCACCTACGACGGCCTGCGCGTGCGTGGCAGCCCGGAAGACATCATCGACTGGAGCTTCACACCGCGCGAGTACGACGCGCGCGCGCTCTGCGGCACCTTCTACATCGAGCGCCACGACCTGAACGTCGGCATCGGCGCGATCATCGCGTGGGCGGTGGACGCGGTGATCGAACGCGCGACCGGTGGCCGCTACGACACCGCGGAGGAGATGCTCATCGGGTTCGGCGGCGTCGTCTGCAACGAAGCCGGCAACATCGCGGCCGACCTCGCGCGCAGCTTGGGCATCAGCCTCATCTCGCCCTCCGACGCCGACGCGCTCGCCACCTCCGCGTGCAACGGCTTCGTGCGCACGCTGGCCGATCCGCTGATCGACGCGCTCAACGACGCGCGTCTGAACCTCGACGTGGTGAGCTTGAAGGGCAGCGCGCCCATCGTGAGCAACCGGAGCCTCACGCCCGGCACGTGGGAGGGCTCGCTCATCGGCGGCGACTTCACGGGCACGTGGAACGCGCGTCGCTGAGCGAGGCGGACTTCGGCTCCAGCACGGCGTCGCTGCAAGGCGTCGCTGCATGCACGGCGTCGCTGCATGCACGGCGTCGCGCCGACTGTGTCGGCAAGGCGTCGTGCTCGGTGCGCGTCTGCCGACGCGTTCGAAGGACGTGCATGAATGAGGCACGCGCCGCGCGCGACGTGTAGGCTGACGCCATCGGATGAGGGACGCTCGATGACGCGAGGGTTGTGGCTTTCTTTGCTCCTGACCAGTACGGCGGTCGCGCAAGCGCCCGCTACGACGCCCGCAGAGGGCGCGCCGCCCGACGGCGAGCCGGCGGAAGGTGCAGTCGGCGACTACGACCCGCGCGCGATGCGCACGGAGGGTCTCGACGACGAGGCGGCGCGCTCGCGCTTCCGGATCGGGCAAGCGCTCTACGCCGAGGGACGGTTCCTGGAGGCTGCGCGGGAGTTCGAGAGCGCGTACGAGCTCTCGCGGCGGGCCTCGTTGTTGTTCAACGCGTACCTGGCCTACCGAGACGGCAGCATGCTCGAGGACGCGACCCGCACGCTCGGGGCGTACCTCGACGCGAGCCCGAACCTCGAGGACGGACCGGCGCTTCGTGCACGGCACCAAGCGATGGCTCAGTCGGTCGCACAGCGCCGCGCGGAGCGAGAAGCTCAGGAGGCGGAGCGTCGTCGCTTCGAGGAAGACCGCGACCGGCTCGCGCGCGAAGCCGAAGAGGCGCGACGGCGTGAAGACGAGCAGCGTCGGCGCGCGGACGCCGCCGACCGAAGCGGCGTGTTCAAGGTGGGCCTCTCGGTCGGAGGCGCTGGCGTGGCGATGCTGGTCACGGGCGTCGCGACGGGGGTGCTGGCCAACTCGCAGTACGACGAGCTCGACGAGAACTGCCCCGACGGGCGCTGCATCGTCGGCTACGACGCCGACGCGAACGCCAGCCGCGGTCGACGCTTGGCGCGCACCACGGACGCGATGCTCTTCGGTGGAGCCGCCGTGACGCTCACCGGGTTGGTGCTCGTGTTGGTCGGCAGCGGTGGTTCTTCGAACGATTCTCCCGTCGATGCCACCGCGGGGTGCGGCGCGACGGGCTGTGAAGCCGAGCTGCGGGTGAGGTTCTGATGACGAAGACGAACGCGCTCTCGATCGTGCTCGCGCTGACTTCGGCGTGCACCGTCATTCACGGCGACGACTTCACCCAGGACGAAGGCTGCGATCTCCAACTTCGGATGCGCGACTTCTCGCCGCACGTGGTCGACACCACGACGGTTCTTCTGAGCCGCGCGAATCGAAACGGCTCGATGCGACGCATCGAAGCGGTCGCGGTCTTCGATCCTCTCGGATCGGTGAACGTCGACCTTCGAATGCCGAACGCGGTGCAGCCGAGGACCTCGGTGGAGCAGGGGCTGGCGGCGGTCGACTTCTACGCCGATTTCGACGACGTCGAGGGCTTCTCGTTCCCTGGCGATCACACGTGGGTTCTCGAGGACGTGTGCACGACGGGTCCGGAAGAGTTCCCCCACAACACCGACTTCGTCCCGATTCGTATCCTCGATCCCGGCGGCGCGGGAGTCTTCACGCGTTTCTGTGGGACGGAGGGCATCGCCGGGACGCCGGTCGAGATCCGTGTCAGTCGTGCCCTGCCGCTCGGAGACGGCGAGGTGACCCACCAGGCGATCGGGTTCTATCGCCTCGACGACGCCTCGCGCAGCGCGGACGGGGTCTACATCCCCTTCGTCGTGAACGTCGACTTCGACACCGTGGTCGAGGTCATGGTCGATCGCGATCGCGACGGCATCTTCGACGCCGGCACCGACGACGCATGGCGCTACGACCATCGCGGGGGGGCGGTGGTCGAGTGTGACTCGTTGCCGCTGGACGAGGTGGGATGTCCTCGGGTGCTCGCCGGGCGCGAGCCGTTGCCGGTGTGTTTGTTCGAGCGCCGCGACCTCGTCGTCTTCGTGTCGCCCACCACGATCGCGAATCGTGCCTCGACGCTCCTGCACGAGTCCTGGGCCCGAGCCGTGACCCCCTGAAGCTTCTCGGTCGGCCGGGTCAGCGGCCGACGAAGCTTCGACGGGGTCAGCCGCCGACGGATCTCAGTCCGCGTGCGGCAGCCCCGTCGCCACGTAGGGATCCTCGATCACCGCGCGCCCGTCCTCGAAGTGCGTCTCGAGGAAGGTGAGCCACGCGTGCAGGCCCTGCTCCGAGTCGCCCACGTTGTCGTGGGTCGCGACCTCGACCGTCTCTCCGTCGCGCACCACGTCGAACTGCAAGAAGCCCGCGGTGCGTCCGGCGGTCCCGTTCGCGCTCGCGGGCGCGGGCACGTTCTCGATGCCGACGACCGGCCGCAGCTCCGCGCCCACGAGCGGCAGCTCCATCGCGCGCATCAGGGTCCACGACGCGACGTTCGGCACGACCTCGTCGTCGAGCGCGACGCCGGCGAGCACGTCGGGAGACGCGTCGCCCACCAGACGCTCCACTTGCACGTGACGCCCCCACACCGTGGCGTCGCCCGGATCGAGGAAGGTCTGCAGCACCGGAAAGAACCGATCGACGTCGCCGTCCGTGGTGCCGCGCGGCCGCAAGATGCGCGTGAGGCTGCCGAAGAGCTCGCTCTCGCCGATGATCGAGGACACGCGACCGCCCGGCACCACCAGCACCGCCGCGTCGAACACGCCGCTGAGCGCCAGCGGCTCGGGGCCCATGATGCCGCCGAGCGACACGCCGAGGTACGCGAGCCGGTCCGCATCGAGATCGGAGACGTCGTCGCCGTCGAGATCGATCCCCGTTTGAACGAGCCGCACGAGTTGGAGCTTCTCCCACGCGCTCTGACGGAAGTTGTCGCGTAGACGCAGCGGGAAGAGCGCCCGTTCTTCGAGGTCTCCGATGGTGAAGAAGCGGAGGGTCGTCGCGAGGGTGTCGTCGCTCTCGCCCGCCGCGTCCGGGTGCTGTCCGTGCGAGACGGCGTCGATCGCGATCGTCGCGAAGCCACGCGGAGCCGCGAAGCCTGCCAAGCGGTTGCCCTGATCGCGGCCCGAGCCGAGCCCGGAGCCCCAGACGATCGTGCGGAAGGGGCCTTCGCCTTCGAGCGGGAGCCACACCGTGACGGGCAGCACGTGGGTGCGTTCGCGCGACACGCCGCGGTGAATGCGGTCTTCGTCGCGGTAGTCGACGGCCTCGAACGCGAGCTCGCAGCGGCGAAAGAGCGCCTCGTCGGTGCAGGTGGGCTCGGCGATCGGCGTGGGCGCGAGGGTCGCGACGTCCGCCGCCACCGCGAGCGATTCGTCGACGAGGGTGCCGACCGGGTAGACGGAGAGCGCGACGAGCTCCGTGGTGTCGACGCCGAGCGTGCTCAGCGTCTCGAGCGCTTCAGACGTTCGCGCGTCGGGATCGGCGAGCAGCGCGCTGGTGCCGTCGGAGGGCTCGAGGCAGCCGCCCGCGGCGTCGGTGAGCGCGCGCGTGACGAACGCGACGACCCACGTGCGCTGCGGGAGCGGACGCAGAGGGCGCATCATCAGCGTCGCGCCGTCGTCCGTGGTCTCCGTCTCGACCGGCACGAGGCGCGGCGCGTCGCCCAAGATCGCGAGGCCGACCCCCGCGTCCGCCTCCGCGGTCCCGAGCCCGCTCGGCAGCGCCGCCTCGTCGAACGCGCGCCCGAAGCGGAAGAAGATCCCCGAGGTGCTGCCGAAGCCGTCGAGCTCCGCGAGGTCCTCCGTGAAGATCGGTGCATAGCCCGCGAAGCGGGTCAGCAGCGGTGCGAAACGCGTCTCGTCGAAGAAGAGCGAGTACCCCGTCGCGCGCGACGAATCCTCCCGGAGCAGCGTCGGCTCCGGCCATTGATGCAGATCGTCGCCGAGCGGATCCCAGAGCCCGACGGTGCAGCTCGGGCCGGCGTCGATCGTCGGCGCGTCGAGCGCGGCGTCGTCGAGGCCCGCGTCCGAAACCGGCGCGTCGTCGTCACCGCAAGCGACGAGTGAGAGCGCGAGGAGCAAGGAAAGCGCGCGAGACATCGAGAGAGCATCGTCGATCGGCGGCGCGTTCGGGAGGGGCGTTCACTCGTTCGAGCACGAACGAACCGAGGGAATCCCCGAGCGCAGGCGTTGTGCGCATCAGCCGTAACCGGAGGCGATGAACATCGACGCGGCCGCGGCGTCGGCTCGTCGACTTCGTTCCGATGTGAGGCGAATGGGTCGGCGCGCTCCCGACCGAGCCACGGGAGGGGCGTACGCCATCCTCGGATCGGGCCCGCGATCGTCCGGGGTCTCGCGTCGAGCTCGACGCTCTTGGCGCGCTTCTTCGGCAGCGCGCTCGTCGTGCCACGTCTGCCGTCGCGCCCCGCGCTCCCGTGGGCGGAGCTCTCTCGCGCGCTCGACGACGACGCGCGCCTCGTCGCGGCACGCGCCCTCACCGACGCCTCGCGCACGACGGGCCGCGCTCCCCACGAGCACCGAATCCGCGAGACGATCGGGCCGCGCGCGCGGAGCCGACGAGCTCCCGGGAGACCAGGACCTACCGGATGGTCTCGGGCGGGCCGTAGTCGACGTAGTCGTCCGTCATCGAACGGTACTCGGCCGCGATCCAGGCCTCCGATCGGGCGACCGCTTCGAGCCGGACCTCGTCGAGCGGGCCCTCCATGTAGTCGCCGCCACAACCTCCGTTCCGACCGATCTCGATCGGGTTGGCGTCCGCGAGCAGCGATCGGTCGTTGTTCATCGCGGCGCCGGTCGGGACACCGTCCAGGTAGAGGACGACGCGATCCGTGCTCGTGTCGAAGGTCGCGACGACCCACTGCCAGCGATCCTCGACGAGCGTTCCACCGCGGAAGGTGCGCCACGACGCGTCGTGATGCTCGAACTGGATCGCGTCGTCGCCGCGGATGAAGACCGCGTAGTTGGCTTCGCTCTCGCACGACTCGCGCTTCGAGAGCACGGCCAGCGGGTGTGAGAGCGAGGTGGGGTGCATCCAGGCCGAGATCGTGACCGCGCTCGTGAGGTCGAGCGACGGAGCGTCGGGCACGACCGACGGCTGGTCCCGATCGAATCGTTTGGCTCCGCCGATGCGACCGGCCGCGTCCGTGGCCGCGCTGTCACCGCCGTGGTTGCCGTTCGCGGTGGCATCGTCGAAGCCGCCGTTCATGTGCCAGACCCCGCGGTAGGCGTCGGCCCACACGCCCGCCGCATCCTGCCCGTCGGGGGCGCCGGGGCGGTCGGAGTACATCCACACGTGGTCGGTCGCCGACGACGCGTCGATGCGAGGGATCCGGACCCACACGTACGAGGTGCCATCCGGCTGCCACGCCTCGATTTCGAACGAGAGCTCCGTGCCGTCCGGGTCGACGAAGCGGAGCTGTTCTCCGGCCGGGCCGGCACGGTCGTAGGCCACGCGGCTCGCGTCGAGCACGACGAGCACGGGGAAGTCGACGAGGTCCTCCGCGTGAGGCGTGTTGTCGAACGTCAGGCGGCGTCGCTCGCGCCAAGCGGGATCGAACCAGTCGCTCGGGATCGGTGGCCCGGCGTCGACTCCTCCGTCGACGCCCACGTCCGGTGTCGGCCCATCGGGTTCGCCGACGTCGCGTGGCGCGATCGCGCCGTCACGCCGAGCGCCACCATCCATCGGGGTGGACGCGTCGGTGGCGAGGCCCGCTCGGTCGACGACGCAGCCGAGCAGCAGCAACAGAGCGCACACCAGAGGGAACCGCCGCCGCACCGGATCATCGTAGCGGATGCGCCGACCGTCGGGTGCGGTGTTTCGAGGTGTCGGCGATCCGTTGCGAGGGTGGCACCTGCGCGCATGGAACACACCGGCGGCTCCTGCGCAGCCCGAAAGCTCGGTCGGATGCACCGTCGAGGGCGCGCGGTCAGCGGGAGTCGACGTTGCCCGTCGGTGACGTAACCTCGACCACCATGGTTCGCCTTCTCGTGGTCCTCTCGTTCGGTCTCGCTGGTTGCTACCGGAGCTACGAGCTCCCGCCGGACGCCGACACACCCCGTGACGGGGGCCCCGGCGATGCCGGCTTGGACTCCGGAGGACGACTCGACGCGGGCGTCGACGCGGGAGACGCCGGCTGCGTGAGCGAACTGCCCGACGGCTCCGTCACCGGCCCGCTCGACGGTGGGCTCGGGACGACCTGCGGCGCGATCTATCGCGATTGTCCCTCCGATCCGGACCCGACGGTCGACCGCGACGGCGACGGATTCCCGAACGCGACCGACTGCAACGACTGCGAGCCCGGCATCAACCCCGGTGCGTTCGACCTCCCGGGCAACGGTTTCGACGAAGACTGCGACGGAGCGGACGGTCTGCCCCCGTGTCCGATGCCGGAGGTGCAGGAGGGACCTTCGGTCGACGACGCGCTCGCGGCGCTCGATCTGTGCGCGCGTGCGGAGACGGACCGCTGGGGCATCGTCGAGGCCCGCGTGACGCGCGCGGACGGTCTCGGGGATCCGGCGACCCCCGAACAGACCGCGATCGTCCCACGTCTCGGCACGAATCGAACGATCCTCGGGCGATCCATGCTCTCCATCGCGACCGGCGGGGCACGGGAACCGAGCCGCCTCGGCGGCGAGCGGTGCGTGAGCTTCGACGAACGACACGAGTTTCCACCGGGGTTTCCGGTCGAATCTCCGTTCTGTCCGGGGGTCGTCTCGGGGCCGCCGAACGACTCCGTGGCGATCGAGGTCACGCTCCGTGTGCCGACGAACGCGGTCGGTCTGACGTTCGCTTCTTCGTTCTTCACGCAGGAATATCCCACGTTCGTCTGCTCCCCGTTCAACGACTTCTACGCGGTTCTCCTTCGGCGTGACGGGACCTGGGAGAACATCGCGTTCGATTCCGTGGGCAATCCGATCAGTGTCAACAACGGGCTGCTTCAAGCCTGCATCCCGGGCACCCACGGAGGGCGCGAGTTCACGTGTGATCTGGGGATCGGCCCGCTCGTGGACACCGGCTTCGACCTCGACGACTGCTCGCGTCTGTCCGGCGGGCGTGACGGCTCCGGCGCGGGGACGGGGTGGCTCCGGACGTACAGCCCGGTGCGCGGAGGCGAGACGATCACCCTGCGCTTCGCGGTCTGGGACTCGGGCGACGGGTTCTTCGATTCGCTGGTCCTGCTCGACGCCTTCGAGTGGGTGGTGCGCCCGCCGGTCGCCCCGGATTGCCCACGCTGCGTGGACTGAGCGAAAAAGACCGCGACGGCCGGAAGCGCGCGCGCACCCGTCGGCTGCATCACGGCGCGCCGGGGGCGGGCACCCGCGATCGCGACCAAGCGAGCCACGCGGGGGCGAGTCCGAGCCAGAATCCGCTCGCGGGGATGAGGGCGGCGCCGAGGATCGAGAACGCGCCGACGGCCCACGCGAACGTCCGCGAGAGCCTCCCTCCCGCGCGCTCGATCGCGTGGGCCGCGAGGCCGGCGAGCATGAGCGCGAAGCCGGTCATCACGAACCAGAAGAAGACCATGCGCCACGGGTCGGGCTCCACCGCGCCGACCCATCCCGCGCGCCCGATGTCGAGCAGTGGCGTGATCCTCGTGGCCCCATCCAGTGGCGGCAGCCAGCCCAGCCCGAAGGCGAGCCCGACGAGGTTGTGCACGCCTCCGATCCCGAGAAGCAGCCCGCCCACCGTGACCCGCGGACCGTCCGTCACACCGTCTTGCTTACCGTACGCTTGCGTATGTTGCATACGGCATCGTATGGAATCAACGCGTGAAAGATTCAAGCCCTCCCCGCCGCGGCCGTCCTGGACTCGAGCCCATCGACTGGATCGAGGCGTCCGTCGGCGCGCTCGCGGAAGGAGGGCTCGCGAACCTCGCGGTCGAGCCGCTCGCGCGAAGGCTCGGTGTCACGAAGGGCAGCTTCTACCACCACTTCGCGTCGCTCGATGCGCTCGTCGCGGCGGTGCTGGTGCACTGGGAGGAGCTCGGCACGGACCGCGTGATCGCGACGCTCGACACCGAGCCCGACCCGCGCGCTCGGCTACGCGCGTTGGTTCAGTTGTCGTGGGATCGGCTCGATCACCTCCGCGCGGAGAGCGCCCTGAGCGCCGCGGCGACCGCGGGCGATCTCCGCGTCGCGCCGGTGGTCGCGCGCGTGACCGACAAACGTCTCGCCTACCTCGAGCGGATCCATCGAGCCCTAGGACAAACACGTGTGCGGGCCCGCCAACGCGCACTGCACACGCTCGCGGCGTACCTCGGTACGGTGGCGTTGGTCGGCACGGGCGCGATCGCCTCCGAGCGTGAGCTGCGCAGCTTCGTCCGACACCTGGAGGCCACGTTACTGCCGTAGCGGCCGTGTCGTGGGCGATGTCGTCGGCCACGTCGAGCACATCGTGGCCGCTTGGTTCCCGGGAGTCAGCGGCGAGGCCGCAGCACCAGCGCGGAAAGCGGCGGGAGCGCCAACGCGACGCGGCCGTCCTCGACGCGCACCTCGACCCCCGAGCCCAGCGCGTCTTCCAGCACGGTTCCATCGAGGAGGCGGCGGCGTTCGCTCGTGCTCACGCCAGGGTTCGTGAGGATCGGCAACGACAGCGTCTGCCGTGTGGTCCCCGCGTGGAGCACGACGATCGCGACGTCGTCCTCGGTCGCGCGAAGAAACGACAAGACGTTCGGTCGGGAGCCGCCGTTCTGTCGCCAGAGCTCGAGGTAACGCCCGCGACGAAGCGCGGCGGTGCTCTGCCGGAGCTGCGTGAGCCGACGCGTCCAGTCGAAGGTCTCCGCGGGATCGCCCGCGAAGCCTGCCCGCGCTCCCCCACGAGTGTCCGGGTCGAACGCCCACGAAGGCATGTCGCGACGATTGTCCGGATCGGGACCGCCGTACATGCCGACCTCGGCGCCGTAGTAGAGCTGCGGAATCCCGGGCAACGTGAAGAGTGCCGTGAGCGCGAGCCGATGGCGTGTCGCGATCTCCGCGCCCGAAACCGCGAGCCCTGGACGGTTCACGAAGCGCGGGACGTCGTGGTTGTCCAGAAAGTTCGTGAGCAGCAGGCTCCGCTCGCCGAAGCGTTCCCAGGTCTCGTTCATACGAGACGCCACGAGATCGACCGACCGTAGTCCACCGAAAGTCTCGTTGAGCGCGGCTTGCAAAGGAAAGTTGAAGAAGGAATCGAATCCGGTCGCGAAATAGGGATCGAGTAGCCCGAGATCGGCGGTGTCGAAGATCTCCCCGAGCACGAAGAGATCGTCGCGAACTGCACGAACCGCGGGAAAGAACGAGTCGCGAAAATACTCCGGTCGCACGTGTTTGACGGTGTCCATCCGGATGCCATCGAAGTCGAAACGTTCGACCCAACCAGCGCTCAGCGCGCTCACGTAGGCCGCCACTTCGGGCTGCCGGTGGTCGAAGTCCGGCAGGCCGTTCAGCGAACACTCGAGATCGCGTGGCCCGCGTGCCTCGCAGCCTTCGTCGTTCTGAAACCAGCTCGGTCGCTGAGCGACGATCGTCGCGCCGCGTCCCGAATGATTGACCACGAGGTCGAAGATCACGCGAATGCCCGCCGCGTGGAGCACGTCGACGAGCCTGGTGAGCGACGCGGCGTCGCCGAGGCGCGGCTCGAGCTCGCCGTCGTCGGGCACACGAAAGTCCGCCCAATAGCCGTGGTAGCCGCAGCCACGAGGAGCGAGCGCGACCTGTCGATAGGGTGGCGTGATCCAGACCGCCGTCACGCCGAGCTCGGTGAGGTAGGGGACCCGAGCCGCGAGCCCGGCCCAGTCTCCCCCGTGGAAGTGGCGTGGGCTCGCCGGGTCGAAGCAGCGTGGGTCGTCCCCGAGATCGTTCGACGGGTCGCCGTTCACGAAACGATCGGGAATCACGAAGTAGACGATCTCGTCCTCCCACGCGCGAGCCGAGGGAAGCCCGGCGTCGGGCGAGCCGTCGGATGCGTCGGGCGACGCGTCGGGCGCAATCGCCGCGTCCGATCCCACCTCGGCGTCGCGCGATTCGTCCGAAGCATCGCGCGCGGCGTCAGACATCGACGCATCGTCGAACGCACCGTCGGCCCGACCGATCGCGCCATCTCCCGGCGGCGCGATGGGGCTCGCGGCGCAGCTCCACACGGAGAGGGCCGCGATCACGCCGAACAAACGACATTCTCCGGGACACATCATGATCACAAAGGCCTCGACTCGAACGCGCTCGAGCCCCAGGTGAAGACGTTGAGCTGACCACAGCGGGCAAAGTGATTGTTCGATCGATACGGCGTCCCCGACTGCGCGACATCCGGCTCCCACCCTCCGCCGCCTCGCAGGTACGCCTTGAGCTCGAACCAGCCGTCGACCGTTCGACCGCAGTCCATCTCGACGTCGAGCATCCAATGATGCGGCCCGACGCGGTTGAGCGGTGTCTCGCCGAATCCGTGCTCCGCCACCGTGCGCCTCGGCCCCCACGCGGACGGCCATCGATTCGTCGTCCACGCGAGCGGAGTGCCGAAGTCGGCCGCCGCTTGGCCAGGCTCGCGCCCGTACCAATCGAGCCACGCGTCTCCTCGCCCGAAGAAAGTGTTGAGACTGACGATCGGGATCGCGCAGCGTCGATTCTCGGGCGTACAAGACACCCCGAACGCACGCGCCAGGTGCCCGTGATCGAGCCCACCGCGAATGAAGATGTCTTGTCCCGGGCTGGTCTCGCGGCGGAAGAGGATGACGGTGCGACGTCGGTCGCTTCCCTCGCAGGTGGTGCGACTTCGGATCCACGCGTCGACCAGCGCGGTGCCGGCTTCGTGAACACGCTCGGTTCCGAGCGGTGGCATCTGCGCTTCGCCACGTCGACGCATGCGCTGCGAGAGCACCGATCGTTCGGGAGCGCCCGGGGCGAGGATTCGTGCGTCGCGCAGCCCGAGGTCACCGAGCGCGGGGCGCGCGTCACACAATCCCTGCTCCGCGAACGGTGTGTCGTAGCGAAGATCGAGCGCGCCCCGGCCCGGACCACCCGGCAGGTGACAGCTGCCGCAGTTGACGTCGAGATACGAACGCGCGCGGTCTTCGAGTGGGGCCGCGTCGGCGTCGAAGGGATCGGGGAGCGCGAAGGGCGCGCGGACCTCGCGGCGATCGAAGAGGCCGATGCGCGCGAAGTTCTCGAGCTGATCGACCCCGTCGACCTCGCGCGCGAGCTGCGGCAAACGAAACCCGAGCACGCGTCCGGCCGCTTCGGTGTGACAGCGCATGCAATCCGAGCGCGACGGGACATCCCAGCCGGCGGAGACGATGCGGGTCGCCGCGCGTGCGAGGACCGCGTCGGTCTGCGCTTCGTTCCAAACGTACGTGTAGCCCGCCCACTCTCCGTCCTCGTGGCGCACCAGCAGGCGCGTCTCGAGCAGCACCTCGTCACGCGCGAACTGCTTCACGAGCACGGTCCCGATCGGGAGCTCGATCGAACCTTCGTCGCGCACGGCGATGCGCGATCCTTCGGGCAACGCGATCCAACGCCCCTTGTCGGCGTCGTCGGAGTGGAGCGGCGACGCGACCTCGTACGGGATCATCCCCGCCGCGGGAAGCCAGGGTCGCGCGGGGTCGACGCAACCGGTCGCCGAGAGCGTCTCCGGCAGGTCGGCCGCCGGACCTCCGCCCGCGACGAGCCGATAGATTCGTCCTTGGCTCGGCGCCCAGCCGAGCACGTAGAGCTCACCGCGCGCGTCCTCTGCGAACGACACGATCGACACGCCCGTGCCGTCGGCGACGAGCTCCATCGTCGCGGTGCCGGTGCGTGGATCGTCGCCGAGCGCCCAGACGTTGCCGCTGGCGAAGTCTCCGAAGACGTAGCGACCCGAGAGCCAAGGGATCGCGGTGCCTCGATAGACGTAGCCGCCGGTCACCGAGACACCTCGGTCGCGTCCGTATTGCACGACTGGATCCATCAGCGTCTCGTTGTCGCAGCCCGCGCGCACGCAGCGCGTTCCTTCGCGGAGACTCCAGCCGTAGTTACCACCTCGAACGATGAGATCGATCTCTTCGAACGCGTCCTGGCCCACGTCTCCGGCGAAGAGCCGTCCGGTCGGCGCGTCGAAGGAGAATCGCCACGGGTTGCGCAACCCGTACGCCCAGATCTCGGGGCGCGCTCCGCGCACGCTTCGAAACGGGTTGTCGGCCGGGATCGCGTACGGCTCGACGTCGACGTCGAGGCGCAGGATCTTGCCGAGGAGCGAGCCGGGATCCTGCGAGGTTCGGAACGGGTCGTTCGCGCCCCCACCATCGCCGAGCCCGAGATACAGGTAGCCGTCCGGCCCGAAGGCGATGTGGCCGCCGTTGTGGTTCGCCGCGGGCTGCGGGATCTCGATCACGACGCGCTCGCTCCCACCACGGAGTCCGTCGAGCGTGGGCGTCACCTCGAAGCGCGACACCCGAGAGGTGAGCTGACCGCCGACGCGTGCGGTGTACGAGACGAAGAGCCGACGGTTGCGCGCGAAGTCGGGGTGCGGGGCGACTCCGAGCAGTCCCGCTTCGTACTCGGTCGCATCGACCCGATCTCGAAGATCCGCGAACGAACGCGGTGGTCCGCCCGCGCGATCGAAGCGCGAGAGGCGCCCCTCTTGTTCGGCGAGCAAGAAGGTGCCGGGGACGAGCTCGATCATCGCGACGGCGCGGCTCGGACGCACGGACTCGAACACCGGCTCGAGCCGGAGTCGTGCGCCACCGGTGGGGCGAGGCGGCGCGACGCACGTGGTGTTGACGGGGCGCCGCTCGAGCCACGCGGTGCTCGTGCTCGTGGGTGAATCGCACGCGACCGCGAGGGCTCCGAGGAGGTGGAGCGCCACGGCGCGGGCGATGCGCGCGTACGGGACGCGCATCGACGGCGTGTGAGAGCGGAGACTCGTCATGGCGCAGAGCTTGCGGAGAGCGGGCGGCCGCTGCTTGCCCGCGGTGGTCAACGTCATGCTCGCCGCGCGCACCCTTCTCTCGCATCGCGGCGGCGTCGCACGGCGCGGCAAGGCGCGGGTGATACCTTCGAAGCCGTGAGCCCCTCGCGCGCAGCCGAGCCCTCTGCGAGCCACCGCCCCGACGCGCTCGTGCGCTTCGTCGACTCGTCGGGCCCACTCGGGGTCGCCTACGAACATCGATCGCGTCGCCGGTGGCTCTTGCCCGCGTGTGCACGTCCACGCTTGCTCTTCGCGCTCGAGCCGACGCTGGGTCACTTCACGGCCGATGGCGCGGCGGGCGCGTTCGCCGCCGAGCCGACCCCGCTCGACTCGAGCCAGTTCGTCTTCGTCGCGGCCGGCACGACCGTTCAGGTGGCCCTCACGAGCCCCGTGTCGCGCACGCTGGTGCTCGAGATCCATCCCCCGCTCGTCGCGCGATGTGCCGAGAGCTACGTGGGGGAGATCGATCCGACCGCGCTCGACCGGATGCTCACGTCGTCGCGCGTGCTCCCGCGGACGACCTGGGTGCACGAGCTCGCTCAAAGGTATCTCTTCGAGCGCGCGGTCTGCCGAAAGCGCGACAACGACGCGACACGCTTTCTCGAGACGGAGCTGCTCAAGGAGCTCTACTTCGTGGCGCGCGAGCAAGACGCGTCGCACACCCGCACGTCGTTCCTCGCGGGGCGCTCACCGACTCTTCGTCGTGCCCTCGCGTATCTCGAGGCACGAATCTTCGACGAGGTCGATCCGATCGAGCTCGCCAAGCATGCCGGAGCAAGTCCGTCTTCGTTGCGGCGCGCGTTTCGACGCGAGCTGGGCACGAGTCCACTCGCGTACGTTCGTGCGCGTCGCCTCGACGAAGCCCGGGTGCGACTCGCCCACGGTCGAACCTCGGTGAGCGAGGTCGCGTTGGCGGTCGGCTATCGAAGCATCGCGGCCTTCTCACGTGCCTTCCACGCGCGTTTCGGTGTCCCCCCTTCGAGTCGATCGTGAAGCGGTGAACGGGGCGTCGGCTCCGACGAGGACCCGGCCCTCGGCGCGTGGCTCGAATCCGCGCTCAGCCGCCGAACGGCAGCTGAAGCTCCAGACTCCCCCAGCGGTGGATCCGTGGATGCACCCGCGTCGCGGTGTCGAAGCGACGGCTCTCCAACACGTGCACGAAACGAACGGCCGCGCGTGGCCCTCCCAGCAGGAAACCCGCGCGGAGGGCGACGTGCCACGGACGCCTCGTGATGTCGGGTGGGCTCGCCGCGTCCGAGGCTTCGGCGACGAGATCGCGCCACACTCCAGCGGCGGTGACGCCCACGAACGCCGCGGCGCACGCGCCTCGACACGGCGTCGTGACCAGCTCGGGATCGAGGAAGCTCTCCGCGCGCGCGGCGTGCACGAGCGCGAGCCCGATCCCCGCGGTCGCGCGTCCCTCCATCGCGCCCGCCTCCACGCGCAGCAGACCCACCGGGACGAGCGCGAGCCCGTCGAGCTCGAGCCGCGGGTGCCACGCCGTCGCGACCGCGAGCCCACCCGCGCGCTGATCGGGGAGCTGATGGATCCAGCCCTCCGGTCGTCGCACGCCGAGCATCGCGTGGATGCCGTCCTGGGTCGCCTCCCCGCCCGCCGCGCGACCCACCACCCCGAAGCGCGCGCGCAGGAGGAACGTCGTGCGTACGTCGTCGAGGAGCGCGCCCGCGTCGACGCGCAGCTGCGCCGCGAACGGGAGATCCCGCGGGGGCGGCTCACGGAAGTGAATGTTTCGCGGGGTGTAGAGCGCCCGTCCGATCGCCAAGCGGAAGTGGAGGACGCGACCTCGGCGCCGAACGACCGGCACCACCGCGGCGAGCTCGTGCCCGTGCGAGTACCAGTAGTCGAGGCCCGCGAAGGTGTCGTTCTCCAGACGCAGCGTGACCACGCCCCGTGCGGGCGGGGCGGGCGCGACGTCTGCGGTCGCGGTCGAGGTGCCGAAGAGGAGCACGGCCGCGACCCGCGCGGCCCACGACCGCGACGAACGGCTCAGCTCCGGCACGCGTCGAGCGCTTCGCGCAGCGGCTTCGCGCGCGCGGGATCGATCATCGCGAGGTACGCGATCTTTCCCGCGAGGTGCGCGCGGAAGTCCGGGTGACGTTCGCGGTTCTGCGACTGGAGGCCCTGGATCCGCGCGGCGTGGAGGATCGCGCGCAGACGGCGCACCTCCGTGCGGGGGAGCCCGAGCTTGGTCGGCTCGTTGACCACGATGCCGGTCACCGTCTGGCGGCCGCCCTTGCGCTGCACGCGGACCTTCTTCGGGTTCAGCGCGAAGCCTTCGTCTTCGATCACGTGGCGCATCCGAGCGAGCATCATGCCGAGCTCCGAGCGCTTCTCGGCGGTCGCGCTGAACGTCAGATCGTCGGCGTAGCGCGTGTACGTCAGTCCGTGTTTCGTGGCGAGCCCGCGCAGGCGTCGATCGAGCTTGCGCGCGACGAGGTTGGAGAGCGCGGGGCTCGTGCACGCGCCTTGGGGGAGCGCGCGCGGTCCGACCGCGACCTCGTAGCTGCGGCCGTCGTAGGTGAGGGGGCGGCGCGGGCTCTCGGTGCAGAGCAGCGCGAGGATGGTGGCGATCGCGGGGCTGTAGCCGAACGAGCGGAACACCCCGCGCACGCGGGGGAAGGTGACGCTCGGGAAGAAGTCCGAGAGATCCAGGTTGATGACGAGGTCGCGGCCCTGGTGGGGGCGCGCGTTGGTGACCGTGGAGCGGCCGGTCACGAAGCCGTGCGCGGCCTCGTCGAGCGGGAGCTTCGCGAGGATCGTCTCCAAGATCGTCGTTTGAGCGGCCGCGATGTCGGCTTTGGGAGCCGCGAGCACGCGGGTGCCTCCAGTGCGCTTGGGCACCTCGAACTGCACGTAGTGTGTCGTCTGCGCGGCTTCTTGATGGAACGCGAGCCAACGCAGGCGCGGAACCGTGACGCCGAGGTGCGCCGCGAGCTGCTCGGGCGTCACGATCACCGGCAGCCCGAACGCTTCGAGGCGCTCGTTCTCCGCGCGCCGATCGTGGAGCTGGGACGAGACGCCTTCGCCGAGGAAGATCACGTCCGTCGCGCGCCGCGTCGCGATCGCCTCCGCGCGTGCGGCCTTCTTCTTCGCCGCTTCGGCCTTCTTCGCGGCCTTCTTCTCCGCGCGCTCGCGGCGGCGCGCCTCGATCGCCTCGTCCGCGCTCTTCTTGCCGGACGCGTGCGCCATGCGCGCCGAGTCGTGGTGCTCGAGCCAGAGGTCGCCGATGCGGTGGATCTCGTCGAGGTCTTCCTGCGTGAGCAGCCCGCGCAACACGAAGCCGCGGTCGATCAGCGCGGTGCGCTCGTCGCTCGCGGGCGGGATCACGTCGACGCGACCGATCCACGCGGTGCGCCAGGGCACGATCTTCTTCGCGCGCTCGCGGAGCTGCTCGGGCGTGAGGGTGAGCGTGCCCGAGGTGTCGTAGGGGTCGGTGCTCGCGCGCTCCTTCGGCGGTTTCCATCCGCCGCTGCTCGACGTGCTCGTGCTCGTCGAAGCGCTCGGCGTGGGCGGACGCGGAGGCACCGGCGCGCCGGGCATCCCGCGCGGATCGACACCCTCGGGGTGATAGAGCCACATCCCCGCGATCTCGGTGCGCGCGTAGCCGGGTAGACCGCCGCGTTCGAAGAGCGCGTGCAGACGCGCCTCGGCCTCTTTGCGCAGCGCGGGCTCGGCGATGCCGACCGCGCGCGACGCGACACCGGTCGCGCTGAACTGCTCGCCCGCGTCGACGAAGCCGAGCGCGACCTCGCGGACCTTCAGGTCGAGGTCGTCGTCGCCGCCGCCGAAGAAACGTTTGAGCTTGTCCCAGAAGCTCATGCGCACGCCTCGTGACCGTGATCGTGCGCCCGAGCGTGATCTGAAGCGCGCGACGTTTCGGTCGTCGTCACCGACCGATCCGCAGGAGGAGAGCCACCGAACCGACTTCTCGCGAAGGACCGCGTCCGATCACCCATGGCGCCGCACATGGTGCAAGCGGCAGACCCTCGGGTCGCTCTGGTGTCCGGTCGCACCATGTGCGGCGCCACCGAAGAGCATCGGGCGTGGGGAAGCATGGGGGGAAGCATGGAAGACCAATCGCCACCGCGGCGGAACACCGCGGCATGGTGGGCTCGGTTCGGTGGATCTCCTTCTACAGATCGGGGGATGAGACGGAAGAACGAAACGCGCGCAGGCTCGCACGCGTCGGGCGGGTGGGGAACGACGTCGATCGTGCCGTTCGCGACGTATGAGTCGCGTACATCACGAGCGACACATGAATGAAGCGACCTCATCCCGTCACCTGGAGGCGGAGCGCGATGAGGTGTCGACAGGGCCCCTTCCGCAGGCCTGCGTGCTGGTGGTGCGCGCACGGGCAACGTGCCTTCGAGATCTGTCCGTCCGCGTCGAAGACGGCCTCGCACTCCGTCGCGTTCACGCGCGCGACGTAGAGCGTGCGCGTCGCGCCGAGCGCCTCGCGCCGCAGGACCTTCACGTCGCGTTCGAGGAAGTGTCGCCGCCCGTCGCGCACCTCCGCGGGCTCGGGCCCGAGCAGCTCTTCCCCCAGCGGTGCGTCGAGGATCTGCCGGTAGCGGTAGGCGTTCGTCGCGTAGTCGAAGATCGCTTGGCCCTGCTTGCAGAGCCGATGCAGCGCCGCGCGCGTCGCGCTCTCGGGCGCGCCGATGTCACTCGCGATCTGGGCGCGCGTCAGCGTCCGCTCGCGGCGCAGCGTGTCCTCCACCCGCGCGAGCACGTCGACGTCGACCAGCGTGTCGCCCACCAGCACGTCGAGCTGCGCGCCGCTCGCCCAGTCGTTCGTGGTCCAGCCGGAGAGCCCGAGCACGAAGCGAAGCTCGCCCATGCGCACCGTCCAGAGGCTCGGCATTCCGCTGCCGAGCAGACGCACCTCGACGCGCTCCGCGACGCACCTCGACGCGCTCCGCGATCGGCAGGAGGCGCGCGAGCACCTGCAGACGTCGGCGTCCCCAGACCTTGATCGTGCGCGGCTCCGCGCCGTCCCAGACGCGCCCGCGGCTCTCGATCCGCAGATCCCACGGCTCGAGCACCAGCGTCGGCGCGCGCCCCGGCGTGAGCTCGAAGCGGATCGAACGCGGGCCTTCTTTCTCGCGGTGACGCTTCAGGTGCGCGAGCACCGCGTAGAGCGTCTCCACCGGCAGCTCGACGGTGGTCGACGCGAGCGCGGTCGCGGCCGAGAGCTGCCCGAAGCCGCGCAGCCAC
>JALOQC010000698.1 GCA_025453555.1 Myxococcota bacterium | reverse complement strand
GGTCGAGCCTGCGCGCGCAGTACACGGTGCCCAACCTCGGTTTTCGATGCGCGCGTTGATGCCACGGGTGGCGTCGGCGCGATCGGAGGATGTCATGAGATCACGAACGAACGTCTGGGTCCTTTCGCTCGCGGTGGCGCTCGCGGGATGCGACGAGCCCGCGCCGACCGCGGAGGCGACCGAGCATGCCGAGCACGCGGAAGCGACGGAACATGCCGAGCACGCGGAAGCGACCGAGCACGCGGGTCACGCCGCGGAGACGAACGAGCATGCGGAGCACGCTGCCGATCCGCATGCGGATCATGCCGCGCACGATCACGAGCCGCTCCCGGTGCTGGAGGGGGCGGATCCGACCGCGACGCTGCACGATCTGCCGACGGTGTTCCGCGATCCCGAGGACCAAGAGGTCTCGTTCCGCGACTTCCGCGGACACCCGACGCTGGTCGCGATGTTCTACGGGAGCTGCACGACGGTGTGTCCGCTGATCCTCCACGACCTCGCGCGCATCGACGAGGCGGTGGCCAGCGATCGGCTGCGCGTCGCGGTCGCGACCTTCGATCCGGAGCGCGACACCGCGGAGCGACTGCGCGCGCTGCGAACGGAGCGTGGTATGGACGCGGCGCGCTGGAAGCTGCTGCGCGGCGACGAGGACGGCACGCGCGATCTCGCGATGTCGCTCGGCATCCAATACCGGAAGCTGCCGGACGGCGAGTTCGCCCACAGCGCGCTCATCGTCTTGCTCGACGGCGAAGGGCACGTGGTGGAGCGACACGAAGGCCTCGGTCGTCCGCTGGATGCGGTGATCGCGCGCGCCCGAACGCTCGTGGGAGGCTCGCCGTGATCTCGCTCTCGAAGGGACCGTCGATGGAGCTCCCGCCGGGCTCCGTCACCGGGTTGCTCGCGGCGTGTCACGCCAACATCCGCGGCCGACTCGCCGAAGCGCGGCTCCTGGCGCGCGCGACGGAGTGGGACGAGCGACATCACGCTTCGGCACGCGCCATTCACGACTACTTCGCCACCGCGTTTCCGCTTCACGTGCAGGACGAGGACGAGCGCATCGGGCCCGAGCTGCTCGAGCACCACGGGGTGGGGAAGGGGCCGCTGCTCTTCGAGCTGCACGACGAGCACGAGCGCGCGGAGGAGCTGCGGGTCCTCTTGCTCGCGGACTGGGCGCGGTGGCGACAGGAGCCAGGTCCGGTCTCGCGCGGGCATCAGCACGTGCTGCAGCGCTTCGCGCGTTCGACCGAGGTCCATCTCTTCCGCGAAGAGCGGGTGTTCTTTCCGCTCGTGGACGCGCTGCCCGAGACGACACGGATCGCGATCGCGGACGCGATGGTGGCCGCGCGAGGTGGGCGTCGCGCGGCGCCGTGAGCGTCCGCGCTGCGTCCTCACGCGATCGCGCGCACGTCTTCACGCGTGCTCTCGCGCTCTCGTCGCACCTCGGCGATCGCCTCACGCAGCCGCGGCAGCACCTCCTCGTGGGTGTAGCGAATGAGGTGCTCGCCGAGGATCGCTTTGACGACCACCCACTTGAGCTGCGCGGGGCGGCGGCGGAGCGTCTCGAACCCGAGAGCGAAGAAATGTCGTCCGCGCGGGGTGCGCGCGAAGTAGGCGACGCCACACGCGAGGTCGTGCGGCGCGAGGCGAAGGTGGGCGCGCAGGCGGCCGTAGTAGGCGTCGGCGGAGTAGAGCTCTTCGAGCAACGACGCGTAGCGTTGGAGGAGCTCGAGCTCGTCGCCTTCGGGATCGAAGTTCGGGCGGCCGAACTGATCGCCGCCGCTGTCTTTCCGCAGGCGACCTTCCTTCTCGAGGCGCTTGGCGAGCCGCGTCCCCGGCAGCGCGGTGAGCAGACCGGCCATCGCCATCGGGATCGGTGCGTCCTTCAAGAACGCGCGGTGCGCGTCGAGGTCGTCGTCGGCCTCACCGTCCAATCCGACGATGAAGCCGCCCATCACCTCGAGCCCGCCTCGCGTGAGGGTGTCGATCGCGTCGCGCAGGTCGAGCTGGAGGTTCTGCGCCTTGCCGGCGCGCGCGAGGGATCCCTCCGAGGGGGTCTCGATGCCGAGGAAGACCGCGCTGAAGCCGGCCTCGACCATTCCGTCGAGAAGCTCCGGATCCGAGGCGAGGTTCACGCTCGCTTCGGTGTAGAGGTCGAAGGGTCGTCCGTTTCGTGTCTGCCATTCGATCAATTCGGGGATCAGCTCGCGCACCGCGCGTTTGTTGCCGATGAAGTTGTCGTCGACGAAGAAGACGCTTCCCTCGTATCCGGTGGCTCGGAGCGCATCGAGCTCGGCGAGGACCTGCGCGGGATCCTTCACGCGGGGCACGCGCCCGAAGAGCTCGACCACGTCGCAGAACTCGCAGTGGTAGGGGCAGCCGCGCGAGTACTGGAGGCTCATGGAGCCGTAGAGCGAGAGGTCGAGCAGGTCGTAGCGCGGGATCTTCGCCTGGGTGATCTTCGGGTAGGGGCCGGGCTTCACGAGCCCCTCGCGGCGACCGAGCACCACGTCGAGTAGCAGTGCCTCGCGGGCCTCGATCTCGCCCTGAAAGATGGCCGTCGCGTCCTCGAAGAGCTCCGGACAGCTCGTGGGGGCGGGCCCTCCGACCACCACGCGTCGCCCGAGGCGCCGGCAGCGCGCGACGACCTCCTGCATCGAGGGCGCCTGCACCAACATCCCGCCCACGAGCACGACGTCGGACGAGAGGATGTCGAAGTCGTGCAGCTCCTGCGCGTTGAGATCGACGAGGCGCAGCTCGAGGTCGTCCGGGAGCGAGGCCGCGACGGTGAGCAGACCGAGCGGCGGCAGCGACACGGATCGTCCGACCACCGCGAGGCCGTGCTGCATGCCCCAGTAGGTCAGCGGGAACTTCGGTTGAACGATTAGGACGCGACGCGAGGTGGGGAACATGATCGTGAGAGTGAGCGGTGAGGAGAACGGTCGCCGTCATCGCACGGTCAAGGCACGTCACCGATTGGCCTCGCGCAATCGAGCCGGTGTCGCGACGCAGATTGTGTCGGGGTGCGATCGCGTGGATCTCCGTGAAACACGTCTCATTTTCGTCGGTGTGCGGTTCCGAGCGACGTGGCTGCCAGCACGGCCGCGAAACGAGCGGGTATCGCACTGCCGAGTTTTCTCGGTGATTCGTCGCTCGTGACGCCACCCGAGCCCGCGTGAGAGAAGTCTCGTCAGTGTGTCCGACTTGATCGATGTCATGTCCGCTCGGGACCGCGCACCCCACGATCGAGGTCGAAAGCGAGGTCCCATGCTCCCCGGCTCCACGCGCCCCGCGACGCGCCCCCACGCGATGCCTTCCTTCGACGAGTCGCCCTTCATCCTCTTCTGGGAGACGACTCGCGCCTGCGACCTCGCGTGCAAGCACTGCCGCGCGTGCGCGGTGCCCAGCCGTGATCCGCGCGAGCTGACGACCGCGGAGGGGCGCGCGCTGCTCCGTGAGGCGGCGGCGCTCGGGACCAAGCTCGTGGTGCTCACCGGCGGCGATCCGGCGAAGCGGCCCGACCTCGTGGAGCTCGTGGAGTACGGCGCGGGGCTCGGGATCCGCATGGCGCTCACGCCGAGCGCGACCCCGCTCGTGAC
>JALOQC010000335.1 GCA_025453555.1 Myxococcota bacterium | reverse complement strand
GCTCGCCGACGAACGACGCGCGCTCGCGCAGGTGCGGAGGGAGAGCCGAGAGGAGGTCGTCGCGCATGTCGCGGGGGTATGGTTCCGCCGCGCGATCCCGTCGAGCAGCGCGGCCATGGCTCACGCGCGAAGGGCGGCTCGTGAGGGTCGTGAGGGGCGGCTCGAGAGGGTGCGGGAGGGTCGACGGCTCGAGAGGCGGGCGGCTTCCTCGAGCGCCCTCGCCTCCTCCAAACGCGTCGGCGTCGTTCGCGACCACA
Source organism: Myxococcota bacterium (assembly GCA_025453555.1). Classification (GTDB taxonomy): domain Bacteria; phylum Myxococcota_A; class Polyangia; order Polyangiales; family Houyiibacteriaceae; genus JACKEH01. The sequence continues at coordinate 7,823 of JALOQC010000335.1, read as the reverse complement.
GCCGCGCACGACGCCGACGTCGCACCGACGTGGACCTCGTTCAGTCGTTGACGATGCCGTGCTCGAAGAACGCGACGATCTGCCGCGCCGCCGCGGTGGCCGCGTTGGTGTTCGCCTCTTCGGTCTGCGCGCCCATCTTCTTCGGGGTCGCGAGGTACTGCTTGCCGAGCGCCTCGAAGGCCGCCTTGTGCTCCGCGCTGGGCTCGATGTCCGTGAGGTAGCGGAGATCCTTGCGGGCCTTCAGCGCTTCGAGCAGGCCGGGCTCGTCGATCACCTCGGCGCGCGCGGTGTTCACGAGCACGCCGTCCTTCGGCATCGAGCTCAGCAGCGCCTTGCCGATCGACTTCTTGGTCTCCGCGGTGGCGGGGATGTGCAGCGAGACGACGTCCGACTTCGCGTAGAGCTCTTCGACCCTCGCGACCGGCTTCGCGCCGAGCGCGGCGATGTCGTCTGTGGAGAGGAAGGGGTCGTACGCGAGGACGGTCATGCCGAAGCCCTGCGCGATGCGGAGCACGTGCTTGCCGACGTTGCCGAGCGCGTGGATGCCGATCGTCTTGTCCTTGAGCTCGCTGCCGGTCTTGCCGTCGAACTGGCCGCGCGCGGAGTACACGAGCATGCCGAAGACGAGCTCGGCCACCGCGTTCGCGTTCTGGCCGGGCGTGTTCATCACCGCGACGCCGCGCTGCTTGGCGGCGGCGATGTCGACGTTGTCGTAGCCGGCGCCCGCGCGGACCACGAGCTTCAGCGACTTGGCGGCGTCGAGGACGCCCGCGTGGATCTCGTCGCTTCGGATGATGACCGCGTCCGCTTCGGCGATGGCCGCCGTGAGATCGGACTCTGCCTTGTAACTCTCGAGCACACGCACGGCGTAACCGGCGCCTTCGAGGATGGCCTTGGTCTGGTCACGGGCGGCGGCGGAGAAGGGCTTTTCGGTGGCGAGGAGGATGGTCTTGGTCACGGGTCGGCTCCGGTGCGACACCTACTTCGAGATCGCGATGCGCGCGAGAGCTCGCAGGAGGCTGCTGAAAACGTGGGTGATGGGTTCGTGAGGTCGGTGCTTCGATTCGCGTCGCGTCGAATCGAAGAAACGTGGGGGCACGCGAGAGGTCAGGGGAGCAGCTTGCCCGGGTTGAGCACGCCCTTCGGATCGAGCTGCTTCTTGGCGGCCGCGATCATCTCGAGCGCGAGCGGGCCCTTCTCCTTCGGCAGCCACGCGACGTGATCCTGCCCCACGCCGTGGTGGTGGCTGATGGTGCCGCCATTCTCCGCGATGGCGTCGCTCGCCGCCTTCTTGATCGCGCGCCACTGCCCGAGCTCGTCGCCCAGATCGCGCGCGAAGAAGAACGTGAAGTAGAGCGAGGCGCCGTCTTCGTAGGAATGCGAGATGTGCGTGAGCACCGCGCCGATGCCGAGCTTGCTCGCGATGCCTTGTCGCACCGCTTCGTACAAGCGCGGGAGGTTCGCCCACGTGGTCGAGGTCTCCAGCGTGTCCACGCCGATGCCGCGATCGAGCATCGGGTCGCGCAGGTAGGGCATCGCGTAGCGGTTCTTCAGCCACGCCTTGCCGGGACCCGCGCCGACCGGGAGCCCACCTTCGCGCGTGCACGCGAGCGTGGTCGCCGCGAGCGACGAACGAACGTGCCCGTGCTCGCCTTCGAGCCCGACCATCAACACGCATCGTCCCGGCCCGTAGCCGAGCGCGGCGAGACCCTTCTCCGCGACCTCCATCGCCTTGCCGGGCGGGTGTCGCAGCCCTTGCAGCGCGCCGAAGAAGTAGCTCTCGTCGCCGTCGGACAGCCGCAACATCGCCACTGGCACCTCGGCCTGCACGAGGCGACGAATCGCGGCCGCGCCGGCCTCGAAGCTCTTGAAGAGGTACGCGCGGTAGTCGCGCGCCTCCGGCACCGGATGGATCTTCACCGTCGCTTCGGTGATGACCCCGAGCACGCCTTCGCTGCCGACGATGAGCTCGTTCAGGTTCGGACCGGCCGCGCTCTGCGGGAACGGGAGCGTGCGCCACTCGCCGCTCGGGGTCGCGAGCCTCGCCGCCACCAGCCACTCGTTCGCCGCGCCGTAGCGGTTCGAGTTCTGACCTGCGCCGCGCGCCGCGATCCAGCCGCCGAGCGTGCTGAACTCGAAGCTCTGCGGGAAGTGTCCGAGCGTGAAGCCGCGCCGCTGGAGCTGCTCTTCCAGATCGGGTCCCCACACGCCCGCCTCGAAGGTCGCGGTGCGCGAGACCGGATCGAGCTCGATCAGGCGCGCCATCTGCGTGGTGTCGATCGTCACGACCGCGCGCTGACCCGGGCCGGCCTTGCCTTCGACGCCGCCCACCACGCTCGAGCCGCCGCCGAAGGGCACCGCCGCGAGCCCCTCCGCGGCGCAGAAGCTCACGAGCGCGAGCGCTTCGTCGTGCGAGCGCGGGAAGACCACCGCGTCGGGCGCGCTCGAGAGATCCCCGCGACGGAGCCGGATCAGATCCGGATAGCTGCGCCCGAGCGCGTGCGCGGCGCGCTCGAGATCGTCCGTCGCGACGGGCGCGAGGGCGGTGAGCTTCCCGAGCGTCACGTCGTCGAGCTTCGAGGCGGGCAGCGTGCAGCGCGACAGGTCCTTGGCTGGCGTGTCCGGCAACGCGGCGAGCCCCACCGTGCGCGCGAGCAGCTCCCAGACCTTTTCGTCGTGCCCGCCGAGGTCGAACCCCTGCGCGCGAAGCCCCCACCCGTTCCACCGCAGCTCGTCTCGCGTGTACGTCATGCCCGTCCCTCGCTCGCGGTCTTTTTGGAGCAGACCTCGCGTGGGCGAGGCCGCGTCCGGAACCCCTGGCGCGGCGAAGGAAGCACGCGCGGCCCCCAGCCGCAACGAGGCCCCGCGACGAGGCCAGCACGAGGCCCTCGGCCCATCGGGTCGACCACGTGTCCCCCCGCGTGGCGAAGTCGGTCGGGTTCGTGGTACCACGCGCCGCGCACCGGATCGGTGGCGTCACCGACCGAGAGCCCTACGTACGGCGCCGCGCTCGCGGGCGCCTCCTTTTCCCCCACCTCGGAGCATCGAATGGCCTTCCCGAAGCCGACGCACGGCACCCCGCTGAAGATGGGCGATGACGGCAAGCTCATCGTCCCCAACGATCCCATCCTCCCCTTCATCGAGGGCGACGGAACCGGGCGTGACATCTGGCGCGCGTCGGTGCGCGTGTTCGACGCCGCAGTGGAGAAGGCGTTCGGCGGCCAGAAGAAGGTCGCCTGGTACGAGGTCTACGCGGGCGAGAAGGCCTTCAACGAGTTCAACAACTGGCTCCCCGACGAGACCGTCGACGCCTTCCGCGACTACCTCGTCGGCATCAAGGGCCCCCTCACGACGCCGATCGGCGGCGGCATCCGCTCGCTGAACGTCGCGCTTCGCCAGCTCCTCGACCTCTACACGTGTCTGCGCCCGGTGCGCTGGTACGAGGGCGTGCCCTCGCCGGTGAAGACGCCGAACGAGGTCGACATGGTGATCTTCCGCGAGAACACGGAGGACATCTACGCCGGCATCGAGTTCGAGGCGGGCACCGCCGAGGTCGCGGCCTTCAAGGCGTGGCTCAAGGAGACGCAGCCGAAGCAGTACGCGAAGATCCGCTTCCCGGACACCGCGGGCATCGGCATCAAGCCCGTCTCGCGCGAAGGCACCGAGCGCCTCGTGCGCGCCGCGGTCGAGTACGCCATCCGCCACCAGCGCAAGAGCGTCACGCTCGTGCACAAGGGCAACATCATGAAGTTCACGGAAGGCGCCTTCCGGAACTGGGGTTACGCGCTCGCGGAGAAGGAGTTCGGCGACAAGGTCTACACCTGGGATCAGTGGGAGAAGACCAAGGCCGCCCAGGGTGAGGATGCGGCGAACGCCGAGCAGAGCGCGGCGCTGAAGGCCGGCAGGATCCTCATCAAGGACGCCATCGCGGACATCGCCCTCCAGCAGGTGCTCACGCGCCCGAGCGAGTTCGACGTCATCGCGACGCTGAACCTCAACGGCGACTACCTCTCGGACGCCCTCGCCGCGCAGGTCGGCGGCATCGGCATCGCCCCGGGCGGCAACATCAACTACGTCACCGGCCACGCGATCTTCGAGGCGACCCACGGCACCGCGCCGAAGTACGCCGACAAGGACGTCGTCAATCCGTCCTCCGTGATCCTCAGCGGTGTGATGATGTTCCGCCACCTCGGCTGGGATCAGGTCGCGGACCTCATCGAGACCGGCCTCGAGAAGAGCATCGCCGCCAAGACGGTCACCTACGACTTCGCGCGCCTCATGGACGGCGCGACGAAGATCAAGTGCTCCGAGTTCGGCGACGCGATCATCAAGAACATGGGCTGAGGAGCGACGATGAACATCCACGAATACCAAGCGAAAGAGATCTTCCGTCGCTACGGCATCCCGACCCCGAAGGGCATCCCGGCCTTCGACGCCGCCGCCGCGAAGGAAGCCGCCGCGAAGCTGATCGCGGAGACCGGCAACGAGGTCGTCGTCGTCAAGGCGCAGATCCACGCGGGCGGTCGCGGCAAGGCCGGCGGCGTCAAGGTGGTCAAGGGCGCCGAGGCGGCCGGCACGGTGGCCAAGGATCTCCTCGGCAAGACGCTCGTCACGCCGCAGACCGGCCCCGAAGGCAAGGTCGTGCAGCGCCTCTACGTCGAGCAGGGCCTCGCGATCGACAAGGAGCTCTACCTCGCGCTCACCGTCGACCGCGAGAAGAAGCGCATCGCGATCATGGCCTCCACCGAGGGCGGCGTGGACATCGAAGAGGTCGCGCACGAGCACCCGGAGAAGATCCACAAGGTCTGGATCGACCCCGCTGTGGGCCTGCAGGGCTACCAGATCCGGCAGCTCGCCTTCGCGCTCGGTCTGTCGAAGAACGCGCAGAAGGGCTTCGCGAAGCTCCTCTCGGGTCTCGCGACGATGTTCGACAAGGAAGATTGCTCGATCGCGGAGATCAATCCGATGATCGTGACCAAGGACGAGCAGGTCGTCGCGCTGGACGGCAAGGTCAACTTCGACTCGAACGGCGAGTTCCGCCACCCCGAGTGGGCGGATCTCCGCGATCTGAGCGAAGAAGCCGCGACGGAGACCGAGGCCAAGGAAGCGGGTCTGTCCTTCATCCAGCTCGAAGGCAACATCGGCTGCCTCGTGAACGGCGCTGGCCTCGCCATGAGCACGATGGACACCATCCAGCACTTCGGCGGTCAGCCGGCGAACTTCCTCGACGTGGGCGGCGGCGCCACGCAGGAAGCCGTCACGAAGGCGTTCCGGATCATCCTCCGGAGCGAGAGCGTGAAGGGCATCTTCGTGAACATCTTCGGCGGCATCATGAAGTGCGACATCATCGCCAACGCGGTCATCGCGGCGACGAAGGAGCTCGGATTGACGGTTCCGCTCGTCGTGCGCCTCGAGGGCACGAACGTGGAGCTCGGCAAGAAGATCCTCGCCGACAGCGGCCTGAACATCACGCCCGCGGACGACATGGCGTCGGGCGCGCAGAAAATCGTCGAGCTGGTCGGGAAGGCCTGAGGAGTTAGCGATGTCCATTCTCGTCGGCAAAGACACCAAGCTCATCGTCCAGGGCATCACCGGCTCCGCGGGCACGTTCCACGCGGGTCAGTGCCAGGACTACGGCACCCAGCTCGTGGGCGGCGTGACGCCGGGCCGCGGCGGCAGCACCTGGAAGAACCCCAGCGGCAAGGGCGAGTGCCCGGTCTTCGACACCGTCCGCGACGCCAAAGAGAAGACGGGCGCCAACGCGAGCGTCATCTTCGTGCCCCCGCCCTTCGCGGCGGACGCGATCCTCGAGGCGATCGACGCCGAGCTCGAGCTCGCGGTCGTGATCACCGAGGGCATCCCGGTCATGGACATGATGCGGGTCCGCCGCGTCATCGACTCGACCAAGACGAAGACGCGCGTCATCGGCCCGAACTGCCCCGGCATCATCACGCCGGGCGGGCACTGCAAGATCGGCATCATGCCCGGTCACATCCACCGCCCCGGCCGCATCGGCATCGTGTCCAAGTCGGGCACGCTGACCTACGAGGCCGTCTTCCAGGTCACCAACCTCGGCCTCGGTCAGAGCACCGCGGTCGGCATCGGCGGCGACCCGATCAACGGCACGGACTTCATCGACGTGCTGGCGAAGTTCCAGGAGGATCCCGAGACGGATGCGGTGATCTTCATCGGAGAGATCGGCGGAAACGCCGAAGAGCTCGCGGCCGCGTGGATGAAGGACAACTTCACCAAGCCCGCCGCCGGCTTCATCGCAGGTCGCACCGCGCCGCCCGGCAAGCGCATGGGCCACGCGGGCGCGATCATCAGCGGCGGTCAGGGCACGGCCGAAGCGAAGATCGAAGCCCTCGAGTCGGCGGGCGTGAAGGTCGCGCCGACCCCGAGCGACATGGGCAAGACGCTCGCGTCCATGCTCAAGTGATCGCGAGCACCTGATCGACGCGACGGGCGGCTCCTCGGAGTCGCCCGTCGTCGTTTCTGGGCGGTCGTGAGCGATGACGTGAGCGATGACGTGAGCGACGACGTGAGCGTCGACGTGAACGGCGACGGTCAATTCCAACCGCGTCGAGCTTCACGACGAAACGCGCCCCGCTCGTCGCGATCCGAACAGGAGGACCGACACCGTCCCGCAACGACGACGTCACGCGTCCTCGAGCGCCCGCGCCGGCTCCACGTCGACCACCAGATGCCGCGTCGCGGGGTTCTCCCGCCGCCAGATCACCGCGTCCATCGCGTAGTGGTGCACGTTGACGAACACGAAGGTCATCGCGAGCCACGGCGTCGCGCCGAGCGCGCGGTTCTCCCAGCCCTCGCCTGGCACCGCGAAGGCGTCGAGCGACATCGGCAGCAGATCGAAGAGGAACACCCCGAGCAGGAGCGCGCCGAACGCGAGCATCCGAACGCGCGTCTTCGCCGATCCGAGCAGCGCGCGCTCCCGCTCGCGTGACTCGTTCGTCTTCAAGAGCCGCACGAACCAGAGGTATTGCAGCGCGTGCAGCGCGGGCGTCACGTAGCGCACCAGCGGATCGATCCCGGAAAAGACGAGCCACGCCCAGAGGCTCACGAGGAACGCGACGAGCGGCGTCCCGAGCACGACGAAGCCTTCGCTTCGAACCTTCCGCGCGAGGATCACGACGAGCGCCACGCAGCTCGCGACGAGCGCCACGAGCAGCACGGTCTCGAGCCACGCCGGGTGCGCGATCGCGTCGTAGAACACGCCCTTCTGCACCCGCAGCCCGCCCGGATCGTGGGGATTCGCCCACGAGAAGAGCCAACCCACGTAGACGTGCGCGAGCAGCACGCGCCGCTCGTTCGGAGAGAAACGCACGCCACGTCGGGCCGCGAGCACGCTCATCACGCCGAAGCCCTGCTTGCCGTAGTGCCAGCCGACCAGCAGGAACATGAGCTGAACCATCGCGCCGAGCGCTTGGTTCGACTCGGTGAGCACGGCGCCGACCCCGAACGCCAGCAGCGCGATCGGCGCGACGATGCCCGCGAGCCACCACCGCCAGCGCAACGCGCGTGGGAAAGAGTCTCCGAGCGCGCGCCCCAACGCGTCCTCGTAGAAGAGCAGGTACGTGACCGCGAAGTGCGGATCGTTGATCACGTGCGCGGCCCAGAACGCCGTGAAGCCGACCGCGAGCTCCGCGTCGTCCAGCGGAACGAGCTGGCGCACGAGCCACGAGAGCGGATAGAGCACGAGCGTGAGCCCACCGACCATCGCGAGCTCGACGAGCGCACGGGAGTCCCACCGAAGCGTTCCGGGCCACGACGCGACCGACACGCGGCAGAGGCTACACGGCGCC
>JALOQC010000334.1 GCA_025453555.1 Myxococcota bacterium | reverse complement strand
AAGCACCCGGCGACGTCGCGCTCGTCGACGTCGCGCGCTGGTCCGACGCCACGATCGACGCGCACGCGCCCACGCCGGAGGGAGGTCGCGCGCAGCTCGCCGCGCTCGACGCCGCGATCGATCTCGTGCAGCGCGGTGAGGCCCGCGCGCTCGTCACCGGTCCCGTGAGCAAGGCCGCCATCGTCGCGTCCGGCGTCTCGTTCATCGGCCACACCGAGCGTCTCGCGCAGCGGGCGGGTCTCGCCGACGACGACGTCACGATGCTCTTCCTCGGACCGAGGCTCCGCGTCGGGCTCGTGACGACCCACCTGTCGGTCCGCGACGCAGCGGCGGCGGTCACCGAAGCGCGCGTTCGCCGCACCATCGAGCACGTGGTCGCGTCGTGCCGCGCGCTCGGCATCGAGCGGCCGCGGGTCGAGGTGACCGGAGTGAACCCCCACGCGGGTGAGGGCGGGCTCTTCGGCGACGAAGAGCGGCACGTGAGCGCGGCGCTCCGGTCCTGCGCGTCGCTCCCCGCGACGTTGCTCGGGCCCATGCCGGCCGAGGCGTCCTTTCGCCGCGCTGCCGCGGGCGCCTGCGACGCGGTGGTCGCGATGCTGCACGATCAAGCGACGATCGCCTCGAAGCTCCTCGATTGGGGCGACGCGGTGAACGTGACGTGGGGCCTCCCGTACGTGCGCACGAGCGTGGACCACGGCGTCGCCTACGACGCGGCCGCGGCCGGTCACGCGGACGACGACGGCATGCGCGCCGCGATCGCGATGGCCACGCGTCTCTCGCCGCCTGGACCGCTTCGTGGTGACAGCTCGACGCAGCGCTGACACCGGTGTTGGCCCGATGGCCGAAGGGTACGGCGCAGACCAGTGTGTCTCGCAAGCGAACACCAGGGTTCCAAGGGGCGGATCCCCTTGGCCTGCGGAGCGTCCGAGAGCCGTCCCGAAGCGAAGCCGAAGGCGAAGCGAGGGCCGGCGAGGAAGGGGTCGCGGGGTTCTCCCCGCGCGCCGTGAGCGAAGGCCGCAGGCCGCAGTGAACACAAAAGGGTTCTCCCCGCGCTCCGTGAGCGAAGGCCGAAGGCCGCAGCGAACACGACGACGCGAACACAACAACGGCGTGGACCCCCGACCCTCGCTTGGCCTACCGTCTCGGCGTCATGGGTGTGGGCTTTCGTTTCCGACAGACCCTCCGCGGCACGCATCACCGCGTCGTCGATCCCGGGGTCGAGCGACCTGCGACCTTGGACGTGGAGATCGAGCTGCCGCTCGCGCGGCTCGTGCGACGCGACCTCGGTCGCCTGCGGGGGACGTTCGATGCGCCAGGTCTGGCGGAGGATGCCCCGCTCGACGGCGCGTTCTTGCTCGACCTGCTCGACGGAAAGATCACGTACGACTTCCACTTCGCGGCGATCGACGGACGCGAGCGGCGGTTCCACGGCGAGACGGAGTTCGAGCTCCGTCATCCGATCCGTACTCTCGAGGACGTCGTCGGCCGCGTGTGGGACGACGAGCGCGAAGAGGCTCGTGTGCTCCTCAGCGTGCCCGTGGTCGATGGCACGTGGCGTCTGCTCCGCACCCTGCAAGCGAGCTTCTCGCGGCGCGTCGGGTGAGGCGGTGACGCACTGCGGCAAGTTCTCGCGGGACACCGACTCCATTTAACGGGCGGGAAACCTCCCGGAAACATTCGGCGGGTACATCCTCCTCACCGAAAGGCCCTCCGCTCTCGAGAGCCTCCTCCCCAGAGCCGAGCCCCTGGAGACACGCATGAAGAAGGTCGAAGCCATCATCAAGCCCTTCAAGCTCGACGAAGTGAAGGACGCGCTCGGCGAAGCCGGCGTGAAGGGCATGACGGTGACCGAGGTGAAGGGCTTCGGCCGCACGGGCGGCAAGCGCGAGGTCTACCGGGGCTCGGCGTACGTCGTCGACTTCGTCCCGAAGGTCAAGGTCGAGGTCGTGGTCCCGGACAGCTTGGTGGCTGCGGTGATCGAAGCGATCGAGAAGGCTGCCCGCACGGGTCGCATCGGCGACGGCAAGATCTTCGTTTCTTCCATCGAAGAAGCGGTCCGCATCCGCACCGGCGAGCGCGGCGAAGAAGCCGTCTGACGGCGGCGCGCGCTCGAACGGCGCGCACGAACTGCGCGCTCGAACGAGGTGTGAGACGCGCTCGAAGGGTCTGGCCGAGCCGACCGAGCTCCGACCCGAGACTCACGCTCCCCCAAGAGGGGCAGCGAAGGCACGACTGCGTGCCGACCGAGGGCACAGCGTGTGTGACGAAAGCGAGGGAGCATGAGCGGCACGAAGACTCCGAAGGACGTTCTGGAGCTCGCGAAGGCGAAGGGCGCGGTCATGGTGGACCTGCGCTTCATCGACATGCCCGGCGTGTGGCAGCACACCTCGGTGCCCATCCACCGCCTCGACGAGTCGGCGTTCGAGGACGGCTTCGGCTTCGACGGCTCGTCGATCCGCGGCTACCAGCCGATCAACGCGTCCGACATGCTCATCATGCCGGATCCGTCGACGGCGAAGATGGATCCGTTCACGAAGCACCCGACGCTGGTGCTGAGCTGCGACATCGTCGATCCGATCACGCGCGAGCCCTATCACCGCGATCCCCGCTACATCGCGAAGAAGGCCGAGGCTTACCTCAAGTCGACCGGCATCGCGGACACCGTCTACGTCGGCCCGGAAGCCGAGTTCTTCGTGTTCGACGACGTGCGTTACAGCTCGAAGCCGAACGCGCAGTTCTTCGAGGTCGACTCGATCGAAGCCGTCTGGAACACGGGCAACGGCGAAGGCCCGAACGGTGATCAGCCGAACCTCGGCTACAAGATCCCCTTCAAGGGCGGCTACTTCCCGGTCATGCCGACCGACACGTTGATGGATCTGCGCACGGAGATGTCGCTGATCCTCATGCAGCTCGGCTACGAGGTCGAGGTTCAGCACCACGAGGTCGCGACGGCCGGTCAGTGCGAGATCGACATGCGTTTCGACACGCTGACGGTCATGGCCGACCAGCTCATGTGGTTCAAGTACGTCGTGAAGAACTGCGCGCGCCAGGCGGGCAAGGTCGCGACGTTCATGCCGAAGCCGATGTACGGCGACAACGGCAACGGCATGCACGTGCATCAGTCGCTCTGGAAGGACGGCAAGCCGCTCTTCGCGGGTGACGGCTACGCGGGCATGAGCCAGATGGCGCTCTACTACATCGGTGGATTGCTCAAGCACGCCCCGGCGCTCTGCGCGCTCACGAACCCGACGATCAACAGCTATCGTCGTCTGGTTCCCGGCTACGAAGCGCCCGTCAATCTGGCGTACAGCTCGCGCAACCGCTCGGCCTCCATCCGAATTCCGACCTATTCTCAGTCGCCGAAGGCCAAGCGCCTCGAGGCGCGTTTCCCGGATTCCTCGGGCAACCCGTACCTCCAGTTCGCCGCCATGCTCATGGCCGGTCTCGACGGCATCCAGAACAAGATCGACCCGGGCGATCCGTTCGACAAGGACCTCTACTCGCTCAGCCCCGAGGAGCTCAAGGACGTGCCGACGGTCCCGCACTCGCTCGAGCTCGCGCTCGAGGCGCTCGAGAAGGATCACGAGTTCCTCCTCAAGGGCGACGTCTTCACGAAGGACCTGCTCGACGAGTGGGCGAGCCTCAAGAAGACGGGCGAGATCGACCCGTTCCGCCTTCGTCCGACCCCGCTCGAGTACGAGCTCTACTTCGGGATCTGATCCCTCGGCCGCTTCGGCCGCTTCGGCCCCTTCGGCCCCTCGAAGCCCGCGAAGAGCACAGGCTCTTCGCGGGCTTCGCTCGTTCGGGGCTCCGGATGCGAGCCGAGTGCTCGGGCCGCGCTTCGAGGCTTCGCGAACGAGGACCATCGGTCGTGGCTTCGCGGCGTCGGGTCGAGCTGGGGCCGTCGGTTCACTCGTCCACCTTCGTTGACGGCCCGCGCGGCCCTCGGATAGCATCCCTCGGCACGATTTCCCGTGCTGTTCCCGCAGTTTCGCGGCTTTGCGGGTCCGACGAGCCACGCAACCCATGATCGATCCCGCGCGTCTCACCGCCGAGCTCCTCGAAGTCCTCCCTCGCAAGCAGATCAGCCGCGCGATGGGCAAAGCGGCGGACCTGCGGGCGCCTCGTCCCGTGCTCGGCTCCGCGATCGACGCCTTCGCCAAGGCCTACGGGATCGACCTCGACGAAGCGATCGTCCCGCGCGAGGGCTTCGCCACGTTCGACGACTTCTTCACGCGTCGGCTCAAACCGGGCGTGCGCCCCGTCGACGCGGACCCGCTGGCGGTCGTGTCGCCCGCGGACGGGAAGGTCGAAGACCTCGGCGCGATCGATCCGAGCGGCGCGCTCCTCGTGAAGGGCAAGCGGTACACGGTCGCCGAGCTCGTGGGGGACGTCGACGACGCGCGACGCTACGCGGGCGGGCACTACTTCATCGTCTACCTCTCGCCGCGCGACTACCACCGCGTGCATTCCCCCGTCGCGGGCCCGGTCGCGTCGATGCGCCACGTGGGCGGCACGCTCTTCCCGGTGAACTCGATCGGCATCCGCCACGTGCCGCAGCTCTTCGCGGTGAACGAACGTGTCGCGGTGGAGCAGCGCTCCGAGCATCACGGACCCGTCACGACGATCCTGGTCGGCGCGATCGGCGTCGGGCGCATCTCGGTCTCGTTCGACGACGTGCTCACCAACGTCGCGGGGAGCCAGCCAGGCGCTCGTCGCTACGGCGCGGACGGGCCGCCCCTCGACCGCGCGGAGGAGCTCGGGACCTTCCACCTCGGCTCGACCGCGATCGTCTTCGTCGGTCCGACGCGTCGCCTGCGTTTCGTCGTCGAGCCGGGCGCGCGCGTGCGGGTCGGCGAGGCGGTGCTGCGCGTCGTGGAGGGTGGATGAGCGCCGACGACGAGCTGCGTCGGCGTCGCAAACGTCGAGCACTCCGCGTCCCGGTGGACGAGGTGCCACGACGGAGCGCGATCAGCGGCTTTCCGCCCGCACCCGAGCCGACGCTCGCCGCTCGCCCGAGCAGCGCGAGCGCCCCTCGGCCCGCGCCCGTCGAGGCATTCGACGACGTGGAGGAGCTCGACGCGTTCGAGGAGATCACGTCGGAGCTCGATCTCGGAGAGGCCCGCAAGACCCACGCCGACGTCCCGAGCTCGCTCGAGGAGGTTCCGTCGGACGAGCTCGAAGTCGAGCCTGAGGTCGCGGAGGCGCTCGGTGTGCACGAGGCGTCGGCCATCGCGATCGAATCGAGAGCATCGACGTCGGAGCCCGTGGCTTCGGAGCCCGCGGCTTCGGAGCCCGTGGTGTCGGAGCCCGTGGTGTCGGAGCCCGTGGTGTCGGAGCCCGTGGTGTCGGAGCCCGTGGCGTCGGAGCCCGTGGCGTCGGAGCCCGTGGCGTCGGAATCTCCCGCATCGGTGGGTTTGGCGTCCGACGGGAACGAGACGCCGAACGGCGCCGCCGTGGTCGTCGTGCGGCCGATGGTTCGCGTGAGCAGCATGCCCCCGCCGCCCGCGGACGACTTCGAAGCGGGCGAGCTGGCCGATTATTTTTCGGAGGACTCGGGCGACGACGCCCTCCCGCCGCTCGGCGCGGAGCCCACGCGCGTCGAGGACTCTCCTCGGGAGCACGAGGCGGACACGAGCGCGTCGACTTCGCCGGCCGAGCGGTCCGAGCCGTCGGTCGTCGTCGCGGACGACGGGCCCGACGACGGCGCGTCGGAGCAGGGCGCGACCGCCTCGATGGTCTCGAGCGAGGTCGCGGCCACGCGTGCGGACCTCGTGGAGGCTGCAGGGTCGCCGATGCCCGAGGCCATGCGGGATGAGCCCAGCTCGGCAGCGGCGGTGACCGATGAGCCGAGCTCAGCAGCGGCGGTGACCGAGGCCGTCGAGAGCCCGAAAACGGTCGTCGCGGGAGCGACGGAATCGGTGGAGTCGACCCGCGACTCCGTGGAAGCACTCGACGCAGCAGCGCTCTCGACGGAGTCGGGCGAGACCGCGACGCTCGACCTCGAGCCGGAGGACGACGCCCCAGAGCTGACGATCGACGACGACGAGCCGACGTCCGAGTTGGACGCGGAGCTCGACGGAGAGCTCGACGACGTCGACGAGGAGCTCGATCTGGAAGAGCACGAGGCGGAGGAGCTCGCGCCGAAGAAGGCGCCCGCCCCACCAGTGACCGCGGCGGTGGCGGCGGTCGCACCGCCGGCGCTCGCCGAGCCCGAGGCGGCGAAGGTCGAGGCTCCGCCGCGCCCCGACCCGAAGCCGCCCGACCCGAAGCCGCGCCGCCGTCCGTGGTTCGAGACGTTCTTCAACGACGACTACCTCCGCACGGTTCGTCCGCCGAAGCCGCGCGACATCGAGCGCGAGTGCGACTTCATCACCACTCGCCTGAACCTCGCGCCCGGCGCCACGATCCTCGACGTCGGGTGTGGGCTCGGTCTGCACGCGATCGAGCTGACCCGCCGCGGATACTTGGTGGTCGGGCTCGATCTCTCGTTGCCCATGCTCAGTCGCGCGGGCGACGAGGCCCAAGATCTCGGTTTGAAGATCAACTTCCTGCACGCCGACATGCGGGAGATGAATTTCGACGGTTCGTTCGACGCGGTGCTCTGTTGGGGCACGACGTTCGGTTATTTCGACGACGACTCCAACAAGCGTGTGGTCGAGCGACTCCATCGCGCTTTGAAGCCGCGCGGTGTTCTCTTGTTGGACGTCGTCAACCGCGATCACGTGATTCGTTCGCAGCCGAATCTGATCTGGTTCGAAGGCGACGGCTGCATCTGCATGGAAGAGTCGAAGTTCAACTACTTCCTGTCCCGTCTCGAGGTGAAGCGCACCGTGATGCTCGACGACGGACGACAGCGCGACAGCGTGTATACGCTCCGCTCGTACGCGCTCCACGAGCTCGGGTTGCTCCTGCACCAGCAAGGCTTCCGCGTGGCCGAGGTGAGCGGGATGACCGCGACGCCGGGGGTGTTCTTCGGCGCCGACTCGCCGCGCATCCTCGTGGTCGCGGAGCGAAGGGTGGACAAGAAGGACGACCCGTCGCGCCCGCCGCCGCCGGGAAATCCGTCGGACGGCTGAAAAGAAGCTCGGCGCTCACGTCCTCGCTCCGTCGCCCCTGCTCGCTGGGCGGGCACTCGACCCAAGCGGCCGGCGGTGGCTCGACCGACGTCGCCATGGGCGGAAGCAGCATGGTTCGAGGCGAATCGGACGTCCGCGAAGCCGAACGACTCCACGAAACCCCTTAGGCCCGCGCGCGGGAACGCGGAGCCGATGAATCGTGATCCACGTCAGTCGAAGAGCGGCTCGGTGGGCGTCCCGTAGAGTCGGTACCGCACCTCGCACGGGAGGTCGTCGAACGGCCCGCCATAGATCGCGAGGAGCGGCGCACAGCCGGAGCCTGCGGTGGGCCGGTAGCGCAGCACGCTCTGCCCGCCGATCGCCGTCGTCGGGACGGACGCGTCGGGCATCGAAGCGCCTGCATCGACGGCGCCTGCATCGACGGCGCCTGCATCGACGGCGCCTGCATCGACGGCGCCTGCATCGACGGCGCCTGCATCGACGGCGCCCGCATCGACGGCGCCCGCATCGATGGCCCCCGCATCGACGGCCGCGTCACCCTGCGTGGTGCTCTCCGCGCTCACCTCGATGCGCTCGATCTGATCGAGGTTGCACGCGGGCGTCCCGAGCACGGGGTCGGCCTCGAACACCGGCAACACGCTGCCGAACGAGAACGCGTAGCTACCGTCGGTGTGCGTGCCGTGCACGATCGCGGTGTTGGGAGTCCGCCAGGTCGCGAGGTTTCCATCGCGCCGCAGCTGGACGCGAAGCTCGATCGTCTCGTTCGCAGGAACCGCGGCGCCGCACTCGTTGGCTTCGAGCACACCGCGCACCAGGAAATCGCCCACGAGATCCCCTTCGGGCGCGGGCGTGGCGAGGCACGCGAGGAGAGGGATCGCGAGGGGGGCGCTGACGAGCGCGAGCGCGAGGCGACGCATGCCCCAAGAGAATGCGTCGCGGCACGGCGGGTCAAAAAAACCGGTCCGTTTTCGTCGTGGGAGCGCACGTCCGCGTGCGTGGGGGTCGACGCCACCCACCACACCCACGCGGAGCGGCGCGCGGAACCGCACGTGCGTGTGGTACGCGCTCCCGAGCGATCGATCAGGGCAGCCGACGAAGCTCGACCCGTCGGTTCTGCGCGCGCCCTTCTTCCGTCGTCTCCTCCGCGATCGGGGCCGACTCACCGTAGCCGCGCGGCACCAACCGACTCGCGTCGACGCCATGATCGCGCAGCCAGCGCACCACCCGGTCCGCGCGGCGCGAGGAGAGCCGAAGGTTGGCCTGCGCGCTCCCTCGCGCGTCCGTGTGCACCGCCACCTCGAAGCGCTCGCCCGGGTGCCGGGTGAGCAGCGCGAGCATGCGCTCGAGCTCCGCGGTCGCCTCGTTCGCCAAGCGCTCACCGTCGAAGCTCGCCGCGTAGGGCACCGGCTCGGTGACCATCGGGCAGCCCACCGCGTCGACCGCCTGTCCCGATGGATCTCCCGCGCAGGCGTCGCTCGCGTCTGGGACGCCGTCACCGTCCGCGTCCGGGTCCGTCTGCGCGG
Source organism: Myxococcota bacterium (assembly GCA_025453555.1). GTDB lineage: Bacteria > Myxococcota_A > Polyangia > Polyangiales > Houyiibacteriaceae > JACKEH01. The sequence goes on along the minus strand of JALOQC010000334.1, from coordinate 1,435 downwards.
GCATGACCTCTCGTGGCGGCCACGCGCTCGTGGCGGCGTCGTCGACCGCGGTCGTGTCTCCCGCGACCTCTTCGTCGTGCTCCGGCTCCACGCTCGGCTCTGCGCCGCCTCCGACGATCCAGCGCAGCCCGAGGCCGACGATGTCCGCCTCCATGCGGTAGTCGCCGTTGCCCACGTACACCGCGCCGCCCGCGTTCGGGTCGACGTCGGGGTTGCGCGGCGGTCGGATCGGGTTCGGCTGCGGCACGAGGCTGTCGCGCACCTCACGGTCCTGGATGAAAACGTGCGCGTAGCTCACGTCGAACCAGAGTCCGTCCTTCACCTCGACGCTCGCGCCGAGCCCGAGGATGACCTTGCCGCTGTCGAGCGTCAGCGCGCTCAAGTACGCGTCGTCGAACGACGACGTCTCGTAGTTCACGCCGGCCGAGAGCTGCAGGCGGTCCTCCCAGAACGCGTAGCTGCCGCCGAGTCGGATGGACCAGACGTCGTTCATGTTGCGCGGGATCTCGATCGGGCCGACCTGGTAGTCGCCGATCGCGACCGCGTCGCGGATCCACACGTTGCGCGGCGTGATCTTCGCGGCGTTCTGCATCGACCAGCGCTCGTAGACGAGGGCCGCTTCGACGCGGAGCCCGCGCACGGGTCGGGCTTCGACACCCGCGCGTACGATGATCGGCATCGCGAGCTCGAGGCGCGCCTTGTTGCCGTCCACGACCGCGCCGTCGAAGAGCGGCGCGGCCGGCAGTCGCACGTCGAGCTCCGCGTTGCCCGAGATCGCCTTCGGCCACCACACGAAGCTCGCGCCGATGCGCACCGGCCCTGCGTCGTAGGTCACGCCGAGCGTGAAGCCCGGGTGGATGATCGGGGAGAGCGTGAAGCGCGCGAGCCCGTCCCACTCGGGATCTTCGGGCTGTGAGCAGAGCGTGCCGTCGCAGGCGCTCATCGCGGTCTCGCCGACGAAGCTTCCGAGCAGCAAGTGCATGCCCGCGCCGATCGCGAGCCCGCCGCGTCGCCACGCCACCGCTGGCGTGACGTTCACGAACGCGCTGCCTTCGAGCGAGTAGAGCGAATAGCGCTGGGGTGCGGGCTCGCAGCTCGGATCGCTCGCGCCCTCCACGGTGGTCGCGTTGCACGTCCCGCCGCCCGCGCGGACGCCGTAGGGCCAACGCAGCAGCGTCGCGTTCGGCGCGTGCACGCCGAGCCCGAGCGTGAAGTCGCCCACCGGGTGCGAGTACGCGAGCATCGGGATCGGCAGCACCGCGGCGTCGATGTCGACCGGCGTGAGCACGTTGCCGCCGCTGTCGATGCGCGTGTAGCTGCCGTAGAGGAACGTCAGCGTCGCATCGAGCAAGAGCTGCTGTTCGCTCCACGCGAGCCCGGCGGGGTTGTACCAGAGCGACTGGGGGTCGTCGGCGCCGGCCACGAACGCGAAGCC
>JALOQC010000333.1 GCA_025453555.1 Myxococcota bacterium | reverse complement strand
CTACACCTTCGACCTCGTGCTGCTCCAGGACGTGATCCTGCCCTTCGACGCGCAGCTCCTGCTCTTCGGGGCCTTCGCGCTCGCCTTCGCGATCAAGGTGCCGATGTTCCCGTTCCACACCTGGCTGCCGGACGCGCACGTCCAGGCGCCCACGGGGGGCTCGATCATCCTGGCCGCGGTGCTCCTGAAGCTCGGCACCTACGGGTTCCTCCGCTTCGCGATGCCGATGTTCCCGCTCGCGTCGCAGTACGTCGGCCCGACGATCGCGGTGCTCGGCATCGTGGGCATCGTCTACGGCGCCTACTGCGCGTGGGTGCAGAAGGACGTGAAGAAGCTCGTGGCCTACAGCTCGGTGAGCCACATGGGCTTCATCGCGCTCGGCATGTTCGCGATGACGCCGCACGGCATCAACGGCGCCATCCTACAGATGATCAACCACGGCATCTCGACCGGCGCGCTCTTCATCTTGGTCGGCGTGATCTACGAGCGTCGCCACACGCGTGACCTCGACGAGTTCGGCGGCCTAGCGAAGGTCATGCCCTGGTACACGATCGCGTTCGTGATCGTCGCCATGAGCTCGATCGGCCTTCCGGGCACGAACGGCTTCGTGGGCGAGTTCATGATCATGAGCGGCGCGTGGACCTCGCAGGGCTTCATCGGCCTCGGCCAGTGGAGCACCATCTTCACGATGGTCGCCGCGACCGGCGTCATCCTCGCCGCGCTCTACATGCTGCACGCGGTGCTGAAGATGTTCTGGGGCCCCATCACCAAGAAGGAGAACGAGGGCCTCTCCGACATGAACGGTCGCGAGTGGGCCGCGGTCGCGCCGCTCCTCGTGTTGGTCTTCTGGATCGGCTTCTTCCCGAACACCTTCCTCGAGAAGTCGGAGGATGCGGTCGTCCAGTTCATCGGCGATTTCCGCGCGAAGTGGGACGAGAGCAGCAACGACGACGCGCTGCGGCTCTGGCACCCCGACCGGCACGCGGACCCGAACGCGGAGGAGGCGCCCGCCGAAGAGGCCGCCGAGGCGCCCGCGCCGGTCGACGCGGACCGTGAGGCCGCGATTCCCACCCTGACGAACGAAGCGCTCGCGATGCGCCTCGGAGGTGCCCGATGAGCACGTGGCTCAGCATGGCGCCGCTGCTCCTCCTCTTGGTCAGCGCGCTCTTCATCATGATCGTGGACGCCTTCGCGAACGAGAAGGCCGAGCTCGCGCTCGTGACCTCGGTCGCGCTCGGCACCGCGGGGCTCGTGGCCCTCGGGCTGCTCGTGTCGGGGCAGGCGCTCCCCCCGCTGCCGGAGATGTTCTCCGGCTACCTCGCGGTCGACTCGGTGTCGCTCTTCTTCGACTTCATCATCTGCACCGGCGGCGCGCTCTCGGTGCTCCTCGCGGGTGGCTACCTGCGCGAGCACGGGCTCGAGCGTGGCGAGCTCTACGTGCTGATGATCCTCTCCTCGATCGGCGCGATGATCCTCGCGCGCTCGACGGACTTCCTCTCGCTCTTCCTCGGCCTCGAGACGATGTCGCTCGGCGTCTACGCGATGATCGCGTTCCGCCGCACGAGCGCGCGCGCGGTCGAAGGCGCGATGAAGTACTTCCTCCTCGGCTCCTTCGCAGCGGCGGTCCTGCTCTTCGGTGGCGCGCTGCTCTACGCGGCGACCGGCCACACCGACTTCGTCGGCATCGGGCAGGCGATCGCGGAGGGCGCAGACGCGCGGCTCGTGCTCGTCGGCGCGCTGATGGTGATCGTCGGGCTCGTCTTCAAGGTGGGCGGCGTGCCGTTCCACATGTGGACCCCGGACGCGTACGAAGGCGCGATGACGCCCGTGACGGCCTTCATGAGCGTGGCGGTGAAGGCGGCGGCGTTCGCGGTCTTCGTGCGCATCGTGATGATCGCGTTCGGCTCCGAGGACATGATGAGCGCGTCGTCCGGTTGGCCGCCGATCCTCGCGTTCCTCGCGCTGCTCTCGATGGTCTTCGGCAACGTGGCCGCGGTCGCGCAGAAGAGCGTCAAGCGCATGCTCGCGTACTCGTCGATCGCGCACGCGGGCTACCTGCTGGTCGGGCTCGCGGCGGCGTCGAAGGTCGGGGAGCAAGCCATCAGCGGCGTGCTCTTCTACCTGCTCGCGTACACCGTCTCGAACGTGCTCGCGTTCGGCTCGCTGATCTGGATCGGCAGCAAGGGCCGCGAGGCGGTCGACTACGACGACCTCGCGGGCGTCGGTCGTCGGCACCCGATGGTCGCGCTGCCCTTCATCGTCGGCGTGCTCTCGCTGATGGGCTTCCCGCCCACCGCGGGTTTCTTCGGCAAGTACTACGTGTTCAACGCGGCGGTGCAGGCGGGCGGCGGCTTCGTGTGGCTGGCGGTCTTCGGCATCCTCGCGAGCGCGATCGGCGCGTACTACTACCTTCGCGTGGTGGTCGTGATGCTGATGAAGGAGCCGACGAAGGATCAGGTCCTCGCGGTCCCCATGAAGAGCGGCTACGTGAGCGCGGCGCTCGCGATCTCGGGCGCGGCGGTCATGGTCTTCGGCATGCTTCCGGGCTGGGTCCTCGATCTCGCGATCGACGCGGCGCAGAAGCTCCTCGGCTGACTTCGGTGGGTGGTCGTCCGCTCGTCTCGATAGCGTAGCGATGTCCTTCTCGACTCGGTCCCTCGTCGTCCTCCTGCTCGTCGCCTTCGGTTGCGACGGCTGCGGAGAGCGACCGGGGACCGAAGCCGTTTCTGCGACCGAAACGCCGACGACCGAGGCTCCGACGACGAACGAGCCGTCGGGGCCGGTGACCACGCTGCGTGGTGTGGTGCGGCTCGCGGAGGGCATGGAGGCGCCGAGCTTCGCGCCGGAGGACATGGGCGCGCAGGGGCGCTCCACCGAGGAGTGCACGCCGCCGCTGATCTCGGACCGCGCGCCGCTCCAGCTCGGAGAGGGGCGTGCGATCTCGAACGTGGTCGTCACGCTGACCGCGGAGGATCGCGACGCGTTCTTCGCGCGCGTGGCGCCGCTCGAGCCGGTGCGCCACGAGCTGACGATCCGCGATTGTCGCCTGGAGCCCCGCGTGATCGGCGCGGCGAGCGGCGACGTGCTCGTGGTGTCGAACGACATGTACTACCCGTTCCTGCCGACCACCGGATCGACCGCGTTCATGCGCGCGCTGATCAAGGGGCAGCCGCAGGAGGTGCCGATCGAGCACGTGGGGCTGATGCCTGTGACGTGCGCGATGATGGCGGGCTGCGGTCGCACCGACGTGATCGTCGCGTCGACGCGGCTCATCGCGGTCACGGACGCGGAAGGGCGTTTCGAGATTGCGGGCGTTCCGACCGGGCTCGCGCTGCGTGTGCATGCGTGGCACCCGCTGCTCGAAGAGGCGACCACGCCCGTGACGCTCGGGGATGCGCAGCACGCGCCGGTGGAGCTGACGGTGCGGGCGCTGCCGCCGCCCGAGCCCGCGCCGGAGGGACCGACGGGACCGGCGGAAGAGGGCCGCGACCTCTTTTGAGCTGGGGTCTCGTCGACGTCGACCGGAGAGGACGACGAGCGTGAGCCGACATGATCGTTGACGTGGTCGTGGTCGTGAACGGCGACGTGAACGGCGACTTCGACGAGCGCGTCGACGACCCTCGACGAATGCGGGCTTGGGTGGCTTCGACCTCGGAGCTCGTGTTCAATGTTGTTCACGTCGCCGTCGCCGTCCACGACCACGACCACGTCGACGTCAACGATCACGGCGTACGAAGCACTCCGTAATCGTACGAAACGACCTCTTCAGCGCAGCGTCTTCGTCGCGACCTCCACGAAGGCGCGTGCCGCGGGGGAGAGCGGACCCACGGTCGGCGTCGCGAGCATCACGCGGCGGGTCTCCTCGGTGCGTGGGAGCGCGCGGGTGGCGATGCGGCCTTCGTCGCAATCGCGACGCACCGCGAGCTCCGGCAGCACCGAGAGGCCGAAGCCGAGCACGACGAGGGTCTTGAGCAGCTCGACGCTCGCGGCCTCCATCGCGACCTCGGGGCGCACGCCCGCGGCCGTGAAGCGCGCGTCGAGGTGCGCGCGGCTGCTGGTCTCGGGACCGAGGAGCACCCACGGCGAACGCGCGGCGTGCTTCATCGGGAAGGCGCCGCGGCCCGTCGCGAGCGGGTGATCGATCGGCAGCACGACGACCTCGCGCAGCGGCGCGAGCGGTCGGAGGTGGAGCGCCTCTTCGGCGGGGAGACCGTCGAGGCGGAAGGCCGTGGGGAAGGGCGTGGTGACCACCGCGAGATCGAGCGCCCGTGTGGCGACGAGGCTCGCGAGGGCAGGCGACGTGCGGTTCTGGAGCTGCATCGCGACATGGGGATGCGCGCGCCGGAACGCAGAGAAGACAGGCGGCAGCAGGTAGGTCGCGAGGGTGTCGCTCACGCCGATCCGCAAGGTCCCCGTCGCCACCGCGCGCAAGGCTTCGAGCTCTTCGCGCGCGCGGCGCAGCTCGTCGAGCGCACGCTCCGCGTGACGCGCGAGCAGCTCGCCGGCGGCGGTCGGGTACACGCGGCGCCCGTCGCGCACGAGGAGCGGCTCGCGAAGCTCACGTTCGAGCGCGAGCACGCTCTCGCTGATCGTCGACTGGCTCGTGGCGAGCGCACGTGCGGCGGCCGTGAAGGAGCCGTGCGCGATGACGGCGAGCAGGTGCTGTAGGCGCTCGGGCTTGAGGAGCGGAGTCACACGCGCACGATAGTGCAGGTCACGCGCGAGGGCGTCGCGGAGCCGCGTCGGTCGGCGAACCGCGACGACCGCGAGGGCGTGCCCGCGACGAGGATCTCGCCGGATCTCGCGAGGCATCGAGCGCAGGCCCGTCGCCGCATCGAGCGCAGGCCCGTCGCCGCGTCGCGGGGCGACGCCCGAGGCATGCGCCCCGCTGCGATCACGCGGCCGTTCGGCAGGTCCCGCCCGTGCAGGTCTCGCCCGCTTCGCAGGCCACACCACACATCACGATCGACGAGAGCAGGAGGAGACGAATCATGCGGCGACGGGATGTGCGGCGGAAGTTCGTCGTCAGAGGAGATTCCCGGACACTGCTTCGCTTCGATCGTTCGCCGCCAGTGTGGGTGTGCGGTGGTGGGCGCCGCTCGGTCGGGCCGGGCGTATCGGGTGTTCATCGGGATCGGCGATGGAAGTCATCGCTCCGCATCGGATGGACCGATGCGTGGGTGCGTTGCAGAACGGCCGCATGATCGTGCTCCCCGGCTCGGCGGCTCTTTCTTCGGCGCGGCTCGACGCGCTTCGTACGCGTCTGCAAGAGCGTGTGCCTTCGGTGCGCGCCGTGTCCGCGCGCTTCCTGCACTTCGTGGAGCTCACCGCGCCGCTCGACGCGGACGAAGCGCGCGTGCTCGACGCGCTGCTCACGTACGGACCGAAGGGCGAGGTGACGGAGCGCGAAGGGCTCGTGCGGATCGTGGTGCCGCGGATCGGCACGGTGTCGCCGTGGTCGACGAAGGCGACGGAGATCGCGCGGCGCTGCGGGCTCGCGAAGGTGCGGCGGATCGAGCGTGGGGTGCGCTACGCGATCGAGGGGATCGAGGACGTCGGCGCGGTTGCCGTTTTGGAGCCGACCGCAAGGTCGAGCGACCCGCGGCAACGTGAGAGTCGCCGTCAGGCGACCGAACCATCCGTTCCGTACGAGCTTTTGCACGACCGCATGACGGAGAGCGTGCTCGCGCACGAAACGGAAGCGGAGGCGCTCTTCGCGACGCAGACGCCGCGGCCGCTGACGAGCGTGCCGGTGCTCGCGCAGGGGAAGCGCGCGCTCGAAGAGGCCAACCGAGCGCTCGGTCTCGCGCTCTCGACGGAGGAGATCGACTACCTCGTGCGCGCGTTCGGGGAGCTCGGACGCGATCCCAACGACGTCGAGCTGATGATGTTCGCGCAGGCGAACAGCGAGCACTGCCGCCACAAGATCTTCAACGCGCAGATGGTCTTCGACGGGGAAGAGCAGGCGAGCTCGCTCTTTTCGATGATCCGCAAGAGCACCGCGGCCTCGCCCGAGGGGGTGCTGAGCGCGTACTCCGACAACGCGGCGGTCTTCGAAGGCTCGGTGGCGGGACGCTTCTTTCCGGATCCTGAGACGGGTGTGTACGCCGCGCACGAAGAGCCGATCCACGTGCTCATCAAGGTGGAGACCCACAACCACCCGACCGCGATCTCGCCCTTTCCGGGTGCGTCGACGGGGAGCGGCGGCGAGATCCGCGACGAAGGCGCGACGGGGCGCGGGGCGAAGCCGAAGGCAGGGCTCGTGGGCTTCTCGGTGTCGAACCTGCGCATCCCCGGCGCGGTGCAGCCGTGGGAGCAGCGTGACGTCGGGCGCCCTTCGCGCATCGCGTCGCCGCTGTCGATCATGCTCGAGGGACCGCTCGGCGGCGCGGCCTTCAACAACGAGTTCGGGCGCCCCGCGATCTGCGGCTATTTCCGGACCTTCGAGCTGGAGGTGCCGACGACGACGGGCGTGGAGGTCCGCGGCTACCACAAGCCGATCATGATCGCGGGTGGCCTCGGCAACGTGCGCGCGGAGCACGTGGCGAAGGGCGAGATCCCGGCGGGCGCGAAGATCGTGGTGCTCGGGGGGCCCGCGATGTTGATCGGGCTCGGCGGCGGCGCGGCGTCGTCGGTGGCGGCGGGCACGTCGAGCGAGGACCTCGATTTCGCGTCCGTGCAGCGCGACAACCCGGAGATGCAGCGACGTTGCCAAGAGGTGATCGATCGCTGCTGGGCGCTCGGGGACGCGAGCCCGATCGTGTCGATCCACGACGTCGGCGCGGGTGGGCTCTCGAACGCGCTGCCGGAGCTGGTGCACGAGAGCCGACGCGGCGCGCGCTTCGAGCTGCGCGAGGTGCCGAGCGACGAGCCGGGGCTCTCGCCGCTCGAGCTCTGGTGCAACGAGGCGCAGGAGCGCTACGTGCTCGCGATCGATCCGGACAAGCTCACGCTCTTCGAGGCACTCTGCGCGCGTGAGCGCGCGGTGTACGCGGTGCTCGGTGAAGCGACGGACGAGGGGCGGTTGCTCGTGACGGATCGCCACTTCGAGAACGCGCCGATCGACGTGCCGCTCGACGTGATCCTCGGGAAGGCGCCGCGCATGCGACGCGAGTCGGCGCGGGTGCCCTCTGTGGGCGAGGCGTTCGATCCGACGACGATCGATCCGTCGGAGGCGCTCGATCGGGTGCTTCGTCTGCCGACGGTGGCGGACAAGACGTTCCTCGTGACGATCGGCGATCGCAGCGTGACGGGGCTCGTCGCGCGCGAGCCGATGGTGGGGCCGTGGCAGGTGCCGGTGGCGGACTGCGCGGTGACGGCGGCGAGCTACGACACCTACGCGGGCGAGGCGATGGCGATGGGCGAGCGCGCGCCGCTCGCGTGCCTGGACGCGGCCGCGAGCGCGCGCATGGCGGTGGGCGAGGCGCTCACGAACTTGGCGGCGGCGCCGGTGCGCTCGCTGCGGCAGGTGCGGCTCTCCGCGAACTGGATGGCGGCGGCGGGGCACCCGGGCGAGGACGCGCGGCTCTACGACGCGGTGCGCGCGGTGGGTGAGGAGCTCTGTCCGGCGCTCGGGATCGCGATCCCGGTGGGCAAGGACTCGATGTCCATGCGCACGGTTTGGCAAGCGGAGGCTCCGGTCGCGGATGCGAGCGACGACGCGTCCGGCACCTTCGACCGAGGCGGTGAGCGCGCGGTGATCGCGCCGGTGTCGCTCGTCGTGAGCGCGTTCGCGCCCGTGCACGACGTGCGACGCACGCTGACGCCGGAGCTGGTGCGCGACGAGGACAC
>JALOQC010000332.1:8077-14057 GCA_025453555.1 Myxococcota bacterium | reverse complement strand
CGAGGTGGGCGACATCGCGCGCGAGACGATCCGCGAGCGCTACGCGATGCTCCCCTACCTCGAGTCGCTCTTCGACGAGCACGTGCGCACGGGGCTGCCGGTGCTGCGGCCGTTCGCGCTCGAGCTCTTCGAGGAGGTCGCGCTGCGCGACGTCGGCGATCAAGCGATGCTCGGGCCCTTCGTCATGATCGCGCCGGTGACGGTCGAAGGAGCGGCCACGCGTCGCGTGCGCATTCCGTCGGGCCGTTGGTTCGAGCGGACGTCGGGTGCGATCGTCGAAGGGCCCGCCACGATCGAGGTCGCCCTCACCCTGGCGGCGAATCCCACGTTCGTGCGCGAGGGCGCGATCCTCCCGATGGGCGTCGGCGACGTCCAGAGCGCGAACGATGCCTTCGACGCGCTGCGTCTCGAGCTCTACCCCGCCGAGCGACCGAGCGCGTTCGTGCTCTATGGGGACGCGGGCGACGGCGACGCGTTCGCGCGCACCGCGATCGGGCTGCGACGCACGGAGGCCGGAGCGCGGGTGACGTTCGCGGCGCGCGAAGGGACGTACGTCGACGCGCGGCCGGTGGAGCTGCGCGTGTGGCGCGTCGACGGCGAAGCGAGCGCGGTGCGGGTGGGCGGGCGCTCGCTCGATCGCGTGGAGAGCGTCGCCGCGCTCGATGCGGTGACCGAAGGCTGGGCGCACGATCGTGGCGAACGCACGCTGCGGGTGAAGCTCGCCCGCCTGCCGAGCGACGTCGCGGTGGAGCTCGACTACGATCCGACGATCACGGAGCTCGCGCCCCCGGTGCTCGTCGAGCTCGAGGTCACGCTCCCGGCGGGCACTCCAGACGGTGCCATCTCGGTGGCGAGCGACGCGACCGGCTGGACACACCAGGCGCTCACGCGCGTCTCACCGACCCTCGCGCGGGGCACGCTCGCGGTGCCGCGCGGCACGTGGTTCTTCTACAAGTATGCGCGCGGCGGCTGGGAGACCGTGGAGAAGTGGCCCGGCTGCGCGGAGGCTTCGAACCGCTACGGCTTCGGCCGCGCGGGCGTCCGCCGCGACATCGTGTTCGAGTGGCGCGACGTCTGCGAGTGAGCGCTCACGCAAATCCTCACGACGCGACGGAGGCGCGGAACTTCGTCCAGGCGCCGCCGAGCGCATGGGTCGCGTCCCCGAAGATGCGGTCGAGCTCGTCGTCGTCGACGCCGAGCGCCATCGCCTCCTCCGCGCACAGCGCGGCTGGCAGGTGACGATCGCGGGCCGCGAACGCGCGGGCGAGCATCGGGAGCACCGAGCTTCGTGACGCGCCGAGCCCGAGCGCGCGTTGGAGGAGCCCGATGGCGGGGCCTGGACGCCCACGACGGACTTGAGTCTCACCGAGGCGGCGGAAGAGATCGCCCGTGACCTCGCCGCCCGGCTCCTGCCCCCACTGGATCGCGAGGCGGAGGACCTCTTCGGCCCAGTCGCCGTTGCCGAGCTCCGCGTGCGCGGTCCCGAGCAAGCCGAGCGCGCGCGCGAGCGCGGCCTTCACGTCGCGCGAGAGCTCTTGGCCTTCGCGGGTGCGCAGCAGGATGGAGAGCGGACCCGGCCAAGCGCTCAGCAGCTCCACGGTGCGATGGAACTCGCGCCGCTCGTTGGAGAGCGCGGCCTTGGGCACGAGGTCGAGATCGATCGAGAACGGCGGCGAGGCCGGGCGTGGGCCGCGGCTCTCGGACTTCACGCGTTCGCGGACGAGGTCGCGCAGCTCCTCGAGCGGCACCACGTCGACCGCGCCGCCGAGGTCGACGAGCACGCTCGCCGGGCCGTCGTCTTGGAGGTGCAGCTCGCGCAGACGGATCCCGAAGAGCGGCGCCAGTAGCAGGTAGCGGTAGCCGATGAAGCGCTGCAGCTCCTCGGAGGACGGCGCCTCGCCGAGCGTCTGCGGGTGGATCTCGGTGGCGGAGAGGCTCGAGCCGAGGCGGTGCCGCAGCTCGCCCAGCGGCATCTGATGTTCTTCTTCGCCTTCGCCGAGCGAGAACGTGACGAGGCTCGCGTCGAGCTGACGCCGCTCGACCGCGACCGCCGTGATGCGCACGCCCGCGACGATCGCGAACGCGACGACCTTCTCGCCGAGCACGTCGCACAGATCGCGGAAGCGAGGCGCGCCATCGCCGAGACGCTCGAACCAGCCGTCCGCGCGCACTTCCTTCAGGTCGAGGATGCGACGACCCATGAGCGCCCCATTGAAGACGGGGCGCCTCGCCACCGCAAGGAAGAAGCGACGCGCCCGTCACGGATTGGGGGTTTGGCGGACTCGCCGCCACCGCGCCGTCGCCGCGAGAACCGTCGGCACACACCGACGCCGACGCTCGTGCGCGGCGTCATGCGTTGCCCGCCGCGACGCTCACGCGCGCTTCTCGCGATACCACGCCAGGGTCCGCTCGATGCCATCCTCGAGGTCGACCTGCGCGCGGAAGCCGAGCAGTCGCTCCGCCTTCTTCACGTCCGGGATGCGCAGCTCGACGTCGGCGAAGTCCCACGGCACGAAGCGAATCGGCGAGTCGCTCCCCGCGAGCCGCACCACGAGCCGCGCGAGCTGGTAGATGGTCACGGTGCTGCGCGGGTTCCCGATGTTGAAGGTCTCGCCGACCGCTTCGGGCTTCACCATCGCGAGCAGGATCGACTCGACGATGTCGTCGACGTAGCACCAGCTCCGGATCTGATCGCCTTCGTTGTGGATGCTGATGGGCTCGCCCGCGAGCGCGCGCACCACGAACGCGTGGATGGCGCCTTCGCCGACCTGACCCGGCCCGTAGATGTTGAACGGGCGGATCGACACCGTCGGCAGCCCGTACTGCTTCCAATAGTTGTGCGCGAGGTGCTCGGTCGCGAGCTTGCTGACCGCGTAGGTCCAGCGCGCTTCGCCCACCGCGCCGAGGCTCGTCACGTCGGCCTCGCGCACGCGGAACGCGTAGCTGCCGAAGACCTCGCTGGTGGAGAAGTCGATCACTCGCTCGGCGCGACCGGCCGCGTGGGCCGCGCGCAGCACGTTCATGGTGCCTTCGAGCGAGACCTCCATCGTGAGCACGGGGTTTCCGATCACGGTGTCGACGCCTGCGATCGACGCCATGTGGATCACGTGGTCGGCGCCTTCGACCGCGAGCGCGACCGCCTCCCGATCCCGAACGTCACCGACGACGAGCTCGACGTTCGGGTGGGTGTCGAGCCCAGCCGCCGCGAGCGCGTTGCGGCGCAGGATGTCGAGCACCCGGATGCGGTTCTTCTCCACCAGACGACGCGTCAGCGCGGTTCCGATGAAGCCGGCGCCGCCGGTGATGCAGATGGTCTTGCCCTCGATCACGTGTCTCCGTGCGCGTCGCGTGAAAGCCGACGCGCGGGCCAGGCGTAGCACGTCGCGCGTATCGTCGAGAGGCGGCGCGGGAGGCGGCGTCGCTTGTGCTCGCGGTCGGCTCCGTGGAACCATGGTGGGCGTTTCGGCGACGGCGCCGACGGAGGATTCGATGGGCATCTTCAGCCGCATGAACACGGTCATCAAATCGAACCTGAACGCGCTGGTGGACAAAGCCGAAGATCCCGAGAAGCTGATCTCGCAGACCGTGATCGACATGAAGGCCGAGGTGAAGCGCGCCAAGCGTGACCTCGTGACGACCCTCGGGGTCGCCAAGCGCCTCGACAAGGAGGCCGCCGAGGTCGCCGAAGAGGTGAAGTCCTGGGAGAAGAAGGCCGTCCTCGCGCTCAAGACCGGCGACGACGCGCTCGCGCGCGAGGCGCTGCGGCAGAAGCAGCGCGCCGCGAAGAAGCACGACGAGGTGAAGGCCCGTGCGGCGCAGCAGCTCTCGATGGCCGAGGAGATGAAGGACGCGCTCGAGCGCATCGAAGCGAAGATCCAGGATCTCGAGGCACGCAAGACCGCGCTCGCGTCGCAGGTGCGCAAGGCGCGCGAGGCCCCGGGCGGCATGTCGGGCGGCAGCCGCTACGGCTCCGACTCCTTCGACGAGCTCGAGCGCATGGCGGGCCGCATCGATCAGCTCGACGCGGAGGTCGAGACCCACTCCATCCTCGACGACGGACCGTCGAAGGCGGACCTCGACGCCCGCTTCCGCGCGCTCGAGAAGACCACCGGCGACGTCGCGGTCGACGACGAGCTCGCGGCGTTGAAGCGCTCGCTCGACGACTGAACGCACGCCGTGGATCGTCTCGTCCTCTGGCACCGCGTCGTCCCGCCCACGCGGCTCGAGAACGACGACCCAGCCGGGCTCGACGCCTGGGTCGACCGCGTCGAGAACGCTGCGCGCGCGGTCGGAGCGAGCACCCTCGCGCGGGCGGGCGGAATGATCGCGCTGGCGTACGAGCTGACGGAGCTCGAGGAAGCGCTCTCGCTCGCGCTGCGCTGGCTCGACGAGGCCGAGTCCGAACAACCCGAGCGCCAAGTCGCCCTCGGCGCCGCCACGGGCGAGGTGATCGACGGCGCGCGGGCTTCGAGCGGGGCCGCGATCGACCGCGCGCAGTTGCTCGCTGGGCGCGCACGAAAGGGCGAGCTCGTGGTGGACGCCGCGACCCGTGATCTCGCGGGCGGGGTGTTTCTCTTCGATCGCGCGGTGGGCACCGGCGCCGCCGCGCTCCGTGGGGTCACCCTCGATCGACGCATGCCGAGGCGCGCGGAGTGTCGGCGGGCCGTCGCTCGTCTACGCCCCGCGCCCGTGCCGACGATCCTCCAGCGCGAGCTCGAGTCGGTCGTGGAACGTGCACGCGAGACGAGCGCCGCGTGTGTGCTGCTGCGTGGACCGAGCGGCGCTGGCTCGAGCCGTTTCCTCCTCGAGCTCGAGCGCACCCTCGCGCCCACGTTCGTCGCACGGCTCGGCCCGGTGCCCGGTGCGCTGGAGCCTCTCGGCAGCCTCCGCCTCGCGTTGCGTGGACGAGACCACGTCGGCGCGCTCGCCGAGCTCGTGCGCGGGGAGGTCGTCGAACGCGCGCGGCTCGAGGAGGCGCTCCTCGCCGCGGGCGGGGAGCGTCCGTGGTTCGTGCTCGATCCGTTGGCCGGTCTCGACGCGGCTTCGTTCGAGATCGTCGCGAGCTTGGCCGCCCACGCGCCCTGCTTCGTGGTGGCACGCGCGGGCATGGACCTGCCCTTGCCGCGTCCGCTCGAGCACCTGCCGTGGAGCGAGCACGTCGTGCCTTCGCTGCGGCTCGACGACGCCAAGGAGGTCGCGCGCGCGATCCTCGACGCGTCGGACGAAGACGTCGTCCGACGCGTCGCGGTGCTCGGCGGGGACACCCCGCTCGGGGTGGTCGAGGCCGCGCGCAACCTGCTCGCCGCGGGCGACGTCATCCACACCGACGAGGGGTTCACGTGGCGGAGCGCGCCCCGCACCGGCATCCGCGCGATCCCGCTCGACACGCTGGTGCACGAACGGCTCGACACGCTGGAGGGCGCGGCGCGAGCGCTGCTCGAGGCCTGCGCGCTCGCGCCGCTCGGCACGGCGCCCGAGGTCACGCTGGAGCTCGCGCGGCTCGACGGCGTGCACCGTGACGTCGACGCGTTGCGCGCGCAGCTCGAGGCCGAAGCGTTCCTCCGGCCCGACTCGCTCGCGCCGACCTCGGAGCACCTGCGGCGCGCGACGTTGCAGAGCATGCCGCCCGCGCGCCGCGCGGAGCTCGAGCGCTTCTTCGCGGCCGCCCTCGCGAGCCACGGCGATCGGGGCCCGCTCGCCGAGGTGACGCGTGGGGTTTCGCTCGCCGAGGGCGGCGACGGGCCGAGCGCGGCCGCGAGCTTCCTGGCGGCGGCGCGGGCGCTCGCGACGAAGGGTTGGCGCGACGCCGCGCGGCGTCTGGCGATCGCGGCGGTGCAGACGGATCCGAGGGCCGAGACGCGCGCGGAGGCCACCACCCTCGCCCGCTCGCTCGGCAGCGACCGCCCTCCCGCCGAAGCGAGCGAGCGCGTGTCGCAAGTCGCGGTGAGCGCGTTGCTCGCGGGAGATCTCGGCGCCGTCG
>JALOQC010000332.1:0-8061 GCA_025453555.1 Myxococcota bacterium | reverse complement strand
GTCGACGCGGCGATCGCCGAGGGGCGCGACCTGGCGGCGGCCGACCGAGTGCGCGCGATGGCGTATCTGGCCAAAGGCGATCCCGCGCGCGCGATGGAGGTCTTCGAGCGCTTGGCGCGCAACACCGCGCGCGAGCCCCGGGCCCGCGCTCGCTCCGCGCTGACCCTCGCGTGGATCCGGCTGCACTCGGGGGACGCCACCGAGGCGATTCGCGCGGCCCTCGAGGCGCTCGCGCTCGTCCGTCGGCTCAAGGATCCTCGGGAACGCGTGAGCCTGAACGCGTGAGCCTGAACGCGTGAGCCTGAACGCGTGAGCCTGAACGCGTGAGCCTGAACGCGTGAGCCTGAACGCGTGAGCCTGACCGCGTGAGCCTGAACGCGTGAGCCTGAACGCGTGAGGCGTGAGCCCTGAACGCGTGAGCCCGAGCTCCGGCGCTCGAGCTCCTGGGCCTGGCCGAGCGTGTGTCGCGAGACGACACTGAAAGTTTGACGCTGATCATCCGACGCTGTACATCGGTACCGTAGTCCGTCGGCGCACCTGCACATCGTGTCAGCAGATCGTCGACGGCCCACCGAGGCCGAGGATGCAGAAGCTCACCGAACGCCAGCGCGCCGTGCTCACCTTCATCTCGGCGTCGATCGACGAGCGCGGGTTCCCCCCGACCCTGCGCGAGATCGGCAATCACCTCGGGATTCGCAGCACGAACGGGGTCAACGACCACCTCCGAGCGCTGGAGCGCAAGGGTTACCTGACGCGCGAGGACATGAAGTCCCGCACCCTGCGTCTGGTTCGGCCGCTGGATGGCTCGAGCTCCACGCCACCGCCTCCGCCGGTGGAGAGCGCCGACGACGTCGTCGAGCGCGACGACGACCTGATCGAGATTCCGATCCTGGGGCGCGTCGCAGCGGGTCTGCTCCACGAAGCGATCGAGGCCCCGGAGGACACGGTGCGGATCGACCGCATGCTGGTCGGTCGCGGAGCCGACGTGTTCGGGCTCCGAATCGTGGGCGAGTCGATGATCGACGCGGGCATCCACGACGGCGATTACGTGTTCGTGCGCAAGCAGCTCAGCGCGAACCGTGGCGACGTCGTCATCGCGCTGGTCGGTGACGAGGCGACCTGCAAGCACTTCTTCCCGGAACGCGACCACATCCGGCTGCAGCCCGCGAACGCGACCATGGAGCCGATCCTGATCCCGAAGAGCGACTGGCGGTCGACGCAGATCCTCGGCGTGGTCGTGGGGGTGTACCGGCGCCTGCACTGACGTCGCGTCGAGCGCCGGAACGGATCGAGCGCGGTCGTCCGCCGAAGGCGTCGCACGCTCCCCGCCTTCGCGGTACAAGGGCCCCGTGAGCCAACGTGATCCGCTGCTCGTGATCCTCAGCTCGCCGTCCGGCGCGGGGAAGACGACCCTCACGCACCGCTTGTTGCGCGACTTCAACGGCGCGGTGAGCTTCAGCGTCTCCCACACCACGCGCGCGCGGCGACCGAACGAGGTCGAGGGTCAGGACTACCACTTCGTCGATCGCGAGCGCTTCCTCGCGCTGGTCGCGGCGGGTGAGCTCGCGGAGTGGGCCGAGGTGCACGGCAACCTCTACGGGACGAGCGTGCACGAGATCGACCGCGCACGTCAGACGGGCAAGAGCGCGCTGCTCTTCGACGTCGACTACCAGGGCGCGCGCCAGATCAAAGCGAAGTTTCCCGGCGCGATCGGGGTATTCATCCTGCCACCCTCGATGGCGGAGCTGCGACGTCGCCTGGAAGGACGCGGGACCGAGACACCAGAGTCGGTCGCGCGACGCTTCGCGAAAGCGAAGGAAGAGATCGAGCACTACCCGTTCTTCGACTACCTCGTGCTCAACGACGAGCTGCAACGCGCGCTCGCCGAGCTGACCGGGATCGTCCACGCGGAACTGTGCCGCCGTTCCCGCCTCGCGGCCGACGCCGAGCGGCTGCTCCGCGAGTGAGCGCGATGCACGAGGGCCACGCGCGCACCCGTGTCGTCGCGTGGCTCGCGGCGCTGTGGCGCGCGTCGAGGATGATCGTCGGGCGTCGCGCGCGATCCCCTCGGCGTGCGTCGGTCCTCGCGTGGGGGCTCGCGGGGCTAGCGGTGTCGAGCGCGATCGCGCAAGCGCCCCCGCCGGGCGCGGTTTCGGACGCGCCGATTTCCCTGGAGCGTGACGGGCGTTCCGTCGACCCGGACACCGACGCGCTCTCGGTCTCGCGTCAGGTCCCGAACGACGACACGCTCCCGCGCGCCCCCGACGCACGGAGCGCGCGCGATCCCGAGGCGTTCCGAATCGTCGCGATCGGTGACGCGACGCGGGCGCGGTTGAGTCGCGTGGAGCCCAACACCGGCGTCGAGCTCGACGCGATCGAGCTCGCGCTCGACGTGCGCGACGGCGTGGGACGCAGCGCGTTCGTTCGGCTCGTCGCCGATCCACGAGACGCGGCGGCGCCGGGCGTCGCGTCACGCGTGTTGCGCGTGGGGCTCGGCGACGTGGTGGAGGTCTCGGCCGCGGGCTCGACCCGTCGTTGGCGCGTGGGGCGCCCGAGCGAAGAACGCGGCCCGCGTGCGCACCGCCGCGCACGCGTGAGGGTTCACGTGGTGCGGGAGAACGGGGTGCCCGCGGTCGGGGGCGACGACGAGGGCGCGCGCCTCGTGATGCGCGATCAGCTCGCGCTCGCGAACGCCATCTTCGCGCCATGCCACGTCGACCTCGGATCCGCGAGCGCGGTCGAGGTGAACTTGGTCGATCCGCCGCCTCCGACGTCGATCGCGATCGCGGACGGCGATGGCTTGCCCGCGCTCGGAGGCGAGGTTCGCTTTCGAATCGGTGACCGAGCCATCCGCGTCGCGATCCCCACGGGCTCGTCACCCGAGAACACGGCGGAGCGCGTCGCAGCCGCTCTGCACCGAGCGCGCTTCGCCGCACGCGTGGTCGTCGAGCCTCGAAACCGGAACGCAGCGGGTCCGAGCGCGAGCGTGCACGTGCGTGACGCGAACGGGGCCTTCGTGACGCTGGCGCCGGACGACGACCAGCCGCTCAGCACCGATCGACGGCAGACCGTTCGCCTCGGAGCGGTCGAGCTCGGCGACGGGCTCGATCCCTTCGAGGATGGGAACGCACGCGCGGGCACCCTCGAAGAGCGCGCGCTGCTGCACGCGCTCGTCGACGACGATCCGCACACGATCGACGTCGTCGTGGTGCCGCGCTTCGCGCGGCCGGAGCGCCAGGGCGAGGCGTTCATCGCGAGCGACGAAGGCCCGCTCCGCAACGTGGTCGTGATCGATCGACGCGGGCTCGCGCGCGCGCGGACCGCCTACACGCTGCCGCACGAGCTCGCGCACGTGCTGCTCGACGTGCCCTTCCATCCGGACGAGCTCGGCGAGCCGGACCCCACGCGCCTGATGAGCTCGCGCGCCTCGGACGCGACCGTCCTCGGCCCCAAGCGGCTGACCGCGGAGGAGTGCGCGCGCCTGAGGTTCCGTGGCGAGCACAACGGGCTGCTCCATGCGCCGTGAGCGATGCCGAATCCATCGGAGGCGCCGATGGATGGAAGCTCGATCCATCGCGCTACTCGATGGCGTCGTGCCTCGCGCGCCGCACGGACGTGAAGAACCGCGACGTCGCGCCGCTCAACGCGCGGGGCGGTGGCGGCTCGCGAACCAGCTCCGGTAGCGCTGCATCTTCGCGCGCTGTTCGGCGGGGGCTTGGCGGCGACAGGTCGCGCGCTCTTCGCTGCCTTCCGGCGCACCCCACCGCGACTCGACGCAGTCGTTCGGGTTGTAGGCGACCTCGAAGGTCGAGCTGCGCTCCACCACCTGGGCCAGCGTCAGCCGCTGGGTCGCGCCGTCGCTCTTCGTGTATTCGAACGTGCGCCGCGCGAGCTCGGCCTCCAGCCACTCGCGGAGCTCGAGCACGACCGACGCCACGTCGCCTTCGAGACCGAAGCGCTCGGGGCGCCGCTCCACCGCGTCCGGGAAGCCGGTCACCGCGTCGAGGCTGACGAGCAGCCGAAGATCGCGGCTGGGCGTCGAGAAGTCCTCCCAAGGCCCTTCGGTCTGGAAGATGTCCGCGCCCTCCGGCATCTCGATCGGGCGAAAGCCGCGCTCGCGCATGAAGGTCTCGCCCGTGTCGATGCTGACCACGCGCCGCACGACGGACTCTTCGAGCGCGTCGACCAAGCTGCGCTGCACCACGCGCGGATCGAGCGGGCGCGGATTGATGAGCCCGTCCATCGCGTCGTAGAAGTCGTCGACCGTGCCGCGGTATTGGGCGTCGCTCCACGCGACGTGGTCGCGAGAGCCGCGCAGCTCGTCGTTGGTCGGCAACGTGATGGTGCGCGTGCGTCGGTCGTACACCGGTGGGCGCCACGCCTTGAAGCCCGCGCCCGCCTCCGTGGTCTCGGTGCTGAAGAGGAACGAGCCGCGCCAGAAGCGACGCCGCCCCACCACCGCGTCGGGCTGCGCGTCGGCGGCCAAGAGCATCCCGTAGCTCGCGAGCGATTGCGGCACCCAGCGCGCGACCACCAGCACGTGCCCGTACGGATCCGCGTAGACCGTGCCGGGCCGGATCGCCTCGCGGCTCATCGGGATCGGATAGACATCCGTCGCGTCGTCGTTCGGGAGCGTCCGGTTCGAGGAAGAGTGCACGTTGCGCCCGAGCTCGCGCAGGAGCGCTCGAAACGCGGTCACCTCGTCGTGGGCGTCCACCGCATCGAGGTTGGTCTTCGGAACCGGCGCGCAGCTCGGCGCTCGCCCTTCGCGCCCGCGGCTGCACTGGCGCCAGGCGAAAGGCAAACGCAGCTTCCAAGCGAAATAGGCGCGGAGAAAATACGGAAGATCCGCGCAGTCGGGTCGAAGATCGAGCGCAGCATCCTCCTCGCTCGATCGATGATCGTGAAGCAGATTCCGCGATCGATCGGCGATCAAATCCTGCAAACTGGGCCAAGTGGTCTCTTCGCCTTCCGGCTCACGAAAGAGCTGCTCGACGAACGCCGCGTAGAGGTTCTCGGTGTCGCGCTCCCACGACCAGAGCGGCTCCCATGCGGCACCGCTCGC
Source organism: Myxococcota bacterium (assembly GCA_025453555.1). Lineage (GTDB taxonomy): Bacteria > Myxococcota_A > Polyangia > Polyangiales > Houyiibacteriaceae > JACKEH01. Next base: position 2,996 of record JALOQC010000332.1, on the reverse strand, counting down.
GGGGCGCGGCTCGGCCTCCGGCGCGTGACGCGCCACCACGATCTGCTTGCAGGCCACGACGCGCTCCCCGTCGCCGAGGACCGCCGTCCACGTGCCGACGGCCGGTCGTTCGACCTCCGTCCAGTACGCGTGCGGCGGCCCGCCGAGCTCGCGCGTGGTCGTGGGGACCGCTCGCCCCGCGGGGTCGAAGAGGGTGAGCGCGACCGGGCCGGGATCGTCCGAGGTCGAGACCACGACGCGCATCGGACGCTCGGCGTTCGGCCGAAAAGGCATACGAAACACCCTCGCGTCGATCGAATCCTCGCAACGCGCGGGCGGCGTGCTCGGCGCCGCCGGCCGCAGGGTGGACGCCCCGCGCAGCTCCGCGCCGGGGGCCGCGCCGAAGACCACCACGCGCGTCACGCGCGAGAGGAAATCGCGCCGCGAGCTTCCCTCTCCGAGCGAGAGATCGCTGACGGCGACCCGATCCACGCGGCGCAGGGTCTCGAGCGGGCGCCCTTCCCCGTCGTCGGTGCCCGAGCAGGGCTCCACGTACTCGCTGAACGAGTGGATCGCGTACGGACGTCCCGCGTCGTCGCGCCCGAGGTAGAGCATGATGTGCCCAGGAAAGTGCAAGAGAACGAGGCCCTTGCGCTGGGCGGTCTCGATCAAGAGGAGCTTCTCGGTGGATCCGAGACCTTCGACGTCGATCGCGTAGGTCCCGGCGAGCGCTTGGCGGGCGGAGTGGCGAGGGATGGGAAGATTGAAATCCGCGAAGAGATCGAGCAGATAGCGCGAACAATCACGTCCGCCTTCTCGACCCCCCCAGCCGTACGGGGTCCCGAGGAGGGCGAACGCGCGCTCGAGGAATGCGCGTCGCGTGAGCGGTCGCTCGGTCGGGGTCGTACGCGCGGAGGTGACGACGAAGCCGTCACGAGTCGCGATCAGCGCGCCACCGGTCGTCGGCGCGACGAGCGTGCCCTCCGCGACCGCGAGACCGCCCGCCTCCACCGCCGCGTCGAGCCGCGCCCGCGCGCCGAGGACCGCCTCGCGATGTTCGGGCGGCACGGGCGCGAGCACGGCGTCGTCGTCGATCCACCCGAGCGCGTAGCGCGTGCGCGCGAGCCAACTGCCGTTCGGCCAGCGCGCGAGGCGCTCGATCGGCTCCTGGGCCCGCGCGAGGCTGCACGCGTTGCGATCGAACGCGAGGTCGAGGCTCGGCGTGTAGAAGCTCTCCGCGCGGGGCGAGCAGCGGATCGACGCCGGCTCCACGACCACCAAGAGCTCCGGACGCATCGCGGGCAGGGGGCTCGGAAGCGCGAGCGCCGCGAGCGAAGCCTCGGTGGCGCGGCTCCCGTCGCGCTCCACGTACTCGCCGCTGCGAAGCTTGTCGGCGACGTAGGCGAGCCGCTCACGAAGCTCACGCTCGAGGCCCGCCGGATCGATCGGTGTCCCGAGGTCCGGCTGACGCGCGGGATCGGCGCCGGTCGAGAGCGCGCGCGCGTGATCGCGGAGCTCCGCCGCAGAGAGGATCGTCGCGTCCGGATCTCCGTAGCTCGCGCTGCGCTCGATCCAATACGCGAGGGTCTCGTGACGCGCGGTGACGTGCGGCAACGGCGACGGCGCCGGCGCCTGCGCGGGGCAGCCCTCGGGTCGCTCGGTGCCGGCGCTCGGGCTCGCGCTCGACGAACCGAGATCGGCCGCGGGCGGGGTCTCACCGCCACCGCACGCGAGCAAGAGGACGAGCGCCCAACACCGCATCGACGGCAGGCTAGCAAACTCGGTCGCGAGGGCCGGGAATGCGGTCATCGAGTCGGAGAACGGACGGGCTTCGCGAAGCGTTCCCTCGACGTTCGCGAGCGTCCCTCGGTGAGTCCGCGAAGCGTTCCCTCGACGATCCCAGCGCGATCCCCGCACGACGTGAGGATCGCTTTGCCAGCCCTCAGCTCGGAGCGCGGAGCCACGCGACGATCTGCGATTCCACGTCGCCCGCATGACCGAGGCCGAGATCCACGTCGGACGGGAAGCCCACGTGCCCACCGCGCGACACGAACACCGCGCGCACGTTCGTCCGCCCTTCGAGGTGCGGCCGCACCGTGTGCACGAAGACCATCGGATCCTGCTCGGCGACCACCGCGAGCGTGGGGATCGCGATGCGATCGAGCCGCGGCGCGACGCTCGCGCGCGCGTAGTAGTCGTCCGCGCTCGCGAACCCGTGGCGTGGCGCGATCACCCGTTCGTCCCACTCGCGCAACGTCCGGATCTTCGCCGCTTCCTCCACCGGGATCGGTACCGGACGACGTCGCGCGACCTCGGCGTAGATCTCGCGCAGGCCCGCGAGCACCTTGGATCGGTACGGCGCGCCCTTCGGCTTGTCGATTTCGGCGCCTCCTCGCGCGAGATCCACCGGCGCGCAGTTGCTCGCGACCGCACGAACGCGCGGGTCGGGACGCTCGCTCGCGTAGCGCAGCGCGAGGTGCCCGCCGACGGAGTAGCCGAGCACGTAGATCCTCGAGAAATGCGCCAGATCCGGGGACGCGAGCACCGCGTCCAGATCGGCGGTGAGGCCCGCGTGGTAGTAGTCGCTGCCCTTTCGGTCCGCGCCGCGCAGGTTGAGGCGCAGGCACGAGACGCCGGCCGCGAGTGCGGCGTGGGCAGCCTCCGCGGTGTAGATGCTGCGATGACTGCCGCCGAGCCCATGCACGACCACGAGGAGCTCGTCACCCCGACCTTCTCCGGGGTGGGCATCGTGCAGACGACCCGTGAGGCGCACCCGCCCCGCGACCGGATCGTCGAGGTAGGCGCGCCAATGTCGGGAGGGCGGCGGAGGCACGACCGCGACGAGCTGGCGAAGCAGCGGCCGCACGGTGTGCCAATGTCCGTGAAGACCCACGCGCGAAGACGTCATCAGCTTCTCCGAGGGTCTGTCGCCAGACCCTCCCCCACGGGGCATGAAGCCCCGAGGGGCCCCCTCCCACGAGCCTGGGTCGGCTCCGTGCTCGCGCACGGCCCGACAC
>JALOQC010000331.1 GCA_025453555.1 Myxococcota bacterium | reverse complement strand
CGGCCGAACGGCGGGTGAAGCCTGCGATGCCTTGGCTCAGACTCGGACTGCGGCGACCCGCTCGAAGCGCCGCAGCCGCAGCGAGCTGAGCAGCACGCTCACGCTCGACAAGCTCATCGCGGCGCTCGCGAAGAGGGGCGAGAGCTGCCACCCGGTCCACGGGTAGAGCAGGCCGGCCGCGAGCGGCAGACCGATGGCGTTGTAGACGAAGGCCCAAAACAGGTTCTGGCGGATCACGGAGAGGGTGCGGCGACCGAGGCGGAGCGCGCTCGGGAGGCCCGTGATGCCGCCGCGGAGCAAGGCCACGTCGGAGGCGGCGGCCGCGACGTCGGTGGCGCTACCGACCGCGATGCCCACGTGCGCTTCGGCGAGCGCCGGTGCGTCGTTCAGTCCGTCGCCGACCATCGCGACCACGCGACCTCGCGCGCGCTCTTCGCGCACCACCGCGGCTTTTCCTTCGGGCAGCACCTCCGCGTACACGCGCTCGATGCCGAGCTCTTTCGCGATGGCCTCGGCCGTCGCGCGCCGATCGCCGCTCACCATCGCGACCTCGACGCCGAGCGCGTGGAGCTGTGCGATCACCTCGCGTGCCTCCGGCTTCGGACGATCCGCGACCGCGACCAGCCCCGCGAGCGCGCCGTCGATCGCGACGAACGAGGGCGTGCGTCCGCGAGCCGCGAGCGCATCGGCCTCCGCTTCGAAGGCCGACGCGTCGACCCCATGCGTGGCGAGGAAACGCGCGGTGCCGACGAGCACGCGACGGTCGTCGACCATGCCCCCGAGGCCTCCGCCGATCGACGCCTCCACCTCCCGCGCTTCGCGCCGCGGCGCGTTCTGCTCCGTCGCCCCGCGCACGATGGCGTCCGCGATGGGATGCTCACTGCGCGCTTCGATCGCGGCGACGTAGGAGAGCAGCGTCGTGCGATCGAGGGCGCGCTTCGTCGACGCGACCTCGTTCGACGCGAGGTCGTTCGTGGCTCGCGTCGCGTCGCGCTCGCCCTCGACCGCGTCGTTCCGCACCACCACGTCGGTGAGCTCCGGCCGTCCGGTCGTGAGCGTGCCCGTCTTGTCGAGGAGCACGGTGCTCACGCGGCTCGTCGTCTCGAGCGCGACGCCGCCCTTGAACAGCACGCCGAGCTCCGCGCCGCGTCCGGTGCCGACCGCGACCGCGGCGGGCGTGGCGAGACCGAGCGCGCACGGGCACGCGATCACGAGCACCGCGACGAAACGCTCGATCGCGGTCGCCAGATCCGTCGGGTCCGCGATCATCCAGCCCACGAAGGTGAGCAGCGCGATCCCCACCACGATCGGCACGAACACGCCGCTCACGACGTCCGCGAGGCGCGCGATCGGCGCGCGCGATCCTTGGGCTCGTTCGACCGCCTTCGCGATGCGCGCGAGCGCGGTGTCCTCGCCGACGCCGGTGAGACGGATCGTGAGCGCGCCGTTCGCGCCGAGCGTGCCGCCGTACACGGGGTCACCGACCGCCTTGTCGACCGGCAGGCTCTCGCCGGTGAGCATCGACTCGTCGACCGCGCTCTTGCCTTCGACGACCAGGCCGTCCGCCGGCACGCGCTCGCCGGGGCGAACGAGCACGAGATCGCCGGGCGCGAGCCGCTCGACCGCGACGTCCTCGACCTGCGCTTCGAGACCGGCTTCGTCGGCGTGCTCACGCGAGCGCAACCGATGCGCGGTGGGGGGCGTGAGCGCGACGAGCCCACGCACCGCGTCCGAGAGCCGACGCCGCGCGCGCGACTCGAGCAGCTTGCCGAGCAAGACGAACGTCACGATGGCCGCGCCCGCTTCGAAGTAGAGGTGGGGCGTGACGTGCTCACCGTGCGGAAACGCGGCCGGGAACGCGAGCGCGACGAGCGAGTACGCGAAGGCCGCGAACGATCCGAGCGCGACGAGCGTGCTCATGTTCGCGGTGCGGTGTCGGAGCGCCGCCCACGCGCCGGTGAAGAAGCGACGACCGGCGACGAAGATCACGGGGGTGGCGAGGGCGAGCTGGGCCCAGCGCGCGAGCGGTCCGTCGGTGCCGGGGATCGCGCCGTGGCTCATCGCGAGGACGAGCAGCGGCACGGTGAGGACCGCGGCGAGCGTCAGGTCGCGGCGGTTCGTGTGGTCCTCGCGGGCCTCGGCCTCCGCGAGCTCGTCCGTGCGCGAGGTGGTGTGTGCGTCTTGGGGCGAGGCCTCGTAGCCGGCGTCCTCGACCGCGTGAACCAGCGCCGCGATCGACACGCCCTCCGCGCGCACGGTGGCGCGCTCGCTCGCGAGGTTCACCGTCGCTTCCTGCACCCCGGGCACCGCGCGCAGCGCCTTCTCCACGCGCCCGACGCACGACGCGCACGTCATGCCGCGCACCGCGAGCACGACCTCGTCCACCCGCGGCGGCGCCACCTCGTAGCCAGCCTTCTCCACCGCGGCCGCGAGCGTCGCGCGCGCGATCGGACGTTGGAGCTGCACGACCGCCTTCTTGGTGACGAGGTTCACCTCGGCGCCCGCGACGCCGGGGACCTTCTTCAGCGCGCGCTCCACGTGCCCCACGCAGGCCGCGCAGGTCATCCCTTCGACGGAGAGCTCCATCGGCGGCGTCAGCGGGCCGTTCGGGCCGTTCGGGCCGAGCGAGTCCGTGGCGCTCGGCGTGATCGGGGGGGCGTTCGTGTTCATGCGGTCCTCTGCCTCGAGGACGACGACGAGTCGTTCATCTTACGCGCCGCGTTCCGCTCGCGCCGGGTGCGGCCGTGACTTCATGAGCGATGGAGCACGTCGCGCGCCGCTCGCGAAGATCTTCGGGCACTGTTCGGTCGACGCGGATCATGGGCTCGAAGGGCTGGCCACCCTCTGCCCGAACGCCCGAGCATGACGATCGTCATGCTCGTCCGGACACGGACGCACGCCTCCGTGCGAATCCGACGGATCGTGCCATTCTCCGGCGGTGGGGCGGCTCTTTCTTCTGGTGGGCTTGTCGCTCGCGCTCGCGTGCGGCGACGACGACGTGAATCCGACGACCGACGGGGGCGACGGCGGCGAACGCGACGCGGACGACGGCGTGTGCGTGGTCGACGCGGAGTGCGACGACGGCGTGTTCTGCAACGGCGCGGAGCGCTGCATGCCGAGCGCGAGCGGCGGCGATGCGCGCGGCTGCGTCGCGGGGACGATCCCGTGCGAGGACGGCTGCGACGAGCTGGCCGACGAGTGCGTGTCGTGCACGGAGCCCGACGCGGACGGCGACGGCTTCGCCGCGATCGCGTGCGGCGGCGACGACTGCGACGACGGCGACGAGGACGTGAACCCGGACGCGTCCGAGATCTGCGATCCGGAAGGCTTCGACGAAGACTGCAACCCCGGCACCTTCGGGGAGCGCGACGACGACGACGACGGCTTCGTGGACGCGCGCTGCTGCAACGGGGATCTCTGCGGCACCGACTGCGACGACTCCGACGACGCGATCCGTCCCGACGCGAGCGAGGTCTGCAATCGACGCGACGACGACTGCGACGGATCGTTCGACGAGGACGTGTCGGTGGTGGGCTTCGTGGACGCCGACTCGGACGGCCGCGGCGATCCGGCGACGGACGCCTCCGCATGCCCCGGCAGCCCGCGTTTCTCGACCGTGGGAGACGACTGCGACGACGACGATCCCGCGCGCAGTCCCGCGCAGGTCGAGGTCTGCGATGGGGTCGACAACGACTGCGACGGACGCGCGGACGAGCAGGCGCGCGCGGTGCCTTGGTATCCGGACACCGACGGCGACGGCTTCGGCGACGCGAGCGCGACCCCGATCGTGAGCTGCGGGCGGCCCGAAGGTCACGTGCTCAACGCGTTCGACTGCGACGACACGCGCAGCACGGTGAGCCCACGCGCGGAGGAGCAGTGCAACGGACGCGACGACGACTGCGACGGCGTCGCGGTGTTCGAAGGCATGCTCGAAGATCGCGACGGCGACGGCATCCCGGATGCGCGCTGTGGTGGTGACGTCGTCGACTGCGACGACGGAAGCGTCCGCACCGGCCCGGGCGCGATCGAGCTCTGCAACGGGCGCGACGACGACTGCGACGGTCGCACCGACGAGTCGGTGTCGAACGTGATGTGGTACCTCGACGAAGATCGCGACGGCTTCGGCTCCGAGGTCGGCATCTCGTCGTGCGCGCCTCCCGGCAACTACGTGCTCGTGGCGGGCGACTGCGAGCCACGCAACGCGTACGTGAGCCCCGCGGCGGCCGAGCGCTGCGACTCCGTCGATCAAGACTGCGACGGCCGCGTGGACGAACAACAAGCGATCGCGGAGTGCGCCGCGACCGATCGGGTGTGTCGCGGCGGCTTGTGTGTCGCGACCGGTTGCCCGGCGGGCCGAGAGCTCTGCGACGTGCCGGGTGGAACGGAGTGCATCGACACCGCGGTCGACGCGAGCCACTGCAGCGGCTGCAACCTCGACTGCCCGAACGGCCAGCTCTGTCGCGACTCCGTGTGCGTCGGCTGGGACGAGATCGAGCTCGGCGGCTACCCGAACTGCGCGCGCTCCGGTGGCCGTCTCTACTGTTGGGGCCGGGAGGTCGGCGCGGGCGTCGACGAGCCTTCCTCCTTCGAGCGACCGCAGACCGTGGTCGGCATCGACGACGCGGTCACCGTGCAGGCTGGCGGCCCCCACGCATGCGTCCTGCGGACCGGCAACGAGGCGTGGTGCTGGGGGCTCAACAACCACGGGCAGCTCGGTGACAACACGACCACGCGGCGCAACGCGCCCGTGCGCGTGGCCACGGCGTTGCGCTTCAACGAGCTCGCGGTGGGCGGGGACACCACGTGCGGCCGCGTGATCGGCGCGGGACCGGTCGCGACCGACTCGATCTACTGCTGGGGCGGCAACGAGTTCGGCGTCGCGCGCCCCTCGGGTACGGGGCTCGTGCTGCTCCCCGAGCGCTTGAGCGAGTCGCTCCTCGCGACGCGGCTCGACGTCGGCTCGAACCACGCGTGCGCCGCGAACGGCGAAGGCCTCTGGTGTTGGGGCAACAACGACTACGGCCAGCTCGGGCCCACGAACCTCGGTGCGTCCTTCCTCGAGCCACGCCTCGTGTTCGCGTCCGAGCCCGGCGATCGTGAGGTCCGCAACATCGCAGCCGGTCAGGGCCATACGTGTTTCGTCACCACCGGCGACGGTTCCGACGAAGGCGGTGTGGTGTGGTGTCTCGGCCGCAACGCGTCGGGCCAGGCGGGCGGCGCGCCCAGCACGTGCGCGCCCTCGTGCGCGTTCGACGAGACCTGCCACGCCGGCGCCTGTGTACGAGGCGTCACCACGCCCCAGCAGGTGTTCCTCGCCGATGGGGTCACGCCGCTCGATGGTGTCACTACGCTCGACGTCGGCGACCGCCACTCGTGCGCGGTGCGCTTCGACGGAACCGTGTGGTGTTGGGGCACGAACGCGAACGCGGAGCTCGCCCAAGCCGAAGCGGTCCTCACCTCGCACCGCGCGTTGCAGGTCACGCGACGTTGGGCGGGCATGGCCTACGACCTGAGTGTCGGCGCAGGTCACGCGTGTGTGCGCGCGGACGGCGGCGCGGTCTGGTGTTGGGGCGCGAACAGCTTCGGTCAGAACGGCACTGGCCTGCCGTTCACGCGCCGCGCGGAGCCACTGCTGGCGCCCGTGCGCTGAGAGCTTCGCTCTCGACGTGAGGTGACCGACGTCACCGGCGCGGGGCGCGGCGTCGGCCATGCTCCGCGCATGGCACGAAGCTGGGGAGTGCTCGCGCTGATCGGCGCGATCGGGATCGGGTGTGGAGACGACGACGTCACGACGGACGCGGGCGTCGACGCAGGTGGGACGGACGGCGGCACGATGGACGCGGGTCTCGACGCGGGCGAGGACGACGCAGGAGAGGACGCGGGCCTCGACTCGGGCACGGACTCGGGCACCGACGCTTCGTTCGACTCCGGGGTGATGAGCTGCGCGATCGCGACGATCCCGTTCACCGGGCCCATCCCGCAGGCGCTGGAGATGGATCAGCGCGATCCGCCGAACCTCGGCTGCGTCGGGACGAGCGCCTCCGGACCCGATCGCACCTACGCGTTCGTCGCGAGCCTCGGCGCGGGGACGTACCGCGTGACGGTCACGCCCTTCGCGGACACCGTCGATCCGATGATCTACGTGCTGGAGAGCTGCGAAGCGACGGAGTGTCTCGAGGGCACGATGCTCAACGGCGTCGGCGAAGCGGAGTCGGTGGAGATGGTCCTCGAGGCCGATCAGATCGTCTACGTGGTGGTCGACTCCGAGCCGGGCAACGCGGGCGGTCCGGTGCAGATCTTGGGCGAGAAGCTCTGACCTTCATTGGTCGAGCGTCAGTCGAGCTCGACGCATCAATCCGCGATCGAGCGCCCCTCCGGGCAGTGGTACAAACACACGTAGACCTCGACCGGGCCCTCGGGGCACGGCACGACGTAGAGGTCGACGATGTGGCTGTCGAGAAACGACGAGCCTTCTTGGTGCGCGCCCATCGAGCCCTGGCGTGCGTCGCGACCGGCCTCGGGCGCCCCACCGAGCGGCATCGATCCGTCCGCGCACTGCCACTGACTGACCGCGACGTAGCTCTCGCCCGCGCCACACACCGGGAGCGGGTTGTCGAAGCTCCGCCCGACCTCGTACGCGTTCGAGGGCATCGCGGAGCCCGCGGACCCGTCGTTCGACTCGGTCGTCGCGTCGCCACCGGACGACACCTCGACCGGCTCGACCGATTCGGTGGATTCGGACCCCGCGCACGCGACGCAGAGCGAGAGGAAGAGCGCGAGCCGACACATCGGGCGAGGGTACCGTCCCTCGGACACTTCGGTCACGACCACTCCACGTGCTGAGCGCGACGACTCACCGCGTGTAGATCGCCTGCAACGCCGTGTACGCGGGGCGCGGGCGGCGGTCGATGTCCACGATGCCCCACCACTCTTCGTTGAAAGTCGCGTCGGGGTGTGGACCGCCACCGGGCGCGACGCCGCCGACGTCGTGGACGTCCACCGAGCCGGCGCCGTCTTTCCACCACTCGTCGTTCCACTCGAAGATCGTGCCGCCGAGCACGACGCCGTCCGCGTGACGCGCGGTCGAGCTCGCGAGGATCGCTTCGGTGAGCACGCGCGTCGCATCCGCTTGGGCTTCGACGTTCGGGCGGCCTCCGTCACGCGCGTCCCACGCGTCCGCGCCGTACTCGCCCATGAACATCGGTTTGTTCGAGAGCGCGGCCCAACGCGCGAAGAGATCGCCGAAGCCGATCCCGCGGTAGGCGTTGATGCCCCAGAGATCCACCGACGGAATCGCCGCGAGGGTCTCGGGGCTCGGCAGCTCGCCGTAGATGGTCGCGACGGGCCGCGACGGATCGAGCGCCTTGAGCGCAGCCGCGACACGTTCGGTGCGCGCGACCGCTTCGCCGAACGGAAGGCCCGTGTAGTAGCCGTTGTAGTTCCACTCGTTGCCGACGAGCCACATCGCGATCGCCGGATGATCGATCACCTGCCGCGCGCTCTCCGTGGCGACGGACTCGGGATCGCCGCCCCACGAGTACACCGTCATGAGCACTGAGATCCCCCGCGCGTGCAGGCGATCGAGCACCGTGCGATCGAGGATCGGTCCGTAGGTACGCACGTGGGTGATGCCCGCCGCCGCCATCATCTCCGAGTCGCGATCGACGAAGCGCGCGTAGTCGGGAGGCCACGCCGACCCGCGGGGGACCGGGCTCCAACACACGCCGCGGATCTCCAGCGGCTCGCCGTCGATCAGCAGGCGTCGACCGTCGACGCGGAAGCCGCGCTCGGTGGGACCG
>JALOQC010000330.1 GCA_025453555.1 Myxococcota bacterium | reverse complement strand
CGCTCGGATCGCGCACGTCGATCGCTTCGGCGTTTCCGGTCACGAGCTGACGCGCGAGCTCTTCGGGCTCGACCTCCGCGTCGTCGGGCGGGAGCACGCGCTCGAGGAGCTGCACCAGCGCGGCCTTCGGCACCGCACCCATCTGGTGCCCGATGACCTTGCCGCGGTTCAACGCGACGAACATCGGGATCGACGACGCGCGAAACATCTGCGCGCACATGGGGTTGCGATCGATGTCGATCTTCACGACCTTGGCGCGCCCCGCGAGCTCCTCCGCGAGCTGCGCGATCACCGGCGCCATCTGTCGGCACGGGCCGCACCAGTCGGCGTAGAGATCCACGAGCACGGGAAGGCGCTCGTTCATCACCGCCTGCTCGAACGTCGCGTCCGTCACCACCTGCACGCCGGCCATCTCGACTCCTTCGTCTTTCGTGTTCGCGGCTCACACGCGTCAGTACGTCGTCGTGCCCTTCCCGCCCGTGACGATCGCGACGCTCGCGCTCGCGCCGAGGCGGGTCGCGCCGGCCGCGATCATCGCGTCCGCGGTCGCGGCGTCGCGGATGCCGCCCGAAGCCTTCACGCCGAGCACGTCGCCGACCACCGAGCGCATGAGCGCGATGTCCTCGATCGTCGCGCCGCCCTTCGCGTAGCCGGTCGAGGTCTTCACGAACGCGGCGCCGGCCGCCTTCGAGAGCGCGCAGCCGATCACCTTCTCGCGCTCGTCGAGGAGCGCGGTCTCCAAGATCACCTTCACCGCGCGCCCCTCGGCCGCGTCGACCACGCCGCGCAGGTCCTCGAAGATCGCGCGGTGATCGCCGTCCTTCAGCGCTCCGATCGCGATCACCACGTCGAGCTCGTCCGCGCCGTCTCGCACCGCGCGCGCGGCTTCGGCGGCCTTCGCGCTCGCGCTCGCGTCTCCGTGAGGGAACCCGACGACGGAGCACACGCGTACGCCGCTGCCTTCGACACGCGCACGCACGAAGGCGACGTTGCGCGACGCGACGCAGACCGACCAGAAGCCGTGCTCGATCGCCTCGTCGCAATGCGTGGCGAGCGCGGCGTGCCCGGCGTCCGGTCGGAGGAGCGTGTGATCGAGGAAGAGGCGCAGGTCGCTCCGCGGCGACTCGCGGCGGGCCATCGACGGCTCACCGGGGAGGCTCGGCAGCGCCACGGAGGGCCGCGCGACGGAAAGAGGAGCGAGGCGCGCGGCGAGCGCGTGCGCGAGGGCGTCGACGTCGAAGCTCATCGAGGCGCGAAGCTACGGAGGAACCGCGGTCGGCGCCAGCGCCTCGCGACGTACCTCGCGCTCCGGACGTGCGATGCATCCTCCGCTCGGTCCGAGACGGAACGCTCGTCGGAGTCTCGCGCGACGCATCGAAGGTTCTCTCGGCGGGCGCGCACGTCGCCGAAACGTGCGGGACTGCGCGGGATTCTGCACCCGTCCCGCGAGGACGTCACCTGCGAACGCTGCGGGACGGAGTACGAGTTCGACGAGACGCTCGTCTCCGAGCGCGGCACGACCGTGAAGTGCACGAACTGCGGCTTCCTCTTCAAGGTCTTTCCGCCTGGCGCGGGACCCGAGGCGGAAGACGGCGACCGCGCGTGGATCGTGCGTCGACGTCGCGGTGGTGAGGAGAAGCTCGGGAGCCTCCGCGAGCTTCAGCAGCGCATCGCCCAAGGCGCGCTCGAAGAGGACGACGAGCTCTCGCGCTCGGGGCGACAGTGGAAGCGCCTCGGCGACATCGCGGAGCTACAGACCTTCTTCCGAGCGGCGGACGCGGCACGCACCGTGTCCGATGCGCCGCCGGCTGCAGACGCTCGCAAGCGGACGCTCTTCGGCGTGGGCGCGGCGCCCTCGGTCCCGGCTCCACCACCGCCGCCGAGCGTCGCTCCGCCGAGCGCCCCGAGCGCAAATGCACCGACCCTCGACGCGCCTCCGCGTCGCGATCCGACCGGCCCCGTCGCGACGGGCCCAGCCGCGGTGCCGCCCCCGAGGCGCGATCCGACTCCCGCGAGCGTGCGGCCTCCCCCGCCGAGCGCCCCGCCGCCGCGACGCGACCCGACGCCCGCGAGCGTGCGCCCACCTCCGCCCGCCCCGCCGCCACCACGTCGCGATCCCACGCCCGCGAGCGTGCGTCCGCTCGCGCCGACTCCGCCGAGCTCCCCTCCGAGCGACGCGACGGCGCGCCCGCGTGGACGCACCGCGCCCCTCGGCGGCCCGGAGGAAGGTCGCGGCGGTCCTACGTCGGCGCCTCCGCGCGGGGAGCTTCGTCCCGCGAAGCCCGCGCTCTACCTCGACGAAGAAGCGGTGGCCGCGCCTCTCCCTCCCACGAAGAGCCGCGTGGGGTTGTGGGCGCTGCTCGTGCTCTTGGTCGCGGGCGGCATCGCGATCGCGATTCAGTGGGACGCCATCGCGCCGAAGCTCGGGCTCGGCGGTGACGACGCGCTCGTGGCTCGCCTGCGCACGAGCGAGACGGAGCTCGCGAAGCACACGGTCGACGGCTACGACGCGGCGCTGCGCGAGTACTTGCGCGCGAGCGCGTCGGCGGAGCGCGACCCTCGTGTGCTCGCGGGGCTCGCGCGCACCGAGGTCGCGTGGGCGGAGGCGCTCGAGCTGGAAGCGTCCGATCTCGAAGCGAACGGCGACGCGGCGGCGACACGGGTGCGCGCGGAGGTCGCGCGACACGCTCGCGAGGCGCGCACGCATGCGGAAGCGTGGCTCGCGGTCGAGCCGAGCCTGGCGCCGGAGATCGTCCTCGGTGACGCGCTGCGGCTCACGGGAGATCGCGAGGGCGCGCGGCGTCGACTGGATCGCGCGCTCGAGCTCGCGAACGTGAGCGCGCCGACGGGCCTCGTCGCGAGCGAGCTCGAGCTGCTTCGCGCCGCGCTGATCGAAGATGACGCGCGCGCGGCCACGGACCGCGCGGTGTCCGCCGATCCGAGCATTCGAGCGCGGCTTCGGGCGGCGCGCGCTCGCCTCGCGGCGCAGGACGTCGAAGGTGCGCGCGCGGCGCTCGCCGAGATTTACGCGAGCGCACCGGAACATCCGCGCGCGCGCGCGCTCAGCGCGGCGATGGACGAGGGTCGCCCGCCGGCGGCGCCGGTGGTGGAGGTCGCGGACGCGGGGGTCGCCGAGGCAGAGCAGCCGTCGCAGCAAGGTCCGTCGCAGCAGACTCCGTCGCAGACTCCATCGACGACACCTCGCACGGAAAGTCCGCGCACCGAGACGGCACGCGCCGAGACGCCACGCGCGGAGACGGGCGGCAGCGTCCCGGAAGCCGGCCGCGACTACAGCCACTACGTGCGGCGCGGCGATCAGCTACTCGACGCGGGGGACGTCGCGGGAGCGCGCGCACACTTCGAGCTCGCGCTCCAGCAGCGCCCGGGCGGCTCGGAGGCCCTCACCGGACTCGGCTACGCGGCGCTGCGAGCGGGCAACCCGACCGAAGCCGCACGCCACTTCCGCCCGGCGGCACGCAACGACTACGGCGACGCGTACATCGGGCTCGGCGAAGCGTATCGGCGCATGGGCCAGCACCCCGAGGCGCTGCAGACCTACCGAGCGTACCTCGCGAGCCGCCCGAACGGACCCCACGCCTCCGTCGCGCGCGCGCAGATCGCGGCCCTCGAAGCGTCGAGCGCGTCGACCACACCCGAGCTGACGCCGACGCCGACCCCCACGCCCGAGCCGAGCACGCCCGAGCCGAGCCCGGGGCCGGCACCGAGCCCCGAGCCGAGCCCCGAGCCAGACACGCCCTGAACGAAGTTCTGACGAACCAGGTCGGCGTCACCGACGCGGTGTCGACTCCGTCTCCGTCACGGACTCCGTCTCCGTCACGGACTCCGTCGCGACGGGCGCTCAGCTCTCCGCGCGGTGCGCTTCGATCGTCTCGATCACCTTCGCGACGTGGCCGGCGACCTTCACCTTCGGGAAGACCTTCACGACCTTTCCGTCCGGCGCGATGACCACCGTGGTGCGCACGATGCCCATCGACTTCTTGCCGTACATGTTCTTCTCGCCCCACGCGCCGAACTTCTCGATCACCGCGCCGTCCTCGTCGGTGAGCAGCGGGAAGTCGAGGCCGTGCTTGGTCTTGAACTTCACGTGTTTGTCGAGCGGGTCCTTGCTCACGCCGACGACGACCGCGCCGAGCTCTTCGAGCTTCGGCAGCGCCGCTTGGAAGTCCTTCGCCTCCGTCGTGCAGCCGGGGGTGTCGTCCTTCGGATAGAAGTAGAGCACCACGTACTTGCCCGCGTGGTCGGCGAGCTTCGACTTGCCACCCGCGGTCGACGGCAGCGCGAACGCCGGCGCCTTCTTGCCTTCTTGGATCGTCGTCATCGCCGTCTCCTCGCGTCGGTCGCCGCGTTCGTCAAGCCCGCGAGATCACCCACGCGAGTGCTCTCGCTGCTCGGCTGCAAGGACGGTGTTCTCCAGAAGCATCGCGATCGTCATCGGCCCGACGCCGCCCGGCACCGGCGTGATCCACGACGCGCGCGCCGCGCACTCCTCGAACGCGACGTCGCCCACGAGCGTTCCGTCCTCGCGGCGGTTGATGCCGACGTCGATCACGATCGCGCCCTCGCGGATCCACGAGCCCTTCACGAGCTCCGGCACCCCCACCGCCGCGACCACGATGTCCGCGCGCGCACACTCGCCCGCGAGATCCGCGGTGCGCGAGTGCGCGAGCGTGACCGTCGCGTTCTTCGCGAGGAGCATCATCGCGATCGGCTTGCCGACCAAGATGCTCCGCCCGATCACGATCGCGCGCTTGCCGGAGAGGTCGTCGAGGCCAGCTTCGCGCAAGAGCCGCATGCAGCCACTCGGCGTACAAGGTCGAAGGCCGGGGCGACTGTCGAGCAGGAGGCCCGCGCTCATCGGCGTGAGCCCGTCGACGTCCTTCGACGGCGCGAGCCGATCGAGCACCGGCTGCGACTTCAGGTGCTTGGGCAGCGGGAGCTGCACGAGGATCCCGTCGATCGCGGGATCCGCGTTGAGCTTCTCGACGAGCGCTTCGAGCTCGGCCTGCGTGGTGTCGACGGGCAGCCGGTGAACCTGCCCCGCGAGCCCGGCTTTGCCTGCGGCCATCTCCTTGTTGCGCACGTAGACCTGCGAGGCCGGATCGTCGCCGACGAGCACCACGTGCAGACCCGCACGGCGTCCGTGCTTCGCAGCGAAGGCCTCCGCGCGCTCCTTCACCTCGCCCCGCACCACGGCCGCGATGGCCTTCCCGTCGAGCAGCTTCGCCGTCATGCCGCGGCGTGTAGCAGGTGCGACGCGCGCGGATCAACGCGGACGCGGCTCACGGTGGACGGACCTGCGTCCGCAGATCAGCCGTAGGTGCCGAACGCCTTGGGGAACGCGTCCTGGAGCTCGTCCGTGAGCGCCTCTTCGTCGATGCCGAAGCGGCGCAGATGATCGAACGAGCCGATCACTTCGAGCAGCTCGCCCGCCGCGCGCGGACCGAAGCCGCCTTGCAGCGTGAGCCCCTCGAGCCGGCGCAGCATCGGCGTCGGCGCGAGCGCCTCGAAGAGCGAGATCTCCGGCTCGACGCCGAAGAGCTCGAGCTGCCGGAGCGCGCCGAGATCCTCGCGCTGGAAGAACGCTTCGACCTGGAGCGCGCCGATGACGTCGCCCGAATACCCCGGGTGCAAGCGCAGCGACACCAGCGCAGGAGCCGCCAGATGCACGAGCACCGAGGCGACGCGCGGCTCGGCGGACGAACCGTCGATGCGCAGCGTGCGGAGCGACTTGCTCTCCACGCGTCCGTCCAGCCACGCGGTGCCCATGACGGCCACGGTGTCGAGCACCGGATGGATTCGAAGCAGCGCGTCGATCGCGCCCGCGCGGCTCTCGCGCGCCCCGTCGCTGGCCGCCAAGCTGTCGAGCTCGAGGTTGCGCAGACGCGGCAGCGGTCGCGAGCCGAGCGCCGCGATCCACGGCACGTAGTCCGAGATCGCGCCCTTCTCCGACCACGTGCGTACGCGGAGATCTTCGAGGCCTTCCAGCCGAGGATCCGCGATCAGACGCATCAGATCCGGCGCCAAGGTCCCATCGAGCTTCACCTCGATGCGCTCGAAGCCCTTGTCGGGATCGTGGCCGATCGCGCGCCAGTCCGCGTCGCGCTGGGCCTGCATCTCCGGGCTCGGCGAGGCGTCGTTCGTGCGGCGCCACGCGGCCACGTCGTCCGCGTTCGACTCCGCATAGCCGCGCGAGAGCGCGGTCGAGCACTGCGACGCGAACCCCTGCTTCGCCGCGAGCGGCGAGACGTAGGGCAACGACTTCGGCTCCGCGAGACCGTCGACCTTCACGATGCGCCCGTCGAGCTTCACGTGGAGCCAACCGCGCTCGGGATGGAGGAACCAAGCTTCCTTGCCGCTCACGGCGCGGAGCATACGCGCGTTCGCTGGCCGCGCTCGCGCAATCTCGTGTGCGCGCGGAGAACGCGTCGACTCGCGGCTCGGCGACGTGCGGGCGGCGACGTCTCGCGAGGTCGGTCGTCCGCCCGGCGAGGTCGCGCGGCGACTCGTGCCACGTCGGCGCTTGCTCCTCGCCCCGATGACGACGCCCCCCTCGCGCACGCGCCACCTCGTGATAAAGGTGGCGCGCCATGTTCGCTCCCGTCTCCCCGCAGGTCTCGTTCCCCTCCCTCGACGCGAAGATCCTCGCGCAGTGGGAGGAGCAGAAGATCTTCCAGCGGGTCGCCGAGCGCGAGGGACCGCCCTTCGTCTTCTACGAAGGCCCGCCCACCGCCAACGGCATGCCGCACGCCGGCCACGTGCTCACGCGCGTGATGAAGGACGTGTTCCTCCGCTACCGCAGCATGTGCGGCTACCGCGTGCCGCGGCGCGCGGGCTGGGACACGCACGGTCTGCCGGTCGAGGTGGAGGTCGAGAAGGAGCTCGGCATCAACGGGCGCGCCGCGATCGCGGAGTACGGCGTCGAAGCCTTCAGCAAGAAGTGCATCGACTCGGTGTTCCGGTACATCGGCGAGTGGCGGAAGATGACGAACCGGATCGGCTTCTGGGTCGATCTCGACGACGCCTACGTCACCTTCCACAAGCGCTACGTCGAGTCCGAGTGGTGGGCGCTCAAGCGCCTCTTCGACGAGGGGCTCCTCTACCAGGACTACAAGGTCGTGTGGTGGTGGGCCCAAGGCGGCACCGCGCTCTCGAGCGGCGAGGTCGGCCAGGGCTACAAGGAGGTCGACGATCCCTCGGTGATGGTGCGCTTCCCCGTGAAGGGGCACGAAGGGACGAGCTTCCTCGCCTGGACCACCACGCCCTGGACCTTGCCTTCGAACGTCGCGCTCGCGGTGAAGGCCGACGCGTCCTACGCGACGGTGAAGCTCGAGGACGAGACGAAGCCGGGCAGCGCGTGGGTGGGCGCGGAGTACGTCGCGCCCTTCGACTACGCGAAGCCGGAAGGTGGCCCCGCCCACCGCGTGATCGCGGCCGCGTTCGTCGAGCTCGGCAGCGGCTCGGGCATGGTCCACCTCGCGCCTGCGTTCGGCGAGGACGACTTCCGCGCCTGCAAGGCGGAGGGGCTCGGCTTCCTCCAGCTCGTGCAGCCGGACGGGACCTTCCCGCCCGAGGTGACCGACTTCGCGGGACGCTTCTGCAAGGAAGCCGACCGCGACATCATCCGACTTCTCAAGAAAAAGGGTCTCCTCTTCAAAGAAGAAGTCTACCGCCACGAGTACCCGTTCTCCTGGCGCCGCATGAGCGATCCACTCATCCAGTACGCGCGCACGAGCTGGTTCATCAAGACCACGCGCGAGATCCACCGCGCGCAGGAGAACAACCAGGCGGTCAACTGGGAGCCGAGCCACATCAAGGACGGCCGCTTCGGGCAGTTCCTCGCCGGCAACGTCGACTGGGCGCTCTCCCGCGAGCGCTTCTGGGGCACCCCGCTCCCGATCTGGATCAACGACGTCACGGGCAAGCGCGTCGCGGTCGGCTCCGCGGCGGAGATCCTCGAGAAGAACCCGAACGCTTTCGACCACTTCCACGCAGCGAAGGCGAAGGATCCGAGCCTCGCGGAGGACCTGATGGTCCACAAGCCGTGGATCGACGAGGTCACCTGGACGGTGCCGGGCGAAGAAGGCGTGTATCGCCGCGTGCCGGAGGTCATCGACTGCTGGTTCGACAGCGGCTGCATGCCCTTCGCGCAGCTCGGCTATCCGCATCACAACAAAGAAGAGTTCGAGAAGACCTTCCCGGCCGACTTCATCACGGAGGCCGTCGATCAGACGCGCGGCTGGTTCTACTCGTTGATGATGATCAGCACCCTGCTCTTCGAGAAAGAAGGCTACCCGCACCCGTTCCGAAACTGCGTGGTGCTCGGCCTGCTGACCGACGAGAAGGGATTGAAGTACAGCAAGAGCCTGAAGAACTACACCGATCCGCTGAAGCTCATGGACGACTTCGGCGGCGACGCGGTGCGTTGGGCGCTCTACACGAACACCGTCCCCGGCCAGAACACGCGCTTCTTCGAGGGCGCGGTGCGCGACGCCGCGCGCGAGTTCTTGCTGAAGGTCTGGAACGTCTATTCGTTCTTCGTCACCTACGCGAACCTCTACGAAAAGGACGCGCCCTGGACCCCGGAGCACGCGCGGCCCGCGCTGGCCGAGCGGAGCGACCTCGATCGTTGGGTGCTCGCGGAGCTCGACTTCACGGTCCGCAAGGTCCGCGAAGAGCTCGACGGATACACCGCGCACCAGGCGGTCAAGCGCATCACGAGCTTCGTGGACGCG
Organism: Myxococcota bacterium; assembly: GCA_025453555.1. Classification (GTDB taxonomy): domain Bacteria; phylum Myxococcota_A; class Polyangia; order Polyangiales; family Houyiibacteriaceae; genus JACKEH01. Next base: position 18,689 of record JALOQC010000330.1, on the reverse strand, counting down.
CTCTCCAACTGGTACGTGCGCCGCAGCCGCTCGCGCTTCTGGGCCGAAGGCGACGCCGCCGACAAGCAGGCCGCCTTCGCGACCCTCTACGAGGTGCTCGTCGAGCTCAGCCGGCTCGTCGCGCCCTTCGTTCCGTTCGTCGCGGAGGCCATGCACGGCAACCTCTGTTCCCCGGAGGGGCTGTCGCGGGCAGGGCGGCTTGCCGAGGCAACCGCCCACGCCAGCGTTCACCTCGCGCCCTTCCCCGCCGCCGACGACGCGCGCCGCGACGACGCGCTCCGCGAGTCGGTGGCCCTCGCGCGGCAGCTCGTGACCGCGGGCAACCGCGTGCGCAACGAAGCCAAGCTCAAGGTCCGCCAGCCGCTCGGCGAGGCGATCGTGGTGGTCGCGAGCGACGACGAGCGCGCGGCGATCGAACGTTTCTCGGACGCGATCCGCGAGGAGCTCAACGTGGTGAGCCTCTCGTTCACGACCGAGCCCGCGAAGTACGTCGACTTCCAGCTCCTGCCGAACTTCCCGAAGCTCGGGCCGCGGCTCGGCAAGGAGCTCCCGCTGTGCAAGAAGCTGCTCGGCGAAGCCGACGGCTCGAAGCTGCACGCCGAGCTCTCGGCGTCGGGCACGATCACGGTGACGCTGCCGAGCGGACCGGTCGTCCTCGGACCCGAAGAGCTGCAGGTGCGCCTGCAGGCCAAGGAGGGCTTCGCCGCCGCGAGCGAGGCGGGGCGCGTGGTCGTGCTCGACACCCACGTCACGCCGGAGCTGCGCAAGATGGGCCTCGCGCGCGAGGTGACGTCGAAGATCCAACGCGTCCGCAAGGATCGCGACCTGCCCTACGACGCGCGCATCGTCGTGACGTGGGATGCGGAGGGCGAGCTCGCAGAGGCGCTCTTCGAGCACGGGCCGTCGATCGCGGCCGAGGTGCTCGCGGTACGCTTCGAGCGTGGAGCGAACGCGAACGCGGAGCGGTCGGACGTGGACGGTGCCCCGCTGGGTGTGCACGTCGCGCTCGCTTGAGGACAGGTCGATGCGCGTGGGCACGCGCGTATTCCGTGTGCGGGAGCGGACGGAGCTGGGCGTCCGAGCGCATCGACGCGAACGCCACGGCGCGGCCCCCGAGCGACCCCCCGAGACTAGCTGCCCGCGTGCGTCAGTCGGCCCCTGACGCTCCGGCAGCGCACACGCGCGACACCGCGACGCGCAGGGCCCGGAGATCCTTCGTGAATCTCTGAAGCGCCCACATCCGAGCACATTCGGCGCTCCCCTGAGCCGCTCGCGTCGCGTCGGGGTACGTTCGAAGCATGGGTGTCGTGGTTCCTCTTCGTCGCGTGCCGTCACCGGAGGTGACCGACGCCGAGCTCGTCGAACGAGCGCTCGGCGGCGACGCGCGCGCGAAGGAGGCGCTCTACCGCCGTCACGTTCGCCTCGTGACCGGGCTCGCGCACCGCCTCCTCGGCGGCAACGAGGTCGACGACCTCGTGCAGGACGCGTTCGTGGCCGCGTTCGAGCGCCTCGCGGATCTGCGCAACCCACAGGCCTTCGCGAAGTGGATCGGGATGATCGTCGTCCACACCGCGCGAAAGCGAATCCGACGACGCCGACTCAAACGTCGGTTCTTCCTCGAACGCAGCCCCGAGCAGGCGATCGAGGTCCGCATCTCCCACGACGCCCCGCCGGACGTCGCGACCGAGCTCCGTACGCTGTACACACTGCTCGAGTCCTTGCCGACGGACGTCCGCGTGGCCCTCGTGCTTCGCCGCGTCGAGGGCATGACGGTGCCCGAGGTCGCCGAAGCGATGGGCCTTTCACCCGCCACGATCAAACGCCGCTTGCAGGACGGGGAAGTCCTGCTCGCGGCACGCCTGGGGAGGCAACCATGACCGAGAGCGAACGCCTCGATCGACGCGCGCTCGTCGCGCCGCCCGACGACGCACGACGCGACGACGACAACTGGGTCGCGATCGACGCGCGGCTCGCGACCCCCTCGCGTCCACGCTGGATCGCGCCTGCAGGTCTCGTCACGGTGGCCGCCGCCGCTCTGCTCGCGTTCGTCGCGTTCGGTCGCGACGAAACCCCCGCGTGGTCCGGCACCACGCTCGTCGCGGGTGGCACGAGCGCCGCGGTCGCGCTCGAGGACGGCTCCGAGATCGTCGCCGCGCCGGGCGCGCGCCTCGAGCGAACGTCCACGTCGAGCGACGAGGTCCGGGTGGCGCTCCGCGACGGAAGCGCGACCTTCGAGGTCGCCCGCAACCCCGCGCGGACGTTCGTCGTCGAGGCCGACGACGTCGAGGTGCGGGTGGTCGGCACGCGCTTCGTGGTGCGACGCGAGCTCGGTGGGGTGGTCGAGGTCCGCGTCGAGCGGGGCGCGGTCGACTTGGTCGTGCGCGGCGAGGTGCAACGACTCCGCGCAGGGGAGTCGCGTCGCGTCGAGCCGGTCGCGGAAGCGAGCGTGGACGAGCCCCCGAACGAAGCGGAGGAGACGCCGCAGACCAAGCGCGCCACGCGGGCGCGCCGAGTCGAGCGAGGGGAGCCGCGCGAGGAACCGCGCGAGGCGTTCGACGCGGCGCGCACCGCACGACGCGACGGATCGGCGCGAGATGCGGCCGAGCTCTACGAGCGTTTCTTGCGCGAGTTCCCTCGCGACGAGCGCGCGGGGCTCGCCGCGTTCGAGCTCGGGCGGCTGCGGATGGACTCGCTCTCCGATCCGCGCGGCGCCGCGTACGCGTTCACACGTGCGCTCGAGCTCGCCCCGCGCTCACCTTTCGCGGAGGACGCTCGGGCAAGGCTCGTCGACGCGTACGCGCGCGCCGGCGACGACGCGTCGTGCGAGCGCAGCCGCGCGCGCTACCTCGCGCTCCACCCCGAAGGGCGACACGTCGAGGCGATGCGCCGCGCGTGCGACTGAATCTGTTCCTCGGTCGGCCGTGCGACGTCTCCGTTTACAGCGCGGCACCGCGCTCGGCACGATGAGACCGTGACGCGCGCCGTGCGATGCCCACTCGATCGGATCGTGCTCGCTCGGCGCGAGCTCGCGGTGCGCGTGGGGCTCGTCGCACTGCTCGCGTCGGGCCTCGCATCGGGCCCCGCGACGAGCGACGCGGCGGCGCAGGCGTGCCGCAGCGCCCACCCGCACGTGGTCCTCGAGCTCACCGGCGATTGGCCGGACGGCGAGCGTGGAGCCGTCACGGTGGAGCTCCGCGCCGCGCTCGAGGCGCAGGAGCTCGAGCTGTGTCTGACTGCTCCCGATCGACCGGTGGCGCGGGTGCGGCTCGAACGACTCGACGAGCGACGCGTGCTCGTCGCCATCGGTGACGCGGTCACCGACAAGCGTGTGGAGCGCACCCTCGACCTCTCGAGCTTCGCGCCCGAGACACGTTCGTTGGCGGTCGCGATCGCGGCCGACGAGCTGCTGCGCGCGAGCTGGGCCGAGCTGTTGTTGGTCGATGCGCCGGCACCGGCGATCGAGCCGCCGCGCGAGGTGCGGGCGGCGGTTGCGCGATCCGTGCCCAGCGTCGTCGCGGTGGAGCCCTCGACGGCGTGGCTCGATCTCGTGGTTCCGCTCGATCGATTCGGCGGCGGAGACCTCTGGCTCGGGGGTGGGCTGCGCGCCGAGCGGTGGTGGGCCGAACGGGTGTCCCTCCGCGTCGGCCTCGGAGGTCGTGGCGCGCGTTCGCGGAGCGGCGCGCTCGGCGACGTGCTCGCGCGGGCGCTCGTGGCGGAGCTCGACATCCTGGTCGGTGTCTTCGGCGAGCCCGAGCGAGGCCCGCACCTCGGCGTGGCGGCTGGGGTGTGGACCGCATGGGTGAGCTACCGCGGTCGCGCGGACGACGGCTCGCTCGACGTCGGCGCCGCGCGCGAGTCCGGCGCGGTGGTGGCGCCGCGCGGCGCGCTCTTCGCGCGTTACGGCTTCGGTCCGGTGCGGGTCGGGCTCGAGCTCGCGGTGGGCGGCGCCGTGCTCGGCGTGGTGTCCACCCAAGACGGAGCTCGCGTCACGGGCAGCCACGGCGCGCTCGTTCAAGCAACCCTCGCCTTCGGAGTGAAGCTCTGATGCGCGCGCACATCGAAGGCTCGGGCTCTCCGGCGACGACGCGCGTGGCTTCGCACGCGAGCACGAAGACGCGCCACCGCTCGAAGCCGCGCCTGCGTTCGCACGCGAGCACGAAGGCACGCTCGGCTTCGTGTTTGCTCGTCTGCGTGGTGCTCCTGCTCGGGTGCGAGCTGCGTGAGCTCGAGGTCCTTTCGACCACGGGCGATGCGGGCCGTCGCGACGCGGGGCTCGACGCCACGGTGAACGACGCGACCTCGGACGTCGGTGACGGCGGCGCCGGCGTGAACGTGCAGTCGCCTCTCGCAGCGAGCGACCACCACGCGTGTGCGATCTTCGACGAAGAGCTCGCGTGCTGGGGCGCCAACGATCGGGGACAGCTCGCCCACGTCGACGCGCGGCGTCTCGTGCCCACCCCGCTCGCGCTCGCGACGACGCCGATCGCCGTCTCGCTCGGTGCGCGATCGACGTGCGCGTTGGACGTCGCAGGCGAAGTGCGCTGCGTCGGCGCGAACGATCGTGGACAGCTGGGCGTCGGCGACGCGGACGATCGCACCACCGCCTCGCCGGTGCCGCTCGTCTCCGCCGCGCGCGCGCTGTCCGCCGGTGCCGCTCACGTGTGCGCGCTGCTCGTGGACGACCGGATGTTCTGTTGGGGCCGCAACGACGAGGGCCAGCTCGGCATCGAGCCGCTCGATTTCGGTGACCAACCGCTCCCCGTCGCGGTCGCGACGGATGCCGCGTGGCGCTCCGTCAGCGCGGGCCAGGGCCACACCCTCGCGGTGACGCGGCAGGGCGTGCTCCTCGGCTGGGGCCGCAACTCGGACGATCAGCTCGGGCTCGGGCCGGAAGCGCCGATCCAGCGCCGGACGCCGACGCAGATCGGCGACGACACCTGGATCGAGGCCGCCGCGGGTCAGAGCCACTCGTGCGCGCTCGACTCCGAACGTCGCGCGGCGTGCTTCGGCACGAACGGCAGCGCGCAGCTCGGGCTCGGCGATCTCGGTGACCGCGCGGTGCCGACGTCGCTCGCGCTCGAAGGGGTCGACGCGGTGGCGACCAACACCTTCCACGGCTGCGCGCTCGTGGCGGGCGAGCTGTTCTGTTGGGGTCGGAACGTGGAGGGTCAGCTCGGCACCGGCGACACGGAGGATCGGTTGGTTCCCACACGAGTCGGCGCGGACGCCGACTGGACCCACGTCGCGACCGGACGCTTCTTCACGTGCGCGCGAAAGCGTGACGGTCGTGTGTTCTGCACCGGCGCGAACGAGGAAGGCCAGCTCGGCACGGGCGACACCGAGCGGCGCCGCGAGCTCACCGCGATCGCGCGCTGACGACGCGTCGATCGCGATCTCTGCACCCCGAGATCGGATCCACGTGCCGTTCTCGTGACTCACGCGACCTCCACATCGCGGTCCGGTGACGAGCCGACGACTCCACGGCTCCGTCACGAACGAGGCACTTCGCCGAGGAAAACCGCGCCGAATCTCCCGTCGTCCACGCGCCGAGAGCGCACGCACGACGGAGACGACGCCATGACGCAGACGTTCGAGCTTCCCCTCGCGAGCGAGCGCCGCTTCGCGCCTTCCTATCCCGTTCACCCCTCGGGCGTCCCCGCTGGCGAGCTCGTCGCGGGTCGCTACAAGCTGCGCTTCGCGCGCTCCGAGAAGGACCTGCTCGACGTGCAGCGCCTCCGCTTCGAGGTGTTCAACCTCGAGCTCGACGAGGGCCTCGACAGCGCGTACCTGCTCGGACGCGACGAAGACGAGTTCGACGCGTTCGCGCACCACCTCGTGGTCGAAGAGCGCGCGACGGGCGCGATCGTCGGCACCTACCGCTTCATGACGAAGCCCCAGGCGGACGCGCGCGGCGGGTTCTACTCCGCGACCGAGTTCGACTTCCGCGCTCTCCCGCGCGACGTTCTCGAGCGCGGCGCGGAGATCGGCCGCGCGTGCGTGGCCGCCGAGCACCGCAACGGCCGCGTGATCCACCTGCTCTGGAAGGGACTCGCGCGCTACCTCGCGTGGAACGACAAGCGCTACCTCTTCGGTTGCGCGTCGGTGCCGGGGACCGATCCCGCGATCGGCCATCTGCTCGAGGATCGGCTGCTCGCGCAGGGCAAGGTGCACCCCACCCTCCGCCTCCAGCCGCTGCCCGCGCTCCGCTGCGACGATCGCGTGAGCGAGCCCTCCACCGAGCTCGTCGCGATCCCTCCGCTCGTCGAGAGTTCAAGGTCGTCGACTTCTTCGTGATCCTCGATTTGAACGACCTCGAGCCCGCCATCCGCCGCAGCTTCTTCGAGAAGAACGTCTGGTCGGAGGCCTGAGCGACGTTCCGCGGAGTGCGGGATCGACGGAGGCCTCGCTCTCGTCGCTCCCGCCACTTGCTCGTCACGGCGCCGACACGCTCGGCGCTTACGGTGGGGTCTCATGCGCCGAATCGCGTTCTTGCTCGTGCTGCTCGGCTGCACCTCCCTCGAACCCGGAAACGACTTCTTCGCAGCGGACGCGGCCGTGACCGACGTGCCGGGCACGGACGCGCCGGATGCCGGGCCCCGCTGCGATCCCGATCCGTCGAACCGCGAGACGGTCGAGCTCGACGGCACGGGCGACGAGGGGCTCGTCCTCGTGGCCGACACGACGTGGTCGTGCGAGCGCAACTACCGCATCTCGGGTCGCGTCGTGGTCGCGTCCGGCGCGCTCACCGTGGAGGCAGGCACCCGCGTGTTTCCCGCCGACGGCGCGCTCTTGCTCGTCACGAAGGATGCGCGGCTCGTAGCCGAAGGAACCGCCGATGAGCCCATCGTGTTCTCCCCACGAGAAGGCGAACCGCGGCGTGACGGTCAGTGGCGAGGGATCGTGCTGCTCGGAAACGCTCCGACCGTGTTCTCCCCGACCACGTCGCGTGTCGCCGTGACGGTGCCGCAGACGGATCCGCGCGGCGCCTTCGGAGGCCCGGACGAAGACCACGACTGCGGAACCCTCCGCTACGTGCGGATCGAGTTCGCGGGCGACCGCCGCGAAGCGAGCAACTCGTACACGCTTCCGGCGGCGGGCCTGACGTTCGCCGGCTGCGGGCGTGACACCGAGGTGGATCACGTCCAGGTCCACCGCAGCTCCGATGGGATCGGCCTCTACGGTGGGGCCTTCGCGATGAGCGAGCTCCTCGTCACCGCGCCGGCGGCGGACGGGATCGAGTGGGTCGGAGGGTTTCGAGGTCTGGTCCAGTTCGGCATCGTGCAGACCTTCCCGGGCTCGTCCGCCGCGTTGAAGGGGAGCCGCGAAGAGTCTCGTCCGACGGGGGATCCCGAATCGGAGCCTTCGCTCTACAACCTCACGCTCGTCGGGGCGTCGGGCTCGGGCGCGAACGGGTTCGAGACCGGTGTGCGGCTCCAGGCGGGGACGCTGGGCTGGACCCGGAACACGCTCGTTCAAGGGTTCGTGGGATCCTGGGTCGACGTGGTGGAGCCCGAGACCGCGCTCCGCATGACGGACACGACGCGGGTCGGGGTGTCGCAGTCGGCCTTCGCGGATCGAACGGGGGCTGGCTTCCCGACGACGACCGAAGCCGAGGACGACGGTGCCTTCGACGAGAACGCCCACTTCCGGCAGACCGCGTTCGGGAATCGCGAGCTCCCCACCCCTCCTCTCCGCCGTCCCTACGACCCCGAGCGTCCGGACTTCTCGGCGGGCTTCGGAGACGTGACGAACCCCGCGTCCGTGCCGCCCCCGGCGGGGTTTCCCTCGTATCGTCCGGTGGACTTCTACGGCGCGATGAACGGCTTCGCCGACGACGACGCCAACCGGAGAACCGAGGATTGGACGTTCGGGTGGACGGCGTATCCGACGGAATGAATGGCGGCAGCTTCCTCGAGGGTCTGTCGCCAGGCCCTCCCCCAGGAAGCCCCGAACCCCGCCCCCGACCCTCCGCTCGCTTCGTTCGCTGCGCGGCTTGCGTAATCGGCAGTCTTCAGAGAAGTCCGCCAGAACGTTGCATGACGGTCGCACGAGAGAACCCGCACCGGATTAGAAGCTCAGGAAGACACGAGTTTCACTCGAGCCTCGGCGCCTCGCGGATCGGCAACCAACGCGCGTGAACGAGATTGTCGTTCCTCTGGTGAAGCGTTCTTTCCTGGTGAAGCGTTTCGAGGCTGAGCTCAACCCCCAGCGCTTCGGCGTCGTGCTCGGGAGGTCGTCATGAGTCGTTCGATCGTTGCGATGTTGGTCCTCTGGTCGTGGGTCGGGTGCGGAGACGACGACGCTTCGACGGCCGACGCCGGCTTCGACGCCGGCGCCATCGACGACGCCGGAGAGGACGGCGGCGCCGTCGATTCGGGGATCGACGCCGGGGAGGACGGCGGCGCCGACGCGGGCTCGGACGCGGGCACGTCGCGTTGTCCCCCTCTGGCGGAGCGCGCTCGCCTCGAGGTCCCCGAGGGCGTGCTCGATCCGAGCGGCCCCGCGGGGCTCGAGTGGACGTGCGAGAACCTCTACGTGCTCGAGGGCATCGTGGTCGTGCACTCGGCGAACCCGGCGACCCCGCAGATCCTGACGATCGAGCCGGGCACCGTGATCCACGGCGACACCGACGACGGCACCCGAGGCTTCTTGCTCGTGAGTCGCAACGGACGCCTCGTGGCGGACGGCGAGCGGGACGAGCCGATCGTCTTCACGTCGAGCCGACCGCCGGGCTCGCGTGCACGTGACGACTGGGGCGGGATCACGCTCCTCGGGCGCGCGTTCGCGGGTGCCACCCGCCGGACCGAAGGGTTCCCGCTGGCGAGCCCGACCGTGGGCGATCTCAACCCCTTCCTCGCCTACGGACCGCTCGAGGGAACGGAGCCCGACGACGACTGGGATTGCGGGACGCTGCGCTACGTCCGCGTCGAGTTCGCCTCGTTCAACGCCGGCGGCGCCATGGGCAACGAGAGCAACGCCGTGCAGCTCTACTCGTGTGGCCGCGGCACCACGATCGACTACCTCCAGACCCACCTCTCGGGTGACGACGGAATCGAGATCTTCGGAGGTACCGTCGACCTTCGACACCTCGTCATCACCGGGGCGAGCGACGACCTCTTCGACTGGGACGACGGTTGGCGTGGCCGCGCGCAGTTCGTGGTGGGCCAACAGCACGACGACGTAGCGGACTTCGGGATCGAGGCGGGAGGATCCAGCGAGACCCCTTCGTTCGTGCCCGAGCCGCGGATCTTCAACGTCACCCTGGTCGGTGGCAACGGAGCGGCGGGCAAGATCGGGTCGCGCTTCCGAGGCGCGAGCCGCGGCTATCTGCGCAACTTCGTCTTCCTGGGGTTCACGGCCGGCTTCGTCGACATCGGCGGCGCGGCCACGGCGGCGAACCTGACGGCGATGCCGCCGACGTTCTCCCTCGCGAACAGCGTCTTCGGTCAAGGTTCCGCGCCCGTCGCCTGGCCCACGGGGGGCGACGACGCATCGGACGGCGACCTGATCGAGCAGGACGTGCTCACCCAGCCCGCGCGCAGCAACCAAGTCGTCGACCCGATGCTCACACGACCCTTCGACCTCCTCGATCCGAGCTGGATGCCGGCCGCAGGCGCACCGCTCGGAGCCTCGGCGGCGGAGGCACCCACGGAGCGCGAGGGCGATCCCGCGTTCTTCGACGCGAGCGCGGACTACGTCGGCGCGTTCGAGCCTGGCGGCGAGGACTGGACGGACGGATGGACCGCCTACCCCGCCGACTGAGCCCTCCCGACGAGCTCCAACTGCGGCCGACGCCACCTCGACGTTCATACGTCACGTTCGTGACGCGTTCGCGACGCCTCAGGGCTCTATCCTCTGACGCAACGCGGCAGGGCTCGTGGACACGAAGTCTCACTCACGCATGCCTTCCCCCTCGATGACCGACGACACTTCGCGGGTCGTTCAAACATGGATCCCGATCGAGCCCGTGCGGCTCGACGAGTACACGTTGGTCGCGCGCCTCGGTCAAGGTGGAATGGCGGAGATCTACCTCGCGGTCCACCACGGTCTTTCAGGGTTTCGAAAGCTCGTCGTCATCAAACGTCTCCTCCCTCACATGGCGGATCGGCCCGAGGTCGTGGAGATGTTCCTCGACGAGGCCCGCCTCGCGGCGCGGCTCTCGCACCCGAACGTGGTGGCCACGACCAAGATCGGAACCAGCGGGGGTCACTACTTCCTCGCGATGGACTTCATCGACGGCCTGCCGCTCAACCGCGTGCTCGTTCGCGCCCAGGATCACAGCCGTCGGCTCGCGCCGGAGGTGGTCGCGAAGATCGTCTCCGACGCGCTCGCGGGATTGCACTACGCCCACGACGCCGCCGACTTCGACGGCACGCCCCTCGGCGTCGTCCACCGCGACGTCTCTCCCCACAACCTCATGGTCGGGTACGACGGGATCACGAAGGTCCTCGACTTCGGGATCGCGAAGGCGTCGTTGCAAGAGCACGCCACCCGCACCGGCCTGATCAAAGGCAAGTTCGCGTACATCGCGCCCGAGCAGGCCACCGGCGACGACCTCGACCGACGCGCCGACGTGTGGAGCGTGGGCGTGGTGCTGTGGGAGGCGCTCGCGGGTCGCCGGCTCTTCAAGGGGAAGACGGACGTCGGCACGCTCCAAGAGGCGCTCACCAAGCCGATCCCCTCGCTCTTGGAGCTGCACCAGGACACCCCCCGCGAGCTCGCCGAGATCTGCGACCGGGCGCTCCAGCGCGACGCGGACGACCGCTACCCGTCGGCCCTCGCGATGAAGCAGGCGATCGACGAGTGGCTCGGCTCTCGCTCCTACCGCGGTAGCCACGAAGAAGTCGCGCGGGTGGTCGGAGAGCTCTTCGATGGCGAGCATCGCGAGCAGCGGCGGCTCCTGAAGGCGCTCACCCGCTTCGGCGACGACGAGCGCGGGACGATGCGGGATCTCGGCACGCTCTCCACCGCGGTCTCGCTCCCCGAAGGCGCGGTCGCGGTGTCGATCAGCGCGTCGCGACTGACGCCGGCCAGTGTCAGTCACGTCCGCGCGCAACCCGCGACCGACGTGCGCGTGAAGGCCGCCGTGGTCGCGGTCTGCGTGCTCCTCGCGGCGGGTCTCGCGTGGTGGACCACGCGACCGACGGAGGCCGCCGCTCCGCAAGGAGAGGAGACGCGCGACGAGCGACCGGCGAACACCGCTTCGTCTCCCCCTCCGACGAGCACGGGCGCGTCCGAGCCACGACCGAACGCGGCGGTGCCCGATCCCGTGCCGACCACCACGGCCGTTCCGTCCGTTGCCCCACCCGGGCCCGACGCGGTCGAGGAGGCGGTGCACGAGCCCGAGACGCGCGAGCGGCCGCGCCCCGCTCGGCCACGACCCGACTCGATGGCCCAGACGGTCGACCCCCCACCCGCCCCGCCAGCAGAGCCGCCGCCCGCGCCGACCGAGTTCGGCTTCCTGACCTTGGACACCAACCCTTGGTCGATCGTCTCCGTCGGAGGCCGACGTCTCGGGAACACCCCGCTCGTTCGAGCGCGACTACCGGCGGGCACGCACGTCCTCGAGCTCACGAACCCCGAGCTCGATCTCCGCACGACGTACACCGTCGTGATCGAGCCGAACCAAACCTTCAGCCGTCGCATCGGGATCGAATGATCTGCTCCGTTCTCCGCTCGGGTGCGCTCGCGGCGCTCTTCCTCGCTCTCTCCTCTCCGGTCTCGGCGCAGCTGGAGCGCGCGGAGCAGGCCTTCGCGGACGTCGACTTGGAAGGCACCCGAGACGCGGCGCGCACCGCGCTCGAAGCCGGTGGGCTCTCGCGCGACGACGTCGTTCGTGCCCTTCGTCTACTGGGCTTGTCCCACGCGGCGCTCGGAGAGAACCGGGCCGCCTACGACTCGTTCGTGCGGATGCTGGCCCTCGACCCCGAGGCGAGCTTGGAGCGGAGCATCGCGCCTCAGCTCCGCGGCCCCTACCTCGAAGCGCGAGGCTATTGGAACGCACGGAGCGGACCTCGGTTCGAGGTCGAGCTCGTGGCAGGGCCGAGCGCCATCGTCGCGCGCGTTCGAGATCCCCTCGGGATCGCGCGAACGTTGAAGCTGCGCGCCCGCGTCGAAACCACGGCCGCGTATCGAGACCGCGAGGCCCCCGCGTCGCCCGAGGTCGCGTTCGAGGTGGACGGATACGAAGGCTACGCCGAGGCCGTGCTCGTGGCCCTCGACGAGCACGGCAACGCCGTCGCGACCCTCGGCTCGGAGGCCGTGCCCACCGAGCTCGGCCGACTTCGCGAACGTTCGGCGGGCTCCTCGAACGCCACGTCGAGCGAGCCCCGCGTCGGACGCATCCTCGGAGGCGTCGCGCTCGGGCTCGCCGCCGCGTCGGTGGGTCTCGGCGCCGGCTTTCACGCGCGGCGCCAATCGCTCGCGTCCGACTGGAACGGCGACGCGTGCGAGCGCCCGATCGGCGCCACGCGCGCCGAGCAATGCGGCGAGGTGCGCGACGACCTCGACCGTGCGCAGACGCTCTCGATCGTCGGCTACGCCCTCGCCGGTGCACTCGCGGCGACTGGGATCGTGCTGTTCGCCGTCGGCGGGGGATCCGAGCGGCATCCGCACGCCCCTCGCCGCCATCCACTCACGCTCGAAAATGCACCACATTTCCTCGGTTCGCGGACGCGGCGATCGACGCACGGCTGCCACGATTCACCTCACGGGAGGTTGTGGCTCTAGAAGCTGATGGCCTGTTACCGCAAGCCGCCCTACCGGACGGCGCGCAGCGAACGAAGCGAGCGAAGGCTCGTGGGAGGGGTTCATGCCCCGTGGGGGAGGGTCTGGCGACAGACCCTCGGAGAAGCTGAGGTCACCGCATCGTGCTCACCCCGGTACGCAGCGGTTGCGGTCGTCGCAGATCTCTCCCGCAGCGCAGTCGCTGTCCATGCGGCAGTCGATGGGGATGCGGCAGAAGCCGTCGACGCAGACCTCGCCCACGCCGCAGTCGCGCGAGATGCGGCATCGCGTGGCGGGCTCGCAGAACCGGAACGTGCAGGCTTCGCCGACGGGGCAGTCCTCGTCGCGCGTGCACTCGTCGGGCGGGAGGAACGTGCAGACGCCGGCGAGGCAGATCTGTCCGCCCGGACACTCCGCGTCGCGCTCGCAGCCGCCCGGCGCGATGCAGACGTTGTTCGTGCAGACGCGACCGGAGTCGCAGTCCATGTCGCTCCCGCAGAGGAGCCACGGGATGCAGCGCGAGCCCGCACACGACCACCCGTAGTTGCAGTCCGCGTCGCCCGCGCAGGTGGTGGGCTGGCAGTACTCGAGCTCGCAGACCTCGCCGCTCGGGCAGTCGGCGTCGCGGCGGCAGTCGCTCGCGACGAAACACGCGCCGAAGTCGGAGCAACTGGTGCCGGGCGGGCACTCGGAGCCGAAGGGCGGCGCGCAGAGCAGGAACTCCGCGCAGGTGTCGCCGAGGCAGGTCCACCCGAGCGGACAGTCTGCGGTGGTCGCGCAGTCGATCTCCGGGATGCAGGCGCGGGAGAAGAGGTTGCACGTCGTGCCGGCGGGGCAGTCGTCGTTCGCGCGGCAGGGCTCGGCGGTGCAGACGTTCGAGGTGCAGCGCTCGCCGGCCGAGCAGTCCGCGCTCGTGCGGCACTCTCCGTCGAAACGGCAGCTCCCGAGCACACAAGAGAAGCCATCTCCGCACTCGGAGTCACGAACGCAATCACCGACGAAGGCGCAGACGTTCGCAAGACATCGATAGCGGTTCGGGCATTGAGAGTCGGTCGTGCACTCACCGGAGAACACGCACCTTCCGCTTTGACAGCGCAGGCCGCTGCCCATGCAGTCGGCGTCCGCGCGGCACTCCGGGGGCGGCACGCACAGGCCGTCCTCGCACACGTTCCCGTCCTCGCACGGGATCTCGGGGCACGTCGGCGGGGCGTCGCCGCAGAAGCCGAAGTCGCAGATTCGGCCGGGGCCACAGTCCGCGTCCACCCCACACTCCGGGGGCGGAAGGGGCACGCACGCGCCGTCGATGCAGGTGCCGCGGCCGGAGCCGGGGATGAACGGACAGTCCGCATCGACCTCGCAGGCGTCGCCCTCGCAGGTGCGGCCGTTGCACCGCTGTCCCGGGAACGGGCAGTCCTCGTCGGTGCTGCAGAACGACCCCGGCCAGCAGCGGTTCGCCTCGCAGGTCCAGCCCGCCGTGCAGTCGCCGTCGACCTCGCAACGACCGGGCTGACAATACGCAAAATCACAACGGAACCCGCTCGGACAATCGGAGTCGTCGCGACAACCGTCGTCGCCCACACATCGAAAACCGTCGCAACGTTCGTCGGGCGGACAATCCGCGTTGTCGCGACACCGGCGAAGCGGCGAGCAGCGACCGAAGAAGCAGAGCTCGCCCGGCGCGCACTCGGCGTCGGTCTCGCAGGACGACGCGGGCACGCAGCGGCGGCTCAGCGCGTCGCAGACCTCACCGGCCCCACACTCGGAGTCGCGGATGCAGCCGGTCGGCACGCAACGGGCGGCATCGCAGCGGAAGCCCGCGCTGCAGTCGGCGTCCGCCACGCACTCGCCCACGAACTCGCAGCTCCCGGCCTCGCACGCGAACCCGCGCGTGCAGTCCGCGTCGCTCCGGCACTCGCCGACGAAGACGCAGCGCTCGGACCGGCACGCGAAGCCCGCGTCGCAATCCGCGTCGCGCGTGCACTCGGGCAGCGGCTCGCAGGCCCCGTCGACGCAGTCGAAGCCTGGATCGCAGTCGGCGCGCGACGCGCACTCCGTGAGGCGCTCGCAGGTCCCAGCCACGCAGCGCTCGTCCGCGTCGCAGTCGCGGTCGTCGCCGCACGCCACGACGGCGCGGCATTCGCCCGCCTCGCATCGTTCGCCCGCGCGGCAGTCCAGGTCGGAGACGCACTCCGCGTCCGAGACACAACGACAGCCGTCGCAGACGAGCCCTTCGCCGCAGTCGGTGTCGCGGACACACGTGCAGGTCGAGCCGTCGAGGACGGTCGAGTCTTCGATCGGCGCTCCGTCGCTCACGGGTCCGGCGTCGGAGGGTGGTGGTGGGCTCACGAGACGCGAGCGACCGCAGCCGACGGAGAGAAGCGTGAAGCCGACGAGCGCGACGACGTGAAGGCGCATGTTCCGAACCCCTATCCGGACGGAACGATAGCGGAATCCCACTCGCGACGTCGCGGCCCCCGTGGAACCGATGCGAAACGCCCGCTCGAGGCGGGCGTTTCGTGCTCGAACGTCGGCTCGCGCTCAGCGCGGCGGGACCTGGAAGACCACGTAGGGAGCAGGCGTGCCGTTCGGGAAGGTGGCGCCGAGGAAGCTCAGCACGTTCATGGTCTGGGTCTGGCCCTCCGCGGTCACCATGCCGCCGCACGACTGCGCTCCGCAGAGGGGACGCATCACGGCGGCGATGGGCGACTCTGCCATCGTCGCGGCCTGGAAGCGCCACGTGAACGCCGCCGTCTTCGCGGGCTCCACGACCTCCGCGGCCGCTTCGGGGGCGATGCCCTCGAGCAACGCGGGCTGCGCGGGCGCCGGAGCGTCGACGCCACGCACGCGGTCGAGCTCGAGCTTCACCGCGCTGCCCCGCGCGAAGAAGGTGATCTGCAGGTCGCCGCCCTCCGCGATCTCCGTGGGCTTGTAGGCGCAGTCGACGAAGTGCTCACCGTCGCGGCACGCCTGCGTCATCGCCTCCCACACCGGCGCGAGCTCGTTCCACGTGCGCTGATGCGTGGCGGGGATCGTGATCGGCTCGTTCGCGACCTCTGCGCGCACGTCGTAGCCCTCGAGCTTCAGGTAGCCGAGCTCGGTCGTGGTGCCGCGACGCACCGCGAACGCGACCTCGGGGACGTTCGCGGCCTTCAGCGTGCCGAGCACGAGCGCGGTCGTCTGGTAGGGCGTGCTCGCGTAGATGCGGAGCACGGCCGCGCGACGCGCGGGAGCCGCCGCGAGCGCCTGGGCGAGCCCCGGGATGCGCACGCCGTCGCGTGCGGCGTCCGGCACGCGCCCGCGTTCGAGCGGGACGACGTCGCGGCCGTCGAGCCGGATCGCAGTGCCCGAGATCTCGATCGCCGCGGCGTTGGTCGGCTCGGAGTCGTGGCGGTTCGAGATGGAGAGCTCGAGCAGACCGACGGTGGGCTCGGTCGAGGCGGCCTCTTCTCCTTCGGCGTCGTCGCCGCAAGCGACGGACCCGAGCGCGAGGAGGAGGGCGAAGGCGAAGCGGGGACGCGACATGGCGCGGGACTCTACCTCACGTTCGTTTCGAACGAGCGTTCGGACTTGCGGGGCGTGCGTGAGGGTGTGGGATCTCTCGCGGAGCAGGCCATCGTGCCTACGACGTCGCTGTGTCGGACACATCGTCGCCGGTCGCCAATCACGTCGCCCACCGCCGACCACGTCGCCGACCACGTCGCCGACCACGTCGCCGACCACGTCGCCAACCACGTCGCCGACCACGTCGCCAACCACGTCGCCAACCACGTCGCCAACCACGTCGCCAACCAGGTCGCCAACCAGGTCGCCAACCACGTCGCCGACCACGTCGCCGACCACGTCGCCGACCACGTCCACGTCCACGACCACGACACGTACGACCGCCAGCGGCACGACGGAACGTGAAGAGCCGAAGACCTCGCGATCTTCGGCTCTCCTCGTTCGGCTGCGCCTCGGATTCAGTTCGTGCCGGCGATGGTCGCCGCGACGTCGGCCGCGAGGTCCGCGACCTTCTTCTCGATGCCTTCGCCGAGCTCGTAGCGCACGAAGCGGCGGATCGAGAGCTTTTCGCCGATCTTCGCCGAGAGCTCGTCGAGGATGACGCCGACCGTCTTCTTGTCCTCGCTCATGATGAACTCTTGGTCGAGGAGGACGACGTCCTTCTTCCACTTCGCGAGCTTGCCCTCGACGATCTTCTCGAGCGCGGCGCGCGGCTTCTCCTTGCCGGTCTGCTTCGCTTCCTCGTCGAGCTGACCGAAGAAGATCTCGGTCTGCTTGGCGATCGCGGCCTCGGAGATCTCCTCCGCGCGCACGAACTCCGGCTTCTCCGACGCGATGTGCATCGCGACCTCGGAGACGAACTGCTTGAACTCTTCGTTGCGCGCGACGAAGTCGGTCTGGCAATTGACCTCGACCATCACGCCCACGCGGCTCCCCGCGTGGATGTACGCGTGAATCAGACCGTCGGCCGCGATCGCGCCCGCCTTCTTGGCGACCTTCGCGAGACCCTTCTTCTGAATGATCTCGACGGCCTTCTCTTCGTTGCCTTCGGCCTCTTCGAGGGCCTTCTTGCAATCCATCATGCCCGCGCCGGTGCGGTCACGGAGCGTCTTCACCTGAGCTGCGCTGATCTGCGTCATCGGAATCTCTCCTGGGATCTTCTGAGGATGGGAAGCACGTTGTCGCGCCCGCATCGGGGGCGTACGCGGAAGGCGGACCCTTCGGCCCGCCTTCACGCTTCGACGAGGGTCGGTCTCAACGACCGCGGGGCGGGCGGCGCTTGCCGCGCTGAACCTCGACCTGCACTCCGTCGGCGTTCGCCACCGGAGCGTGACCACCGCCGCCCTCGCCGCGGCGACGCTGGAGGCCGTCGATGCAGGCGTCGGCGACGCGCGACGTGATGAGCTTGATGGAGCGGATCGCGTCGTCGTTGCCCGGGATGATGAAGTCCACGAGGTTCGGGTCGCAGTTCGTGTCCGTGAGCGCGACGATCGGGATGTGGAGCTTGCGCCCCTCGCTGACCGCGATGTGCTCGTGGTTCGGGTCGACCACGAAGATCGCCGACGGCAGCGCGTTCATGAGCTTGATGCCGCCGTGGTACTTGTCGAGCTTCTCCATCTCGCGGCGGAGCGAGAGCGCTTCCTTCTTCGGGAGCGCGTCGAGCGTGCCGTCCTCGTCCATGCGCTCGAGCTCGCGGAGGCGCTCGATGCCGACCTTCACGGTGCGGAAGTTCGTCAGCGTGCCGCCGAGCCATCGACCGGTGATGAAGAACTGACCCGCGCGGACCGCCTCCTCGTGGATGACGTCGGCCGCCTGGCGCTTGGTGCCCACGAAGAGCACGTGGCCACCGCGCGCGACGGCGTCGCTCACGAAGTGGAACGCGCGCTTGAAGAGCTGCGCGGTCTGGTCGAGGTCGATGATGTGGATGCCGTTGCGCGCCCGAAGTGGACGCCGGCGTCGATGAGCGCGCGGAGGCCGATGGGGAGGTCACCGCTGGCGACGTCGGCGGTGCCGAGGGCGGCGAGCTCGGGGGATTCGTGAATCGTCTCGGTCATGGCTCGATTTCCTTGGTTGGGTCCGCCACTTCCCGCGACCGCCGACCCACGGAGAACCGTGAGCACCAGGAGGCCGTTCGAGCCGGGAAGTGTGTGTGATTTCGGCGAGCTTCCTCGCCGCCTCGTCCGCAGGAGCACCGTGCGCCGTCGGTCGGGGCGCGCGATCTAGCAGGTCGCGGCGTGCACGCCAAGCGACGCGTGGTCGAGGTCGTGAGGCGTCAGTACCCGCGGTTCGAGGGTTCGGTCGCCTGACGGCGACGCTCACGGTGCCTCGGGTCGCTCGACCTCGGGTCGGCTCCAAGACGGCAGTTCGTCGGCTCCGCGCTTTCGCGCGGCCCGATCGTTTCAACTCGAGCGACGGCGCCGGCGCGCGGTGCAAGCGATGCGCAGGCGCGCGTTCACTGCACC
>JALOQC010000026.1 GCA_025453555.1 Myxococcota bacterium | reverse complement strand
CCGAGGTGCGCGGGGCCGAGGTGCGCGGGTCCGAGGCGTGTGGGTCCGAGGCGCGTGGGTCCGAGGCGTGTGGGTCCGATGTGCGTGGGTCCGAGGCGTGTGGGTCCGAGGCGTGCGGGTCCGTCGTGCGCGTGCTCGCGACGGACGCGAGCGGTGCGAGGACGAGCGGAGCGAGCGCGGCGGCGACGGCCGCGACGGAGAGCGTCGCGAGGGCGGCGAAGAACGGGTCGAGCCGTGCGTCGACGAGGCACCAGGCGAGCGGCCACCACGTGCTGACCGCGATCACACCGAGGAGCATCGCGGGGCCTCGCACGCTCGCGCGCCCGAGCGTCGCATGCACGAGCAGGCCGATCGCGAGCACGATCCCCGGCAGACCGAGCACGACACACGGCACCGAGAGCACCAAGAGCGCCGCGCCCGCGACGAAGCGAAGCGCGTCTGCGCGCTCCTTCGACGGGTCCTCCGGTGCCTCCGGCGAGTCGATCGGCGAGCTCCTCACGCCCGCGAGGGTGCCACGAGGGACACCACGTGGCCGTTCGTTTCGTGAGGGTCGCCCTCGTGTTTCCGTTCGATTTCCGCGAAGAAAAAACCTCGCGAGCGCACCTCGCGGACCGAGCGCGCACGCTAAGGTCGCTCTCGGCTCGAACGATCGAGCCTCCCGTTCATGGCCGGTGCTCTCCCCAACCTCGCGTTGCTTCCGTCGCCCTCCGAGTGGGCGCGGTCGAGCACCGAGGACGCGCTCGAACGGTGTGACGCGCTCGGCGCGTGCTCGGAGACGAAGGGCGCGATCCTCCGTCGCGCGCTCACGCCCGCGATGCGCGACGCGCACGCGCTGCTGCGTGCGTGGGCGGAGCGCGCGGGGCTCGTCGTGCACGTCGACGCGCTCGGCAACCTGCGCGCGCGGCGAGAAGGCCCGCCGGGGAGCCGCACGCTGGTGCTCGGCTCGCACGTCGACACGGTGCGCGACGCGGGCCGCTACGACGGACCGCTCGGGGTCGTGCTCGGGCTCGCGGTGGCAGAGGCGCTGCGCGACGTCGCGCTGCCGTTCGCGCTCGAGGTGATCGCGATCTCGGACGAAGAGGGCGTGCGCTTCGGGCGCCCCTTCCTCGGCGCGCGCGCGCTCGCGGGCACGCTCGACGTGGAGGACCTCGCGCTGCGCGACGCGGACGGCGTGTCGCTCGCGGAGGCGATCGCGCGCTTCGAGGCGCTCGACACGTCGTCGACGACGAACGGCTTCGGCGTCGTCGACGGAGTCGACGCGTGCGCGATCCGTCCGGAGGATCTGCTCGCCTACGTCGAGGTGCACATCGAGCAGGGCCCCGTGTTGGAGAGCCTCGAGCTCCCGGTGGGAGTGGTCACCGGCATCGCGGGCCACGTGTGGCGCACCGTGACGTTCGAGGGTCGCGCGGGCCACGCGGGGACCACGCCGATGGCGCTGCGGCGCGACGCGCTCGCGGCGGCGTCGGAGCTCACGCTCGCGGTGGAGCGCCTCGCGCAGCAGACGCCGGGGCTCGTGGCGACGGTCGGTCAGGTGGTGGCGCGACCGGGCGGCAACAACGTGATCGCGGGGCGCGCGGAGCTGGAGCTCGACGTGCGCTCGATCGACGCGCGGGTGCTCGCGGACGCGCTGGCGACCCTCGACGCGCAGATCGCGGAGATCGCGGGGCGACGCGGCGTGAAGGTGAGCGCGCGGGATCGTTTCGCGTCGCCGCCCGTGGTGTGTGCGCCCGCGCTGCAGGCGCTCTTGAGCGAAAGCGTTCGGCGCGTGGGGCTCGACGTGCACGCGCTGCCGAGCGGCGCCGGACACGACGGGCGCATCCTCGCGACCCTCGGGCCGATCGCGATGCTCTTCGTGCGCAGCCCCGAGGGGCTCTCGCACCACCCGGACGAACGCGTGCACGCGATCGACGTCGCCCTCGCACTCGACGTGACGCTCGACTTCGTGCGCGCCCTCGCCGCGCGCGTGTCGGCAGTCGACACGGACTCCGTCTCCGTCGCGGACTCCGTCTACGTCGCGGACTCCTTCTCCGTCGCGGACTCCGTCTCCGTCTCGGACTCCGTCTCCGTCTCGGACTCCGTCGCCGTCACGGACTCCGTCTCCGCCGAAAGCAGGACCACGTGATCGCCACCTCTCACTCCCGCACCCACGTCGCGCGCGACCACGCGCTCATCACGCCCGAGAGCCACGTGCCGGCGTCGATGCCGGGCTGGGTGGGCGCCAAGGCGATCACGCTGATCGCGCCGGTGATGGGCGCGGGCTTCGTGCAGTGCCTCGTGACGATGCAGCCCGACTCGCGCAGCGCGCTCCCGCTGCCCGGTCGCTCGGGATCGAGAGCTACGCGTTCCTGCCCGCGGGCGAAGAGCACGCGCTCGTGAGCGCGAAGGGCGCGCGCTTCTTCTTGCTCGAGAAGCGCCACGTGCCGCTTCCGGGTCACGCGGCGCGGGTGATCGTGGCGCGCGAATCCGACGTGCCGAGCGTGGACTTCCTCGGCGATCCGTCCGCGCGGCTGCGCACGCTGCTGCCCGACGAGCCGGGCTTCGATCTCGCGATGAACACCTTCGTGTTCGATCCGGGCGCGACGCTGCCGATGGTGGAGAGCCACGTGATGGAGCACGGGCTGATCTTCCTCGAAGGCGGCGGCGTCTACCGGCTCGGCGACGCGTGGTACCCGGTGACGGCGGGCGATTCGATCTGGATGGCGCCCTACCTGCCGCAGTGGTTCGGGGCGCTCGGCAAGACGCCTTCGCGCTACCTCTACTACAAGGACGTCAACCGCGATCCGCTCCACGAGGCGCGCCGATGAAGGCCGTCTCCACTCACGACGCGCCCCACGCGACGGGGCCGTCGAGCGCGAGCACGAGCGCGAAGGTGCCGCTCCCGATCGACGCGGCTCGCCTCGACGCATGGTCGCGCGAGCTCGCACGTTTCTCCGACGATCCGGCGCCCGCGGTGAAGCGTGTGCTCTACACGCCGACCGATCTCGCGGGGCGCGCGTTCGTGCACGAGCTCGCGCGCGCGGCCGGGCTCTCGCTGCGGGTCGACGCGATCGGCAACGCCTTCTACCGACTCGAGGGTCGGCAGGCGCTCCCCGCGGTCGCCACGGGATCGCACCTGGACGCGATCCCGAACGCGGGGCGCTTCGACGGAACGGTCGGCGTGCTCGGCGGCATCGCGGCGCTCGAGTCGATCGCACGCGCGGGCATCGTGCCGCGGCGTCCGCTCGAGGTGATCGCGTTCACGAGCGAGGAGCCGACGCGCTTCGGGATCGGCTGCGTGGGCAGTCGCCTGCTTGCGGGCGCGATCTCGCCCGACGACGTGCGCGCGCTGCGCGACGCGGAGGGACGCGGCTTCGAGGATGTACGCGCGGAGGCGGGCTTTTCGGGCGCGCTCGAAGAGGTGCCGCTCGCGCCGGGTCATTTCCACGCGTTCGTCGAGCTGCACGTCGAACAGGGCCCGGTGCTCGAACGCGAAGGCATCGCGATCGGCGCGGTGAGCGCGATCGCGGCGCCGGCGTCGTACGAGGTGCTCGTGCGCGGCGAAGGCGGTCACGCGGGCGGCGCGCTGATGCCGACGCGACGCGACGCGCTCTGCGCCGCGGCCGAGCTGGTGCTCGCGGTGGAAGACGCGGCGAAGCGATCGAGCACGGGAGACACCGTGGGCACGGTCGGGATCTGCCGCGTGTTCCCGGGCGCGGTGAACGGCATCCCGAACCGCGTGGAGCTCACGATCGATCTGCGCGACACCGAGCTGTCCGCGCGCGACGCCGCGTTCGCGCGCATCGAAGACGCGATCGCGCGCATCCAGAACGAGCGTGGCGTGACGATCGCGCTGCGCACGCTCAACGCGGATCCGCCGGCCACCTCGGATCCGCGCATCGTCGACGCGGTCGAGGCGAGCGCGCGTGCGCTCGGGCTCTCGTCGATGCGGCTGCCGAGCCGCGCCTACCACGACGCGCTCTTCCTCGCGCGCGTCGCGCCGATGGGGATGATCTTCGTGCCCTCCGCGGGAGGCCTGAGCCACCGACCGGACGAGCACACGAGCCCCGAAGAGATCGCGCGCGGCGCCGAGGTGCTCGCGCGCACGATGTTGCAGCTCGCGGAGGGGACCGATGCGTGATCAGGGAGCGGCGCGGGCGACGTCGATGAAGAAGGACGGCGTGACGAGCCTTCCGTCCGACGCGCGCGACGAGGCACGACGGGACGCGCTCGCGCGCCTCGAAGAACGCGCGCGGCGAGAGCTCGCGATGCTCGCGTATCCGAAGCGCGAGTGGGTGCCTCCGCGGAAGACCGCAGGAGGTGAGCCGATCCTCGACGTGCTGATCGTGGGCGGAGGCCAAGGCGGCATCGCGACCGCGTTCGCGCTGCGCCGCGAGCGCGTGGAGAACGTGCTCGTGGTGGACGCCGCGCCGGCCGGACAAGAAGGTCCGTGGCGTCGCTTCGCGCGCATGAAGACGCTGCGTACGCCCAAGCACGTGCTGGGGCCGGAGCTCGGCATCCCGAGCCTGTCCGTGCAGGCGTGGTTCGAGGCGCAGCACGGCGAAGGCAGCTTCGACGCGTTCGCGTTCATCGATCGCGAGGCGTGGGCGGAGTACCTGCATTGGCTGCGCGGCGTGCTCGATCTTCCGGTGAAGAACGAGACGCGCGTGGGCGCGATGCGATGGGACGCCGCGAACGGCTGTTTCCTCGTGCCGATCACGACCGGCAGCGGACCGCTCGGCACCGCGGACGTCGTCTACGCGCGCAAGGTCGTGCTCGCGACGGGCATCGAAGGATCCGGGCAGTGGTGGGTACCCGAGCTGGTGCGCGAGGGGCTGCCGAAGTCGCGCTGGGCGCACACCTGCGAACGCATCGACTTCGAGGCGCTCGCAGGCAAACGCGTCGCGATCCTCGGCGCGGGCGCGTCCGCGTTCGACAACGCCGCGGTCGCGCTCGAGCACGGCGCGGCGCGGGTCGATCTCTTCTTTCGTCGACCGGATCTGGTGCGCGTGAACGTGTACCGCTGGGCGGAGTTCACGGGCTTCCTGCGGCACCACGCGGATCTGCCGGACGAGGCGAAGTGGCGCTTCGTGAAGCGGTTCTGGGAGGCGGGTCAGCTCCCGCCGAAGACGACCTACGAGCGCGCGGCCGAGCATCCGGACTTTCACTTGCGGCCGGGCTCGCCGTGGCAGTCGGTCGAAGAGATCGACGGCGAGGTGCGCGTGACGACGCCGAAGGGAACGAGCGCGCACGACTTCGTGATCTGCGGCACGGGCTTCCGCACGGACCTCGCGACGCGCCCGGAGCTGCGCGCGATCTGGGAAGATCGTTTCGAGCCGCCGGCAGGCGAGCGCGTCGACGAGCTGCTCCGGCATCCCTACCTC
Source organism: Myxococcota bacterium (assembly GCA_025453555.1). GTDB lineage: Bacteria > Myxococcota_A > Polyangia > Polyangiales > Houyiibacteriaceae > JACKEH01. The sequence continues at coordinate 38,289 of JALOQC010000026.1, read as the reverse complement.
GGGCCGAGCTTCGAGCTCACCGAGCGGCGCGAAGGCGAAGCGCCGTGGCTGCGCGGGCTCTTCTGCTTCTCGTTCGGCGGTCTGCTGAGCTGCGGGCTCGGCGGAGCGAGCATCTCGGGCATGAAGTACGGCGTCGATCGGCTCGTCGCCGGCATCACGCGCCAGCTCTACCTCGAAGACGCGGACACCCACTTCCGCGCGCTCGACGCGTACGACGTGCCGGACATCGAGTCGGTGCGCCTGGACGAACCGAGCGACGCGTCGACGGGCGAAGTCGCGAACGACGAGGTGCGCTGAGTGCTCGCGCTGCGCAGTCGACGCGTGGTCACGCCGGAGGGCACGCGGCCCGCGACCGTGGTGGTCGATGGCGAGCGCATCGCCGCGGTGGAGCCGCACGACGTGCCCTTCGAGCGTGGGCGCGTGGAGGACCTCGGCGAGCTCGCGCTCCTGCCCGGGCTCGTCGACACGCACGTGCACCTGAACGAGCCGGGTCGCACGGAGTGGGAGGGCTTCTCGACCGCGACGGCGGCCGCTGCGGCGGGCGGCATCACGACGCTGGTCGACATGCCGCTCAACTGCATCCCCGCGACCACGAGCGTCGACGCGCTCACGAAGAAGCGGCGCGCAGCGGAGGGGCAGCTCGTGGTCGACGTCGGCTTCTACGGCGGGGTGATCCCGGGCAACGCCGATCACCTCGAGCCGCTGATCGACGCGGGCGTGCTCGGCTTCAAGGCGTTCTTGATCGAGAGCGGCGTGGACGAGCTTCCGCACGTGGGCGCGGCGGATCTGCGGATCGCGCTGCCGAAGCTCGCTGCGCGCGGGGTGCCGCTGCTCGCGCATTGCGAGCTCGATCTCGGCGCGCCTTCGCCTTCGGATCCACGCCGCTACCGCGACTACCTCGCGTCGCGCCCGCGCGCCTGGGAAGAAGCGGCGATCGCGCTGCTCGCGGAGCTCGGCGAAGCGACGGGCGCGCGCGTGCACGTGGTGCACCTCGCGTGCGCGGACGCGCTCGGGCTCGTGGCGGAGGCGCGCGCGCGCGGCGTGAAGCTGAGCGTCGAGACCTGCCCGCACTACCTGAGCTTCGAGGCGGAGACGATCCCGGACGGAGATCCACGCTTCAAGTGCGCGCCGCCGATCCGCGAGCGCGATCAGCGCGAAGGGCTCTGGCGTGGGCTGCGCGAGGGGCTCGTGGACTTCGTGGTCAGCGATCACTCGCCGTGCGCGCCCGCCCTCAAGCGCATGGCCGAAGGCGACGTCGCGGGCGCGTGGGGCGGCATCGCGGGGCTGCAGCTCGGCCTCTCGGCGACTCACACCGAAGCCAGCGCGCGCGGCTTCTCGCTCGACGCGATCGCGCGCTGGATGTGCGACGCGCCCGCGCGTTTCGTGGGGCTCGCGAAGAAGGGCCGCATCGAACCGGGCTTCGACGCCGATCTGGTCGCGTTCGATCCCGAGGCGCGCTTCGCCGTCGATCGCCGCGCGATCCTCCACCGCCACGATCTGACGCCCTACGAGGGGCTCACGCTGCGCGGCGCGGTGCGCGCGACCTGGCTCCGTGGTGAGCGCGCCTACGACGCGCGCGTCGGCTCTTGGAGCTTCTCCCGCGTGCGCGGACGGATCCTCGCATGACCCACGATCCCTCTCACGGTCCTGGTCCCGATCCCGCCTCCGATCGCGCTGCGACGAAGGCTCCGCCGAGCGCGAGCGCGGCGGCGGCACCTCTCGTGGGCGATCCGTGGGACGCCGTCGCGTCGCGGCTCGACACGCTGCCGGACGCGGAGGCGCAGGCCGCGCTCGGACGTTGTTGCGGCGCGCGACGTTGGGTCGACGCGATGCTGCGCGCGCGTCCGTTCCACGACGGCGCGCGGCTCGATCGCGCGATCGACCGCGCCTTCGACGCGCTCGTGGCCGACGACTGGCTCGAAGCGTTCGCCACGCATCCGCGCATCGGCGAGAAGAAGGAGCGCCTCGCGGCCTTCGCGCACGCGGAGGACTCCGAGCGCGAGCAAGCGGGCGTGCGGGGCGCGCACGTGGCCACCCTGGCCGCGCTCTCGGACGGGAACCGCCGCTACGAAGAGAAGTTCGGGCACGTGTTCCTGGTGTGCGCGACCGGGAAGTCGGCCGACCAGATGCTCGCGATCCTTCGGTCGCGGCTCGCGAACGGGCCGGAGGCGGAGCTCGCGATCGCGGCGGGCGAACAGAAGAAGATCACGCGCCTTCGCCTGGCGGAGCTGCGATGAACGCGCGTCTCGTGTGGCTCGTCGAGGGTGTCGCGGCCTGCGCGTCGCGTGAGTGCCCGCGGGTCGAAGGGACACCGCCGATCGGTGCGCGGCCGCCCATCGGTGCGATGCTTCGCGGTCGGCCGGGTCAGCGGCCGACGAAGCTCCGCGCGGAGGAAGCCTCATGAGCCTCAGCACCCACGTCCTCGATCTCGCCCGCGGCGTTCCGGCACGCGGCGTGCCCCTGCGCGTCGAAGCGCTGCTCGACGGCGCGTGGATGCTCCTCGGTGAGCACCTCACCGACGACGACGGTCGCGTGCGTGGGCTCGTCACCGAACGCGCGACCACGTACCGATTGGTCTTCGCGCTCACCGCGTACCTCGGCGACGCCGCGTTCTTCCCCGAGGCGACCCTCACGTTTCGCGTCACGAACCCGAGCGAGCACCACCACGTGCCGCTCTTGCTGAGCCCCTTCGGCTTCTCCACCTACCGCGGCAGTTGAGCCGCACGAGACCTCCCATGACCCTGTCCGTCCCCGCTCCCCTCGTTCCCCCCGCGCGTGTGCTCCTCGGCCCCGGTCCGAGCGACGTCGCGCCCTCCGTCTTGCGCGCGCTCGCCGCGCCGACCGTGGGGCACCTCGATCCCTATTTCCTCGGCGTGATGGACGAGGTGCGCGCGATGTTGCGCGCGGTCTTCGGCACCAAGAACACGATCACGATGCCGATGAGCGGCACCGGCTCGGCGGGCATGGAGACGCTCTTCGTGAACCTGATCGAGCCGGGCGACCGCGTGCTCGTGGGCGTGCACGGCGTGTTCGGTGGGCGCATGGCGGAGGTCGCGCGACGCTGTGGCGCGGAGGTCGTGACGGTGAGCGCGCCCTGGGGGCGCGAGATCGACGCCGACGCGATGCGCGCGGCCGCGAAGGGTCAGCGCTTCGACGCGATCGCGATGGTGCACGCGGAGACCTCGACCGGCGTGCTCACGCCGCTCGCCCCCTTCCGCGCGCTGGCGGACGAGCTCGGCGCGCTCTTCCTCGTGGACGCGGTGACCTCGCTCGGCGGTGTACCGATCGACGTCGACGCGCACGGGGTGGACGCGATCTACTCCGGCACCCAGAAGTGCCTCTCGTGTCCGCCCGGGCTCGCGCCGGTGTCGCTCTCGGAGCGCGCGATGGCGAAGCTGAAGTCACGAAAGATTCGGCCGCAGAGCTGGTACCTGGATCTCGAATTGATCGGCTCGTATTGGGGCAGTGAGCGCGCGTACCACCACACCGCGCCGATCAACATGCTCTACGGCATCCACGAGGCGCTCCGGCTCGCGCTCGAAGAGGGCCTCGACGCGCGCTTCGCGCGGCACGCACGACACGCGAAGGCGCTCGCGGCGGGTCTGCAGGCGCTCGGGCTCGAGCTACCGGTGCCGGAGGGCTCGCGGCTTCCGCCGCTGACGTTGGTCGCGATCCCGGAGGGCATCGAGGACGCGCCGGTGCGCAAGGCGCTGCTGCAGCGCTACGGGATCGAGATCGGCGGCGGGCTCGGCGACTTCAAGGGTCGCGCGTGGCGCATCGGCCTCATGGGCAGCGGCTCGACGCCGCGGAACGTGTTGCTCTGCCTCGGGGCACTGCACGGGACGCTGGCCGCGATGGGGTGGAAGGCGAAGGGGGATCCGATCGCGGCCGCGATCGCGTTGCTCGGCTGACGCGGAAGACGTCCGAGACGGAGCCCGAGTCGACGCTTCGCGCCACCGCCGCTGCACCCCTCGCGTCGACCCCGACACCGAGGACAGGTGTCACGTGCGCGGGCGCGTCGCGCGGTAGACGACGAAGCGGCGATCTTGCGCGACGACGTCGACCGTCGCGAAGCGTGCGCGGAGCGGCTCCTCCCAGGGGAGGAAGGCGTTCGCGACGAGCCAGAGCGCTCCGTCCGGTCGCAGGTGCGCGGGCGCCTCGTTCACGAAGGCGCGCGTGACCTCGTACTCGGTGCCGACACCGCGGTGGAACGGCGGGTTCGTGACGATCACGTCGAAGCGTTCGCCCTTCACCGCGGAATACCCGTCGCTGGAGCGAACCTCCACGTCGAGCGCGTTCACCTTCGCGCCTCGTCGCGTCGCTTCGACCGCGTAGTCGTCGACGTCCACGAGCGTGACGTCGAGCGCGGGCACGCGGCGCTTCGCGGAGAGGCCGATCGGCCCCGCGCCGCAGCCGAGATCGAGCACACGTCCGCGCGCGGGCCACTCGATCACGTCGAGCAGCGTGCGCGTGGCGTCGTCGAGCCGCCCTTCGGAGAACACGCCCGGCAGCGAGACGAGCGTGAGCGCGGCTCCCTCGGCGATCGGCACCTCGAACCGGCGCTCCCGCAGCTTCGGCTCCACGACCGAGAGCGAGGTCGCCACGAGCTGCGCGTGGTTTCCGTGCTCGCTCTGGACGGGCCCGGTCGCGCGCGCGGCGACCGCTTTGCGCGCGGTCTTGATGCCCGCGTCGTTGCAGCCGACGAGCACGAGCCTCTCCGCGATCGTGCTCGCGAGGTCGAGCACGTGATCGCGACGCGCGTTGCCCTTCGGCAAGTAGACGAGCGCGATCTCCGCGCGCGCGTTCGGGGCGAGCTCGCCGTCGAGCGCGAAGGGAGCGACCGCGCGCTCGTGGGCGTCCGGGCTCCAGCCGCGCTTCACGCCGAGGGGAGCGAGCTCCGATCCCGGCACGCCGAGCGTGTAGACGTCGCCCTGGAGGAAGAAGGGATGACGGAGGAGGAGCCGAGTCTCGGGGAGCACGGGCGCGAAGGTACGCGAGGAAGGGGCGTGAGGACATGCGGCGTGCTCGGGTCGCGCACGGATGAGTGTCTTTGTCTTCGTGATCGTCGTGATCGTCGTGATCGACGTGATCGACGTGATCGTGGACGTGATCGTGGACGTGATCGTCGACGTGATCGTCGACGTGATCGTCGACGTGGTCGTGGTCGTGGTCGGCGACGTGCTCGGCGACGAGAGCACGGTGGTCGTCGTGCCTGGCCTTCGTTGCACACGACACGTTGGACGAACGTTCACGCTCACGCTCACGCTCACGTTCACGACCACGGCCGCGACCACCACGACGTCAACACACGCCCACGCGATCGAGACGCATCCGACACGCCGCGCTCGACGCGCGGGCGCTTCCTGCACTACACCCACGCGCGATGGCGGGAAGCGGCGAAGGACGAGGCTGGCTCTACAAGATCGGCGGCGGCGGCGCGGTGGTCGCGGTCGGGATGTTCGGGCATCACGCGCTGCCCCTCTGGCTCGCGGCGGCCTGTCTCGGGCTCGGCGGTCTAGCGGTAGTGTTCGGAAGCTGCGAGGCGATGATCAAGAGCGTCGAGGGGGTCGGCAAACGCGTCGGCTGGAACCCCTTCGTCGCCGGCACGATGGCGGGTCTGGCTTCGAACGTGCCCGAGCTCGTGATGCTCGGCTTCGTGCTCGCCGCCGCCCCGCGCGTGGGCTTCATCGTCACGTGTCTGACCCTGCACGTCGGCGCGCTCGCGTTCGGTCTCTACAGCGGTTTCCTGCCGCGCGATGCGACCGGTCACGCGCGATTGCCCGAGCCGCTCGTGAAGATCAGCACGGATCTCTTCGCCGCCGCGGCGGGGGTCTTTCTCGGAACCGGGCTCGTGATGCTGATGCTGCGCACGTTCTCCGCCGGCGATCACGGCGGCGAGGGCCTCGGCGCGGCGGACTTGTACGTGCTCGGCGCGGCGCTGCTCTTCGTGCAGATCGTCGCGACGCTGGAGCTCGTGAAGCGCTTCAGCAGCGACGAGAAGGAAGAAGCGCACGACGGTCCTTCCGGGTCCGCGGGGTCAGCCGCGGACGGTCCGCCGCCGGTGGCGCCGCCGAGCTGGGGCACCATCGCGGGCTTCGGCGCGATCGGCCTCGCGACCTCGGTGCTCGGCGGCCACGCAGTGGGCGACTTCGCGGACATCCTCGTCGAGGCGCTCGACGAAGCCGGATACCCGGAGATGGTCGGCGCGCTCTTGCTGAGCGTGTTCGCGAGCGCGGGTGCGTTCGCGATGATCGTCACTTCGCACGCGAACAAGATGTACGACGTGGCGCTCGCGTCGGCGGCCGGACAGGTGAGCCAGGTGCCCTTCGTGGTGCTCCCGGTCGCGCTCATCCTGCTCGCGATCCTCGCGCAGACGGGCGTCATCCCGACCGCGAGCAGTGGCGCGATCCTGCCGATCGATCTCGAGACCACGAGCGTGATGCTGCTCGCGTTCCCGCCGATGCTGATGCTCTGGAAGGCCGTGCAGGACGACGGCCAAGTGAGCTGGGTCGAGACGGCGGCGATGATCTGCGTGTTCGGGATCGTGATCTACCTGCTCGCGGTGCACGGCTGACGCCGCACGGCGAACCTCGCGACCGCGCGAGGAGCGAGCGTCAGAGCCGCGCGCGCGACTCGCGCGGCGGCGGGCGGCGCGTCGGCGTGCGGTCACGCGTCTGCGGCGGCTGCTCGACCGGAGGGGTCGAGAGCGGAACGCGCGGCGTGGTCGGCGCGGGCGGCTCGGCAGGTGTGCGCGGCTCGGGTGTGCGCATGGGAGAAGGCTCGTCGGGCATGGTGGGCAGTCGGTCGGGTCACCGCACCCCCCAGTTTCGTGGGCTCGGGGCTCAGGACGCGGAGGCGGCTCGAGACGTCCTGCGTCGAGCCCGGCAACGGACGTGCACCCCTCGGAGTGAGGTGTGGATGTGTGTGGGAAGTGTGGAAACGGAGAGCTCCGAGGGGTGCCCGTCCTGAGCGTCGTGGCGGTTGGGGGGATGGACCACCACGCCGCTTCGGAGAGCGGACCAGCCGCTCGACCCCGTAGTGCGCGGGGGGCGAAAAACGGCTCACGAAAAGTTCCTTCGAACACTGGTCATTCGAACACTGGGCGGTCCACCAGTGGCGGGACGAGGAAGAACACGCGGCGCGTGTCGAGGATCGAGCCGTCTCCGCGCACGACCACGCGGGCGACGAAGACCTGGGGACGAGCGGTGGGACGAACGAGGTCGTTCTCGCGCGCGACGACGTCCCAGCAGATCGGGGTGCCAGGCAAGAGGTTCGGGAACGCGTCGCGGAAGCCGTCGCCGTCAGTGTCCGCCACCGAGCCGACCGCGGTGCAGTCTCCGTCGCCCGAGACGTTCACCTCGATGCGATCGATGAAGGGCAGCGCGTCTCCGTCGTCGCCGGCGACCTCCTCCGGCGCGACGTTCACGAAGAGCGTCACGTTCTCCGCGATCCGCCGCACAGCGTCCGTGACGGCGCTCGTGACGGAGGCTTCGGAGCCTTGCACGTAGAGCGGCTCGCCGCTGGCGTCGAAGCTGTTCGACTGGCGCGCGATCTCCTGCAGAGGAACCGCGGGAGAGTTCCCCGCGTCCGCGTCGACGCCGACGAACACGAGATCCTCCGCGCGAAGTCGGCTGCCCGCGGCGGCCGCCGTGTTCACCGCGCACGTCGTGCACTGGTTCGGCTCGTCGGTGATGGTGATCAAGATCCGCCGCGCGTCCGCGCGATACGCCGGGCAGCCGACCCCGCCCGGAACACACTCCGCGCCCGAGCACGCGGTGGGATCGGCCACGCACGCCACGCTCTCGAAGAGCGTCTCGTTGGCACCGCCACCGTCCGCGCGATCCGGGATTCGCCGCTGCGTCTCGGCCGAGTCGGGCTGCAGCGCGAGCAGGTTCCGGTAGCTGTTCGGGTTGCCCGAGTACACACCCACCCCCGTCCAGAGGCTCGCGATGCAGCCGGCGATGCGTGGGTCGGCGATGCAGGTGCCCGCCGCGCTGCAGACCTGGCCCTCCATGCACTCCAGATCGCCCGCGCAAGCGACGCCCGAGTCCTCGCACACGAGGTTGTCGATCACGTTCACGATCGCGCTCTTCATCGAGTCGATCTCGGTCGACATCGATCCGGTCGTGTCGAAGAGGAAGTACGCGTCGGCGAACTGGATGTTCGTGCGGAACTCGAGCGTGTCGCGCTCGGGCTCCGGGGTCTCCACGAAGGGCACCACGAACACGAAGTCGCCACGCGTCCGTGGGCTCTCGGTGCCGTCGAGCGGGTCGGTTCCGGCCCCCACCTCGATCAGATCGCTCACGCCGTCGTCGTCGGAGTCTTCGTCGAGCGGGTCGGTCCCGGCGTCACGCTCGATCGCGTCCGGGAGACCGTCGTTGTCGCTGTCGAAGTCCCGGAAGTCCGGGATGCCGTCCTCGTCGGTGTCGACGGGAGGCGTGAAGAGATCGTCGTCGCCCGCTTCCACCGAGTCCGGATAGCCGTCGCCGTCGGTGTCCTCGTCGCGCCAGTCCGGCATGCCGTCCTCGTCGGTGTCGGGTGCGTCGCCCATCGCGGGGCGTTCGTCTCCGTCGAGGATCGTGTCGTCGTCGCCGTCGGGGTCGCGGAAGTCGGGGATGCCGTCGTCGTCCGCGTCCGCCGGGAACTCGGTGCGTCCGTCGATCTCGACGACGTCCGAGACCCGGTCGCCATCGTCGTCTGGATCGCGCGCGTCGGGGCGCCCGTCGCCGTCGACGTCCCCCATCCCTTCGCGGGAGTCGACGATGCCGTTCCCGTCGGAGTCGAGATCCCGGAAGTCCGGGGTTCCGTCGCCGTCGGAGTCGACGGGCGGCGTGGACACGTCGTCGTCGCCGGCCTCGAACGAATCCGGCAAGCCGTCGTCGTCGGAGTCCATGTCGAGGTAATCGGGCGTGCCGTCGTCGTCGGTGTCGACGCGTCCGGCGAATCCCTCGTCCGCGTTCGAGATTCCGTCGCCGTCGAGATCGTCGGGGGTCGACGCGTCGCTGAGCGGCCCGGCGTCGGAGACGCGCGAGTCGTCGTCGCCGCAAGCGACTCCGAGCGCGAGCAAGAGGAACAGGAAGCGAGATGCACGCATGGGAGACTCCACGAGGAACGTCGAATGAGAGAGATCAGGAATCGGCGAAGAACGTCGAGCGAAACGCTCAGGGCGCCGCGAGGTAGGCCGTCAGCACGTAGGAGCCTGCGAAGCTGGGGATCGACTCCACCGCGACGTAGTGGGTCCCCGCCTCGAGGGTTCGATTGAGCAACGCCGGCGTGCCGCTCGCGCAGCGCGGAATCTCGGGGGCCTCGCAGGTGCCCCCGAAGAGCGAGATCGAGAGCGGCTCCGTCGAACCGTCCGCGCGTCGAGCGACGAGCGTGACGTTCCGGCGCTCCGCGAGGTCGAGCCGATAGAAGACGTCGCGGCTCCCATCTGCGCCGCAGAGGAGCGTGGTGTCGCTCGCGCCGAGCAACGTGCCGCGCGCTTCCACGCCGTCTTCGAGCACGAGCGCTCCCCCGCAGGTGTCGTTCGCGGGCGTCTCGGTGGGCGGCTCCGTCCGCGCGGTGACCGTCACGTCTCCGCTCGAAAGGGTCGTCGACAAGGTCACGAAGTACGTGCCCGGGTCCATCCGCAAGAGCCGCGGAGCGAGGCTCGGCGTACCGCTCGTGCACAGGAGCTCCGTCGCCGGATTGCCGCACTCCGTGGCGACGGAGAGGTAGTGGATCGCGCCCACGTTCGTCTCGAGGATCACGTCGCGGCGCTCGGTGAGCGTGAACGCGTACGTGCCGTCGCGAGACGAGCTCGTACTGCCACCGCAGCCGGTGCCGTAGTCGAGCTCCAGGCTCGAGAGCGGCAACGTGACGGAGGTGTCCGTGATGTCCTCCGCGGTGGAGCAGGCGTCTCCTTCGTTGCGTGGCATCGCATCGAGCACGCTCACCTGCAGCTCCCAGCTCACCGCGGTCGTCGACGACGACTCGAGGAGCACGTAGTAGACGCCCGGCTCGAGCGCGCGGCGCCGAATCTCCGCGCTGGTCGACTGCACGCACGCGAGCGAGGTGGCGGGGTTCCCGCAGTCGCGGACGAGCGTGAGGTAGGTGCTCGGGCGAACGCTCGACGACGAACGCGTCGAACCTCGCAGCACCACGTCCTTGGGCGAGGTGATCTCGAGACGATACGCGACGTCCTTGCGGACCTGGGTCGTGCTCGGCGTGCGGCAGGCGAGCTCGTAGTCGTCGTTGACGTCGACGAAGAGCCCCATGAAGGTGCCACCGGCCGAGACGTCGACGGTGTCCACGTCGCAGAGATCCACCGGGAGGATCGGCGTGGGCTCGAGGAAAGAGAGGCTCAGCGCGAAGCTCGTGGCGGTGCTGGTCTCCACCACGATCGCGTACTCACCGGGCTCGAGATCCCGCGCGGTCACGTCGGAGACCGCGCCCTCGTTCGCGCAGAGCGCGTCCGGCCCGGTCGAATCGCAATCGTCGAGGCGGCGCAGCGCGACCGCGCCGTTGCCTCCGTCGATCTCGGCCACCACCACCACGTCGCGCGCACGGTCGAGCGTGAACGTGAAGACCGCGTCGAGGCCCGAGGGGCGACAGCCGATCGTCATCGCGTTCGTGAGGCCGCGCGTGCTGCGCACGTAGGTGCCGGGCCCCGGCAACGCCTCCGCGGTCGCGCAGTCGTCGTTCGACGCGGTGCAGGTCACCTCACGGTAGTCGAGGATGCCGTTGCAGTTGTCGTCCACGCCGTTGCCGCAGATCTCGGGCGCACCAGGGAACACGTCCGCGCCATCGCCCGGGTCGTCGAAGCAATCGAGGCCACCGCAGCGATCGTCCGCGAAGCCGTCTCCGTCGAGATCGCGCAGCTCGAACGCGCATCCGGTCTCGGGGTCGCAGGAGCCCACCGTGCAGGGGTCGCCATCACTGCACGCGAGACGACCACCCGGACGACAACCGAGCCCGACCACGCAACGCTCGGAGCCGTTGCAGAGATCGTCGTCGAGGCAGATCGAGTCGTCGGTCTCGTACACGCAGACGTCCTCGTCCTCGTCGCAGCCGTCCGTGGTGCACTCGATGCCGTCGTCGCAAGGATCCTCGCCCGCGACGCACACGCCCGCTTCGCAGAGCTCGACGCCGTTGCAGGTGCAGCCGTCGTTGCATTCGGCCGCGACCTCGCAGGTCGCACCGAGCATGCCTCCCGGATCGACACACGTGACGTCGACGCGACCCGCGTCGGTGCCCGCGTCGGCCATGGGCGCGTCGGGTAGCCCGCCGTCACCGACCCGGATGTCGTCGTCACCGCACGCCGCGAGGGCGAAGGTGAGCACGAAGCAGCAGAAGTCACGCATCGTCATCACTCCACGCGCAGCCAGCGCGGATTGGAGAGGTCGGTCTCTTCTTCGGTGAGGAAGAGCGCCGGGACCGAGGGATCGAGAGCCAGCACGTAGTCGTCGTTGTTCCGACCGAGCCCGAAGACCTGGCCGAGGAAACGCGGGCTCACGCTCTCGGGCGAGAGGATCGCGAACACGTCCGCGGGGTTGTAGGGCCGGAAGTAGAGCACCGAGGGCGCGCCCCCGGAGGCCGGCTGGAGCACCAGGCTCGCGTTGTCGTTGGAGTGATCGAACGACGCGCCTCCCACCTGCAGCTCTTCGACGGCCGCGGCGGGGTTGCCGAGCTCGGAGCGCACGAGGCGGTACACGCCCTCCGTCGTGCCGACCGTTCCGACCACGTAGAGGTACGTCGCGTCCGCCACCATCGCCGAGACGTCGCTGAGCGAATCGTTCGTGCCGAGCAGCGTCACCGGCCCGGGCGTGCTCGGGTCGGCGGAGTAGAAGGTGATCGGCTGCGGTGACGTCGTCTCGCGCGAGGAAGCGAGCAAGAGCGAGGTCCCGTCGTAGGCGATCACGTCGATGCCCGCGTTCACGTACGTCGAGCCGGTGTCCCAAGGCATCACGCCGAAGGTCCCGTCGGGCGCGACGTAGCGGAAGAGCCGGTTCGCGCCGCTGCGCAGATCGTCGACCCCGAAAATCGCTTCGCCGACCGCGACACCAGCTTCGCCCATCACCGTCGCGTCCTCGAGGAGCTCTTCGGCGATCACGCCGCCCGTTCGCGGTGCGCGCATCAGGCGATCGTTGTCGCTCGCCAGGTACACGTAGGTCGGAGTGACGGCGATCCAGTCTTCGGGATCGAAGACGTCGTCGATGGACGAGCTGCCCTCGTAAGGCTCGACCAGGAGGTCGGTGACCGTCGCTCCAGTGACGCCGGCGTAAGGCACCGACTCGACGCGGAGGTTCGTGACCGCGCCTCCGGAGGCGACCGCGACGCAGTATTCGGCTCCGGGCGCGGTGAAGGCGGCGACGCCCGACACGACCGATCCGCTGCACGACAGCTCGGTGCCGCTCGTGGTCACGATGCCGGCCGGCGCGAAGCCGTTGCCGGTCACGACGCTGAGGGTCGTCGATGCGGTGAAGCGGTACCACGTCAGCGCGGTTGCGGCGCAGGAGGGCGCGCCGAGCGAGCGAGTGCCCGTCGGGGTGACGGCGTTGTCACCGACGACCAGCGGGATCGCGCTGCTGCACGAGTCGCCGAGGCCAGGCTCGATCTCGCGCACGCGCACGGTGGCGCTCGGAGGGAAGTAGGAGCTGAAGGGATCCGACGTGAGCCCGTCGTCGTCCGCCGCGACCCACACGAAGAGTGGGCGCGCCGGGCCGTCGATCAGGTAGGTGCGGCTCCCCGTGAACCCAGGCTCGCACGCGCCGCGCGTCGCACCCGCGCTCGGCAGACAGGCGCCGTCCAAGATCTCGACCAGACCGTTCTCGGTGCCGATCGACACCTCGATCTCCACCAGGCTCGTCGCGGTCGACTTGTCCCACCGCACCACGAAGTCCGCGCCGCGCTCGGTGTCGTCGTTGCAGGCGAAGTCGTCCGCGTCGCCGTTGACGCTGCCGCGGTCGTAACCGAGCACGCCGTCGGTCGGCACCGTCCACGTGTGGAAGTCGCCCGCCGTCGGCGGCGCCGTGTAGAACGAGGTGCTCGCGGTATCGAGCGGCTCCGCGCAGGTCTCACCTTCGGGCGGAGCGAGCTCCTCCACGACCACCGTCGCGCCGTCGAAGTTGCCGGTGCTCTCGTGCGCGACCCACACGAAGTAGTCGCCCGCCGGCCCCTCGAGGTGGAAGCCCCACTGGTTCGAGTTCGGCAAGCAGCGCGTGATCGCCGCGACGCCCGCTTCGGTCGTGGTGTCGCACACGCCGCGCGTCGCCTGCACCACGAGCTCGTCGGTGTTGGCGCTCTCGACCGTGACGCGGAGCACGGTGGAGTCCCCGAGCTTGCGCACGCGGATCACGGCGTCGTCGGAGGTCGTGGTGTCGCACGTCATCGGTCCGTCCGCGGACTCGAAGGTCGCGGCCGGCAGGACCCACTCGTGGCGCCCACCGCTCGAGCTCGTAGCGCGCGCGACGTCGAGCGCGTCGCGGCAGCGCTCGCCCGTCGGAGCTTCAGTCTCGAAGTCGAGCGCGCCGTCGCCGAGGTACGGATGCGCGACGTCGAGCGCAGTGCCGCCGACGTCCTCGAAGCCCGGGAACGAGAGCCGGTAGGTCTGACCCGCGACGACGTCGGTCGCGTCGACCTCGAGCAGGGTGCCGGACTCGCTCCAGGTTCCGTCGATCGTCGCGGTGCCGAGCGCGCTCTGCACCGTCACCGCCGTCACGCTCGTGTCCATCGCCTCGCTGAACGCGACCACCAAGCGGGGCACGTCGTACGCGACGTCGACCGCGCCCTCTTCCGGCAACGATCCGACCACGTAGGGCGCGAAGAGATCCTCGCCGAGCGTGAAGTCGAGCGCGCCGTCGCCGAGGTACGCCTCGCCGTCGAGCGCGTTGCCCGCGAGGTCGACGAAGCCGGCCAACACGAGCGAGACGGTCGCCGACAGCGGCAGCGGCGCGGGGAGCTGCACCACGAGGCGCGTGTCGGATCGCCAGCTCGTCGACAGCGCCTCGCCCGCGTAGGTCACGGTGCCGCTGCGCATCATCGGCTCGTCGAAGATCAACGTCGCGGTCTGCGTGCTCGCCGGCACGTCGACCGTGCCCTCACCCGGCATCGCGTCGACCACCTGCGGCGCCGCGGTGTCGGGCGCGGTCGAGAAGTCGAGGGCGAGATCGCCGAGCGCGTCGCCTCCGACGAGCGCGTTGCCGGATTCGTCCGCGAAGTCGGAGAGCGCGAGCGAGTACTCGGTGTCGGGACGAAGCCCGGAGACCGGTACGACGAGCGTGGTGCCCTCGAAACGAATCGTGCCGACGTCGCCCTCGGGCCCGATCAGCGCCGCTGCACCGCGATCGCTGGCGAGCGCTTCGTCGATCTCGAAGCGCGCGTCGAACGTCAGCTCCGCGTCGTCGGTGCCTTCGCTCGGCGTCGCGCTCGTGACGCGGGGCGCCCGTCCGTCGACGGTCGAGAAGCTCACTTCGACGTCCACCATCACGTTGCCCGCGACGTCCTCGAAGGCCGAGAGCGAGAGCACGATCGTGGCGTCCGCCGGCAGCTCGGGCGTGAAGCGCAGCTCGCGCGCGCTCTCGTCCCACACGCCCTCGCCGAGCGTGAGCGGCTCGCCGTCCGCGGTCGCGCTCGCGGCGCCCACGTCGGTCGCCATGGCCTCGGAGAAGAAGATCGTCACGTCGCGTCCGACCGCGACGCCGGTCTCTTCGTCGGCCGGATCCGTGCCCACCACGAAGGGCGGAACGGTGTCGGTGGGTGCGGTGCCGTCGGGATCGCCCGGGCCTCCGTCGGTGGTGGGCCGGTCGTCGTCTCCGCAAGCGACGGCGAGCGTGCAGAGGATCGCGAGGATGCGTCGGATCGTCATGAGCGTTCTCCCGTCCAATCAGTCGAGGCGGACGAAGTTGCCGGTCGTGAGCGACTCGGTCTCGAAGAGGTAGATCGCGGGTCCGGTGGGATCGAAGGCGAACGCGTCGTCGGCGCTGCCCCCGATCTCGCTGAGGATCCCGAGGTAGGTCGGTGTGGCGGCACCGACGTCGGCCACGTGCAGGTTCGCCGCGTCGTCGCGGAAGTACGCGTACGTCGTCGTCGCCGTGCGGTGCAGGAAGAGCTTCGCGCGGAAGTCGTCGAGGGCGACGAGGTGGATGGCCTCCGGCACCTGCGCGACGTCTCCGAGCTGATCGCGGCGCAGGCGATAGAGCCCCTCGCTCGCCGTCGTGCCGGTGTTGCCGAGCACGTAGACGTGCGTGGCGTCGCCCGCGATCGCGGTGACGTCTTCGATCACCGAGTTGCGTCCGATCGATCGGCTGCTGCCGGGCGTCGTCGGATCGAGCGCGTAGAAGAACGTGTCCGGCGCGCCGGTGCTCACGTCGGTCGCGAGCAGCAGCTCGGTTCCGTCGTAGCCCATCGCGTCGACGTCGTTCTGGTAGGCGTTGCCAGTGTCCCACGCCTCGGTGGCGGGGATGCCGGAGGTCCCGACGAGGCGGAAGGTGTACGCGTCGCCGTCCGCGATCGTCGTGCTCTCGTCGACCGAGAACACTGCCTCCCCCACCGACGCGCCCGCGTTGCCCATCTCGCGGGTGGTGATCCCGGTCTGCAGCAGCTCCGCCTGCACACCACCGACCTTCGGCGCGCGGAGTAGGCCGACGGTGGTCGAGCTCGTACCCACGCCCATGTAGAGCGTGCTCGGGGTGACCGTCATCCAGTTGTCGGCGGTGATCGTCGCGGTGCTGCCGCTCGCGTTGAGCGGCCGATCGATGGAGAGCGCCGTCGGTCGCCCGAGCACGCCGTCGTAGGCGCGCCCCGCGAGGTCGATGCGGCCCACCGCGCCGGAGGGCACGGCGACGCAGACGTCGGTGCCGACCGCCGCGAAGATCGCGCGGCCTGCCGTGGCGTCCGCGGTGCACGCGCGCTCGCCCCCCGAGGCCGCGTCCACTACGCCCACCGCGGCGGCGACGTCCGTGCTCAGCACCGTCATCGCGGACGTCGTGGTGAAGCGGTACCAGGTCAGCGGCGCGTCGGGCGCGCAGCTCGGCGCGAAGAGGCGCTGGGTCCCCGTCGGCGTGACGACGTTCGACGAGTCGGGCACGAGCGGCAGCGCGTCCTCGCAACTGTCACCCGGCGTCACGCGCGTCTCCTTCACGCGCACGCGCGCGCCTTCGATCTCGCCGCCGGTGCGATCGGTGTGGAGCCACAGGAAGTACGTGCCGGCCGCGCCGTCGAAGAAGAACTGGTGCGGGTTGTCGGCGCTGCGAAGTGCGGCCCGACACTCGAGGCTGACCGCACCCGCCGCGAGCGGATCGCAGCGGTCGAGGAGCTCGGCGACGAGGAAGGTGTTGACGCTGGTCGTGCCGTCGACCTCGAGCAAAATCTCGAGCGTGGAGTCGCTGTCGGTCTTGGTGATCTGCAGCACGCCGTCCGCGCCGACGATCGGGCCGCTCGCATAGTCGGCGTCGCACTGCGGCGTGCCCGGACGGTTCCAGGTCACGTCGCGATCGAACGACTGAAACGCGCCCGCCGGGAGCGTGAACACGCCGTAGTCGTCGGGGGTCGCGGGTGGTGTGTAGATCGCGCTCGCCGTCGTCCAGGGCGCGAGGCAGGTCTCGCCTTCGGGCGGGAGCGCGAGCTCGCGGATCGTGACGGTGGTCGCCGCCGTCGACGAGCTCGTCGGCATCGCCCACACGAAGTACTCGCCCGGACCGACGTCGAGGTACGCCTCCCAATCGTCGTTGTTCCAGAGGCACTTGAGCCGCGCCGCGTCCGCCGCGAGGTCACGCGGATCACAGAGATCACGGAAGATCTCGACGTTCGCGCCCGCGGTGTTCTCCACGCGGATCGCGAGCACGGTGCCGCCGCCCGCGGTGTCGGCCGTCGTCTTCACGTAGCGGACGACCGCGTCGTTTCCGCTGCTCGTCTCGTCGCAGGTGCCCGAACCGTCTTGCAGGCTCAAGGCGGCACCATCGATCGTCCACACGTGGACGCCATCGGTCGTGGTCGCCTGCGCGACCTCGAGCGCGTCGTTGCAGCGCTCGCCGCGCGGCGCCACGAGCGAGAAGTCGAGCACCCCATCGATCAGATACGGGTGCGTGGCGTCGACCGTCGCGCCCCCGAGGTCGCGGAAGCCCGAGAGGTCGATCGTGTACGCGCGCCCGCTCTGCAGACGATCGCGCACGTCGAGGGTCAGGCGCGTGCCCGAGAGCGACCACGTCCCGGTCGCGTCGAAGGATCTCCCGTCGTCGCCGACGAAGGTCACGGTGTCGACGTCGCGCGCCATCGCCTCGCTGAAGAAGACGACGACGCGCTCACGCTGGAAGGTGACGTCGCCCTGCGACTCGAAGGGATCGGAGAACCCGACGAAGGGCGTCGCGAGATCGCGGCCCGTCTGGAAGTCGAGCGCGTCGTCGACGAGGAAAGCATCGGTCGCCGGCAGTGCGTTGCCGGCGACGTCGGTGAAGCCCGTGAGCACCACGCGGTGCGCTCCGCCCGAGCGCAGGAGCCCCGCCACGTCGAGCGTCAACGTCGTGCCCGCGGCGTTCCACGTTCCGTCGAGCGCCACGTCCAGCGTGTCGACCACGAGGCGCGCTTCTCCGACGTCGGTCGCCATCGCCTCGTCGAACACGATCGTGATCGTCGGCGACGCGAAATCGACGTCGAGCTGCCCCTCCGCGGGGTTTGCATCCATCACCCGCGGGGCGTCGCCGTCCTCGCCGGTCGCGAAGTCGAGCACTCCGTCGCCGAGGGTGTCCGCCGCCAGCTCCGTGCCCGCGCGATCACGAAAGCCCGTGAGAGCGACCCGGTAGGTCCGCTCGTACACGAGGCCTTCGACGTCCACTTCGAGCTCGTTCTCCGCGATCCACCGCACCTCGCCGACGGTCGCGCCGCCGTCGATCGTCACCGAGCCGCGCGCGTTGTCCATCGGCTCGGAGAGCTCGAAGCGCAGGACGTCGAGGCGCGCCGACACCGTCGCTCCCTCGGCCGGGTCACTCGTGACGACCGTCGGCGCGTCGCGCCGCACGGTGAACTCGAAGCGGTACGTCGGCAGCGCGTTCCCCGCGACGTCGCGGAAGTCCTCGAGCGCCACCTGCACGCGCGCGCCCTCCTCGAACGGCACGTCGGGCGTCAGCGTCCACGTCGTGTCCGACCACGCGCCGTCGTCGACCCCGTAGGTCGTCCCGGCGACCTCCACGCTGCCACGCGTGGGGTCCATGGCCTCGTCGAAGCGTACGCTCACCGTCGTGTCGCGCTCGACCTCCCCCGCGCCGTCCGCGGGCGTGGTGGAGAGCACGCTGGGCGCATCGACGTCGCGTGGCGCATCGGGGAGCACCGGCGCGTCGACGCCGCCGTCCTCGTAGACGATGCCGTCCTTGCCGTCGCACGCGGCGAACGAGAGCGCGACGAAGGCCAATGTCCAAGAGCGCGTGGATGCCATGGGAGGTCCTCTCGGGCTCGTAGTGCGTGGCCGTCGCAGAACGGCTCACGAATCGAAGCGGAATCGTTCGAGGCGAAGCGGACGCAAGTCCGCAAAGCTGAACGATTCCGAGAAACCATCGGGTCGCGCGTGAGCGCGGAGCCGATGAGTCTTCACGCCTTCGACACCCGTCCTGCCATTCGACCCGAGCGCGCCCTCGTCCGTGAGCCGTTTTTCGTGCGCGGTACACTACGTGTTTCGAGCGCATGGCGAAGGAACGCAGCCGACTCCGATTGGTGGAGCCCGGGTCCCCGAAGGAGGGTGATCCGAGCGGGGCCGATCCGAGCGGGGCCGATCCGAGCGCCTCCGGTCCGAGCGGCGTCGAAGCGAGCGGTCGCGTCTCGGGCGAGGCGCACGCGGCCATCGATCCCCGCGACCGCGAGGCCGTCTTCCGCCGCTTCGCGCCCTACGTCGCGCGCATCGGCCTGCGCCTGCTCGGGCGGCACGAAGAGATCGACGACCTCGTGCAGGACGTCTTCCTCGACGCGCAGCGCGGGCTCGACGAGCTGCGGGAGCCGGGCGCGATCAAGGGATGGCTCGCGACCGTCACGGTGCGCAAGGCGCAGCGTCGTTTGAAGCTCCGTCGCGTGCGGCGCGTGCTCGGGCTCGACGAGGGCGCCGACTACACGCAGGTCGCGGACGACGCGGCCGACCCCACCTCGCGGCACACGCTCGCGAAGGTGTACGCGGTGCTCGACTCGCTGCCGAGCGACGAACGCGTGGCCTGGTCGCTGCGCCACGTCGAAGGCGAACGTTTGGAACGAGTGGCCGAGCTCTGCGGCTGCTCCCTCGCGACCGCGAAGCGCAAGATCGCCGCGGCGCATCAACGGATCTTGGTGGAGCTCGAAGTCGATGGATGAGCTGACCCGAACGCTCGCGAAAGCGCGCGAGCACGTCACGACGAAGGACGACGAGGTCGTCCTCGATCGTCAGTGGCGCGGCCTCGTGGCGAAGCGTCGCCGCCGCACCGTCGTGAAGGTCGCCGCGAGCGCGGCGTTGGTCCTGCTCGCCGCGGTCGGTGCGTGGCGGATGGTTCCGACGAGCGCGCCCACGGAAACCGCGACGAGCCCGAGCCTGCGCCTGCCCGACGGATCGATGGTCTTCTTCCTCGACGCCGACACCGAGGTGACGCCGCGCGTGGTCGCCGACGCGCGCATCGAGCTCGAGCTGACCCGCGGGCGCGCGCGCTTCGACGTGAGCCGCCTGCCCGAGCGCGCGTTCGTGGTCGACGCCGAAGACGTGCGCGTGACCGTGGTGGGCACCGAGTTCGTGGTCGCGCACGAGACGGACGAGATCGAGGTCGACGTGCTCGAAGGTCGCGTGCGTGTGGAAGCAGGTGACGAGGATCGCCTTCTGCGCGCGGGCGATCGCGCGCGCTTCGCCGCTCACCGGGCCGCGTCGTCCGCGGTCGAAGCGCCCGTCGAGGCCGTCGCGATGGGCGTCGCGAGCGGCACGAACGGCGAGACCGCGAGCGCAGCGCCCGAGGAAGAGCAGGTGGTGCGCGAGCGTGAACCGACGCGCACCGCGCCCGCCGCGAACGGCACCGCAGACCGCGAAGCCACGTCCGCGCGCGAAGAAGCCACGAGCTGGCGCGCGCTCGCCGAAGAAGGCGACTTCGACGCGGCCTGGACCGCGCTCTCCGCGGCCGACGACGTGCGCACCACCGACGTCGACGACCTCATGCTCGCCGCCGACGCCGCGCGCCTCTCCGGACATCCGAACGAAGCCGTCACCTACCTCCGTCGGGTCGTCGACGAGCACACGAACGACTCCCGCGCTCCGCTGGCCGCGTTCACGATCGGCCGCGTGCTCCTGCGCAGCCGACCCGCGGAAGCCGCCGACGCCTTCGAACGAGCCGCGAGACTGGATCCCGCTTCTTCGCTCGCGCAGGATGCTCTCGCACGCGAGGTCGAGGCTTGGCACCGCGCAGGACGACAAGAGCGCGCACGTGCGCTCGCCGAGGAGTACCTGGCGCGCTTCCCGAGCGGAGTGCGCGTCGACGCCGTCCGTCGCTTCGGCGGGCTCGACTGATCGCGGCGCCCTTCCGCCCCACACTCGCCGCGCTCGTCACGTTCTCGGCGCTCCTCGCGCCGTCTCCTTTCGCGCGCCTGCACGCCCAAGCGCTCGAGAGCGTCCCGCTCCAGATCGATCTGCACCCGTGCCTGGAGGTCGACGCCCCCGCGGTGCGCCGCATCGTCGGAATCGAGCTCGCGGTGGAGCCGGTCGACGTCGACACCCTCGGCACCACCCGCGTCCGCGCCTCGTGCACGCGCGACGCGACGCTGCTCGAGGTCGACGACGGCGTCACCGGCAAGCTCACCTCGCGGCGCATCGATCTCGAAGGCACCGCGCGCGTCGCCCGATCGCGTCTGCTCGCGCTCGCGATCGCGGAGCTCGTGTCCGCGAGCTGGGCCGAGCTCCGGCTGCGTCCTCCGAGCGACGCGCCGCCCGTCTTCACGCCCGTCGCGCCGGAGCCGGTCCGCGAGGTCGCGCGCCGCGTGGTCGACGCCCGCCTCGCGCCCGCGCCGCCGCCGCCGCCCGGTCCGATCCGACGCGTCTCGCGGGCGCGCTTGATGCTCGACGGGACGTTCGGCGGCAGCGGCAGCCCCGCGCACGCGATCGGCGGCGGTCAGGTCGAAGCGCTCGTCGATCTCGGTCCACGCGTGAGCCTGAGCTTCGGCATGGATCTCTCACGCGGACGCGTGCGCTCCGACCTCGGCCGCGTACGCGACGATCGCCTCGGCTGGAGCGTCGCGATGCTGCTGCGTCGTCCCGTCGGCGCGTGGTGGATCGCGGGCGGCATCGGCGCGCGGGTCGGACGAGCGCGCCTCGAAGGCGATCGCGACGCGCCGAACGCGCGGGTCGTCAGCGCGCCGTTCGGCGGTGCATTTCTCGTCGGAGAGACGTGGCGCGTGCTCGTCGGTCGCTTGCTCGTGCACGCGCGGCTCGAGCTCGGCACGGTCACGCTGCCCGTCGTCGGTCGCGTCGGTGACCCGCGCGGCCCCGTCGCCGCCGCCGTAGACGGCGCGTGGTCGACCGTGTCGCTCGGCCTCGGGGTCGCGCTGTAGACCGCGCAGACCGCGCAGACCACACAGACCGCGCAGACCGCGCAGACCGCGCAGACCGCGCAGACCGCGCAGACACCGCGCACCGCGGGGCATCCACGGCTGTTCGCAACGCACGCCGAGCGGTACTTCCGACGAGCACGTCCGCGAGGGCTCCGAACCCACTCCCTTGCAAGGGCCCCCGCTTGCTCCTCCCGCCCCCTCCGGGTACGACGCGCCTCGACCATGTCCCAGCGACTCGCCTTCTCCCTCCTCCTCGCGCTCGGATGCGCGAATCAGCCCTCTGCCCCCACCGAGCCCGTCGATCTCCCGACGACGAACGCGGGTGACCAGGCAGGCACGATGGCCGCGACCGCGATGACGGAGCGCCCGAGCGCCGGCCCCGCCGCGCCGCCCGAGCCCGGTGCGATCCCGGCGCCGAGCGACGTCGCCGCGCCGCCCGCCGACGCGCAGCGCACCGCGACGAACCTCGCCTCGAAGGTCCTGCAGGCCGGCAGCGGCACCACGCACCCCGACGAGAACGACCGCGTCACCGTGCACTACACGGGCTGGACGACCGACGGGAACATGTTCGACAGCTCCGTGCAGCGCGGACGCCCCGCGACCTTCCCGCTCAACGGCGTCATCGCCGGCTGGACCGAAGGCGTGCAGCTCATGGTGACGGGCGAGAAGCGCCGCTTCTGGATCCCCGAGGCCCTCGCGTACCAGGGTCGCCCCGGTCGCCCGCAGGGCATGCTCGTGTTCGACGTCGAGCTGCTCGAGATCGAAGAGATGCCCGATCCGCCCGCCGCCCCCGAGGACGTCGCCGCCGCACCCGCGAGCGCCGAGCGCACCGCGAGCGGTCTGGCTTCCCGCGTGCTCACGCGCGGGACCGGCTCGCGCCACCCGGCGGCCACCAACCGCGTCGAGGTCCACTACAGCGGTTGGACCACCGACGGCCGCATGTTCGACAGCAGCGTCGTCCGCGGCGAGACCGCGACCTTCCGCCTCGACCAGGTGATCGCGGGTTGGACCGAAGGCGTGCAGCTCATGGTCGAAGGCGAGAAGCGGCGCCTCTGGATCCCGGAGAGCCTCGCGTACCAGGGTCGTCCGGGCGCGCCGGCCGGCATGTTGGTCTTCGACGTCGAGCTCGTGCGCATCGTCGACTGATCGTCGACTGAACGACGCTCCATTCGCGAAAAAGGGAGGCTCATCAGCCTCCCTTTCTTCGTTTGTCTCGGTCGCCGGCCGCGACCTCAGGCGTCCGGCAGCCCGCTCCACGTGTGCGCCTGCGGCCCCGCCGCGCGCACCACGTCGACCTCGATCGCGGTCAGCCGCGCCATGCCGCTCACCGGCTCCAGCGCGCCCGGGCCGTCCGCCGCGAGCAGGTTCACGTTCACGCCGCGCGTCTTGCTCGCCACGCTCAAGCCGGGCGCGTGCTGATGGCCCCAGCCGTGCGGCAGCGCCACCACGCCCGGCGCGAGATCGTCGAGCTCGCGCACCGGCACGCGCACCGTCGCGGTCGCGCTCGTCACGTCGACGAGGTCACCGTTCTTCAGCCCACGCGCGCGCAGATCGTCGCCGTGCATGTAGAGGTGGTTCGTGCCTTCGCGCGCGAACGCCTCGTGGTTGTGCATCCAACTGTTGTGCGTGGTGACCGCGCGTCGCGTGATCAATCGCAGTTTCCCACTCGTGCGCGCGACGAGCTCGGCCGCGAAGTCGGGCTCGAGCCGCGTGCTCGCCATCGTGACGAGCGGCTCCGGCGCGAGGTCGACCTTGCCGTCGTCGGTCACCACGCGTGCGCCGAGGAAGGTGCCCGCCTCGTGCTCCGGACGCGCGCGACCGTGCGGATGCGCGAGCAACGACGCGAACGATCCCTGGCGCGTCGCACGCAGCAGGAGATCGAGCAACGTCTCTTCCGGGAGCGCGGGCTGCGCACGCGGATCTTTGCGCCGGAGCTTCGCCGTGTGCGCCGCGCGCAGCGCCTCGAGCCCACGCTGGGCGACCTTCGATCCGAAGAGCGACACCCCGGAGGCGCGGCAGAGATCGAGGTAGATCGTCGCCTCGTCGCGCTGCTCACCTTCGCGCGCCTCGATCGCGTGGGTGGCCTGCAGGTAGGGCCGCGACTGCAGACCGAGCATCAGCGGGAACACGAACGGCAGATCCGGGCGCTGCAGCGGCGACGTGCAGGGCAACACGTGGGTCGCGAGGTGCGCGGTCTCGCTCGGGAGCACGTCGAGCACCACGAGCGCCTCCAGGCTCCGGAACGCGCGCGCGAGCCGCGCCGAGCCCGCCATCGTGAGCAGCGGGTTGCCACCGGTCACGAAGAGCACGCGGATCTGCCGCTCGCCCGGCGTGAGGATCTCGTCCGCGAGGATGCCGCCCGGGAAGGCGTCGTTGACGCTCCGAAACGCGCCGATGCGCGAGCGATCACGACGCAGCAGCGTGCCCGTCTTCTTGCCGAAGGCGGGGAAGTCGACGACGCCCTGCCCCACCAGCGTCCCGCCGCGCCGATCGGTGTTGCCGGTCGCGAGGTTGATCGTCTCCTGCAGCCAAAAGCAGAGTGAGCCGTGCGGGCCCATGTTCACGCCGGTGCTGGAGTAGAGCGCGGCGCCGCCCGCGCGGGTGCCTTCGACGTGCACGTCGACCACGTGGCGCAGCGTCTGCGCGGATACACCCGTGACCTCCGCGCAGCGCTCGGGGCTCCAGGCCTTCGCGAGGTGCAGCGCCTCGTCGAGCCCACGCGCGAAGGTGCGCACGCGCTCGCGATCGAAGACCCGCTCGCCGCGCGCCTCTCGCGCCGCGAGCTCGTGCAGGAACGCGAGGTAGAACCACACGTCGGTGCCGGGCCGGATGAACACGTGCTCGCCCGCCGCCTTCGCGCTCTCCGTGCGCCGCGGATCGACGAACACGATCCGACAGCCGCGCGCCTCCATCTCACGCAGCCGCGCGATCGGGTTGCTGACTTGGAGGAACGACCACTTGCTGATCGCGGGGTTCGCGCCGACCACGATCAGCGCGCGCGTGTGATCCAGATCCGGGAACGGCTGCGTGAAGGGGAAGCCGTAGACGTGGGTCGCGGCGGCGAACTTGTTCGCGCAGTCCTGGGTGGCGGACGAGTACGTCGACTTGCTGCCGAGCCCGGTGAGGAAGCCCTGCGCGAAGATCGGATGCAGCACTCCGAAACCCGCCGCGGTGCCGACGTACATCGCGACGCGATCGGGATGGATCGCGCGCTCGCGCGCCACGATGCGACCGACGTCGGCGAGGGTGTCGTCCCAGGTCGCGCGAACGAGCCGATCGCCGCGCCGCATCAGCGGATGACGCAGCCGATCGGGCGAGCGCAGGTACTCGGCTTGCCGCAGCCCCTTCACACACGCGTAGCCGCGCGTGGCCACGTGCGAGGCGTCGGGCCGGAGCTGCACCACGCGGCCGCCCTCGACGTCGGCTTCGAGGCCGCAGAGCGCCTCGCAGATGCGGCAGAAGGTGGTGTGCGTCGCGGGAGCGGGAAGGCGGCGGCTGACCCCGCCGACCCCACCAAGAACGTCGTGCTCGGACATGCGGGACGGAGAGTGGCGTCTCCGCGCGCGCGCGACCAGCGTTCGCGTGCGTTCGGCACCACCGATGGGGCCGCGGACGGAGCCGCGGGCCGCACCACGGAAGGGGCTGGACCCCCACGCCGCTCGGCGCGCGCCAGATACGACGAAGCCCGACTAGCTAGGGAGAGCCGGGCTTCGTCCGCGCCGTGAGCGCGGTGCACGTTCGATCCGCCGAACGCTCACTCCGGGAAACACGCCTCCGTCGCCGCGTCGGCGCGTGCCTCTTCGGCGAGACAGTTCGAGAGCGCATCGCCCGAGAGTCCGAAGCAGAGGCTCTCTTCCCCCGCCTCGCCGCCGCACCGCGTCGCGACCTCCGCCTCGCAGCTCGCGATCTGGGCGTCGGTCACGCCGCAGCCGAAGCGCTCGATGCACGCGCTGAGGTCGTTGCTCGCGTTCCGGATGCACTTCACGTGGCGCGGGTTGAGCTCGGCCACCGGCCCGACCGCAGCGGCGAGGCAGTCCTTCTCCGCGTTGGTGTAGAGGTTGTCCGAGAGGCACTCCGCTTCGCTGGCGTACTCGTACTCTTCCCATGCGCAGCCGCACTCGAAGCGGACCGCGTCGTCGAAGGACTCGAGCACCGACTGCACGAGCTCTTCGCCGCTCTCGCCGCCACAACCGATCGCGCCGAGCGCGACGAGCCCCATCATCATCTTCCGCATCGGATTCCTCCCATCGCCGCGCGCGTGGTGTCGCGCGGCGTCCCTGTGCTTGCGCATCCCTGCGCGTCGGCGTCGCTTCATCCCACGAAGCGACGATCGTCTCTCGCGTCTCGTTCGTTCGCCAGAACGCGACACGCGTCGCACGGCGTCCTCACCAGAACTTGTCGAGCACCGGCGCGAGCTCTTCGTCGAGCACGTGCAGATCGGCGACCTCGTCGCGATCCATCAGCCACTCGCTCACGCGCTCCGCGCGCTTGGCGCCGCGCCCGCCCTCTTCGAGCACGTCGACGAACTCCGCGATCATGGTGTCGAGCTTCGCGCATCGCGTCGAGGAGCTCACGCGCGCTCTGCCGCAGCACGTTGACCTCCGCGCTGACGGGCGCGCTGCCCGAGGCGCCCTTGAGATCTGCGAGGTCGAGCTCGCGCGTCGGCGGCTCCGCGTCCTCGAGCGCCGGCGGGAAGAACGCCTCGTAGAGCCCCGCGGAGACCTTCGTCACCTCGGGCGGACCGAAGGCCTGCGGCGCGAGGTGCACCGAGAGCAGCTCCGACGCACGACGCCCCGGATCGCGCGTCGCGGCGCCCTCCGCCTTGAAGCGGAAGCGCACGCCCGAGAAGCGCAGGAAGCCCTGGAAGCGCACCGGCACTTCCTTGTCGTGCGAGTCGTCGAAGAAGACGTCCGCGAGCGTCTCGAGCTCCACCGCGAGCTCCGAGCCGCGATGACCGGTGATGCGGAGCTTCGTCTCCGAGAGATCGCCGTCCTCCACGACGAAGAGCACGGCCGCAGGATCGCCTTCGCCTTGCCACGCGCCGTGTTGGTAGACCTCGAGGCCGACCAGCTCGCGCCAGTCGAGCCCGTCGAACTCGAGATCCTTGATCGCGAGCCGAGGCGCGAAGCTCGCACCGAGGCCGTCGTCCGTCTTCACGGCCGTCTCGCGACAGACGAGCTCGAGGCCCCAGGTCCCCTTCGGGCTCAGCCAGAGGCGCGAGGCCTCGTCGTCGATCGGAAAGGCCCAGTCGTCACCGATGCGCAGCATGACCCGCCCGCTTAGCACCCGACGTCACGACGGGAAAGGCCGAGCCGGGGATTCGCTCGACGCTGCCCGTCGTGATCCGGCCTCAGATCCCGACGACGTCCAGCGTGTTCTGGCGCAGCCCCGTCGCGCCCGGGTTCCCACACGAGCCTCCGCCGGCCCCGCCGGTGCCCGTGACGATCGTCACTGGGGTCGTGGGCGTGATGCGAGAGCTCGCGCCGAAGCCGATCACCCCGAGGCTCGGACCCCCGCCACCACCGCCACCGCAGCCGCCGTTGCCACCCGGCCCGCCGTCGCCGCCGTTGCCGCCCGGCCCCGCCTTGTCGTCCGTGCTCGTCGCGCCGACGCCACCCCGGCCGCCGCCACCGCCGCCACCGCCCGCGCCGCCGACGCCGCCGTTGCCACCGCCGGCCGACACGACACGAAGCTCGGTGGCGAAGATCTCGCTCGTCGACACGAGCAGGCCGATCGACGCGCCTCCTCCGCCACCCCCGGTGCCACCGAAGCCGCCGGTGCCGCCGCCGCCGCCGCCTCCGCCGCCGCGACCGGTGCCGAAGTAGTCGCAGCCGAACACACAGCAGTTGTTGGCGTTCTCTCCGCCGCCCGCGCCGCCGCCGCCGCCGCCGCCGCCGGTGCCGCCGCGCGACCCCGTGACGCCGCTCGCTGGGACGTAGGTTCCATCGCCGAGGAGCATCCCCCGCGCCATGCCGGCCGCGCCGTGAGGTCCGACGGGACCGTTGCAGCCGTTCCCGCCACCGCCACCCGGCGCGAGGTCCTGCGGGTCACCGTCACCGCAGCCCATGCCGCCGCTGCCGCTCGCTGCGCCCGGGGTGCCGCCGCACGCGGAGTCGTTGGCCGCGCCCATGAACCCCGCCTCGCCGGTCGCGCGATAGCGACCGGTGCGTCCAGCGCCGCCGCCGATCGCGCCGCCCGCTCCGCCCGTCGTGACGTTGGCCGCACGATCCTGGCCCGGATCGCCCGGCGAGCCCGGCGCGCCCGTGCTGCCCGGTGTTCCCGCGCCGCCACGTCCGGCTTCGAACGTGACGTAGCGAAGCGTGAGGTGCGTGAAGGCGTCGCGGACCACGCCCGCGATCGTCGACTCGCCGGGGCCGAGGCGATCCGCGGTGGTGAACGTGAAGCGATCGACGATCGTCGCGCTGCTGAGGTTCTGCACCTCGAACGCCGTCGCGCTCGACGCGAGCACCTGCGCGCGGCTGTTGGTGCGCGACGCGAAGTCCGCCGCGTAGCCGCCGTAGAGGCCCGTGCCGTTGGCCATGCGCAGCGCCGAGCTCGTCGTGTACGTGCCGGACTCCACGAGGATCTGCACACGCGATCGGTTCATCGCGTGCACCTCCAGCGCGCGCGCCAAGCTCGCGACCGCGGTGGTCGGCGTGAAGCCGGTGTTGCCGTCGCTGCCACGGGAGCGGCTCACGAAGATCGCGCGCGCCACGTCGCCGTCGACTCCGTCGCAGTTGGTGTCCGCGAAGCCGTCGTCGGGCTCGTCGGGCATACCCGCGGTCGGACAGTCGACCTCGCAGCCGTCGAGCAGGTTCGCGTCGTCGTCGAAGAAGCCGGGCGCGCACGCGAAGCCGCAGCCGCCGTCGACGCAGGCCGCGACCACGTTCGGCATCGACGCGGTCGGCTCGGGACAGACCACGCAGTCGTTCGCCCCCGTGCCGCAGTGCATCGGGTTGGTACGTACGTCCTCGTAGGCGGTGTTCGTGCAGTTGCCCGGCGTCTCGTTGCACGCGTCCGCGGTGCACGAGTTTCCGTCGTCGCAGGGATCGCCGGGGCTCGCGCAGAAGAGATCGACGCAGACCTCGACGCCGTTGCAGAAGACTCCGTCGCCCGAGCAGTCGTCGTCGAACTCGCAGACGTCGGCCGTCACGCAGCCGCTCCCCACCACGCACGTCGAGCCCTCGGGGCAGAGGTTGCTCATCGGGGTGTTCTGGCACTCGTCGCTCGCGAGCACGCACTCGTCGACGGTGCACGCCACGCCGTCGTTGCAGTTCGGGATGGCCGACGCGACGCACCGGCCCGACTCGCAGGTCAGCACGCCGTTGCAGAAGATGCCGTCGTTCGCGCAGTCGTCGTTCGTCTCGCACTCGCCCGCGGTGCCGCCGTCGACGTCACCGGCGTCCGACCTGCCCCCATCGAGCTCCCCCGGCCCGCCGTTGCCGCCCTTGGCACAACCGAACGTGAGCGCGATCGTGGCGATCGCCCAAGCGAAGTATTCTGCGCGCATCCCAACCCCGATCGAACGGACGACTCCGGACGCACCGATTCCGAAGTGGGTGCGACCCCGATCGCCGCACCGAGCGAAAGGCTATCACGGTCGTCCACGGTGAACGCGCAAAGCCGCGCACCTCGGGCGGGCCGGACGACCGCTCGGACGCGGGGTGGAGGGTCGACGTGCATGACTCTCCCACGCCGCGCGAGCGAAAGGACGTTTGACAGCCACGCGCGCCCCGCGTATCCCGCGCGCTTCGGAGCCCGCCGAGTGAGCATGACGCTCCTCCGCTCGGTGCTCCGCGCCACGAGGAACCACGCAATGGCCGGCCATCTCTTCACGTCCGAATCCGTCACCGAAGGCCACCCCGACAAGATGTGCGACGCCGTCTCCGACGCCGTCCTCGACGCGTGCCTCGAGCAGGATCCCCGCTCGCGCGTGGCCTGCGAGACGCTCGTGAAGACCGGTTTCGTCGTGATCGCGGGCGAGATCACGACCCGCGCGACGCTCGACTACCCCGCGATCGTCCGCAAGACGATCAAGGAGATCGGCTACACGAGCTCCGACATGGGCTTCGACGCAGCGACCTGCGGCATCCTGACCGCGGTCGAGCAGCAGTCGCCCGACATCGCGCAGGGCGTGGACGTCGGCGCCGGTCTCGACAAGGACCAGGGCGCGGGCGACCAGGGTCTGATGTTCGGCTTCGCGGTCGACGAGACGAAGTCGCTGATGCCGATGCCGATCGACCTCTCGCATCGCCTCGCGCACCGCCTCGCGAAGATCCGCAAGGACGGCACGCTCCCGTGGCTGCGCCCGGACGGCAAGACGCAGGTCACGGTGGAGTACGACGGCGACAAGGCCGTGCGCATCGACGCGGTCGTGGTCTCCACGCAGCACGCGGAAGAGATCAAGTACAAGCAGCTCAAGGCCGCGGTGATGGACGAGGTCATCCTGCCGACCCTCCCCGCGGGGATGATCGACAAGAAGACGAAGTTCCACGTGAACCCGACGGGTCGCTTCGTCGTCGGTGGTCCTTGCGGCGACGCCTGCGGCGACGCCGGCCTCACCGGCCGCAAGATCATCGTGGACACGTACGGCGGCATGGGTCGCCACGGTGGCGGCGCCTTCTCGGGCAAGGACCCGTCGAAGGTCGACCGCAGCGCGGCGTACTTCGCGCGCTACGTCGCGAAGAACATCGTGGCCGCGAAGCTCGCCCACCGCGCCGAGGTCCAGGTCGCCTACGCGATCGGCGTCTCGAAGCCGGTCGGTGTGTACGTGACGACCTTCGGCACCGGCGTGGTCGAGGACGAGAAGATCTCCAAGGTCGTCTCGCAGCTCTTCGACTTCCGCCCCGCGGCGCTCATCGAGACGCTCGATCTCCTTCGTCCGATCTACCGCCCGACCGCGGCGTACGGTCACTTCGGTCGCCCGGAGAAGACCTTCACGTGGGAGCGTACCGACCGCGCGGCGGAGCTCGCGGACGCGCTCAAGCCGAAGAAGGTCAGCGCGACCAACGGCGCGGCGACCGCGAAGAAGAGCGGCAAGAAGGCGCAGGCGTCGGCCGAGGCCTGAAGGCGCGCTTCCTCGCGGAACGAGGAGCGACGGAAGGAGCCCGGGGTTCACCCTGGGCTTCTTCGTTTCCGTCGTCCGCCTCGCGGCGAGGTGCCCGCGACGTGACCCTCGCGAGCGCGCTCGGCAGCACACGCACGCGTGTCACGATCGCTGCTATAGCGGGCGCATGAACGTCGTCTTCCTCGGAGCCACCAAGGGCATGGGTCGCGCGCTCTCGCGCAAGATGGCCGCGCGCGGCGATCGCGTCGCGCTGCTCGGCCGCACCGAAGCCTCGCTCGTCGACACCGCGCACGATCTCGAGGTCCGCGGCGCGAAGGCCACGAGCACGCATCGTTGCGACCTCGAGCATCCGGAGGGCATCGAGGCCGCGCTCGACGCCGCGTTCGGCGCGCTCGGTCGCGTGGACGCCGTCGTGGTCACCGCGGGCCTGTTCGCGACGCAGGACGAGCTCGAGGCGGACGCGAGCCTCGCCGAGCGCGTCACGCGGGTGAACTTCACGAACACCGTGCTCTTCTGCGAGGCCGCGCGGCGCCGGCTCCTCGCCCAAGGCGGCGGCAAGCTCTGCGTGTTCTCGTCGGTGGCAGGCGAGCGCGGTCGAAAGCCGGTCGTCATCTACGGCGCGAGCAAGGCCGGTCTGACGCACTACCTCGAAGGCCTCGATCACAAGTTCCGCGCGCAGGGGCTCGAGGTGATCACGGTCAAACCCGGCTTCGTGAAGACGGGCATGACGGCGGGCTTGAAGCCGCCGCCCTTCGCGGGCGAGCCCGACGCGGTCGCGGAGACCGTACTGCACGCGATCGATCGTGGTGACGCGGTGGTGTACGCGCCCGCGCCATGGGCCCTCGTGATGGCGGTGATCCGTCACCTCCCGCGCAGCGTGATGCGCCGCGTGGGCTTCTGAGCGCGCCGCGACGACCACGAGCACCTCGCCGACTCGAGGCCCCGTTTCCTCCGGCCAGCGCGTCGCGATACGCTCGTCGGTCCATGACGAACGACGTCGACGCTGCGACGCCCGAGGCCGCCCACCGCGCGGTCGAGGGCCTGCTCGCGACGGACGTCACGCGGGTGGAGCCCTCTCGGCGCCTGCGCGGCAACCCCTCGGAGTCGTTCCGCGTGCACCTCGCCGACGGACGCGCGGTGATCGCGACCTGCCGCACGACCGCGACGCGCACCGCGTTCGAGGCGCAGGTGCTGCGCACGCTGCGCGAGAACGGGGCGTCGGTGCCGCGACTGCTCGCCGCGCGCGGAGGTTGGCTCGTCCAGGAAGACCTCGGAAGCCTGCGCCTCTCGCAGCGCCTCGACCTCACGCCGACCCGCGACGCGACGGTGCTCCTCCACGCCGCGATCGACGCGCTCGTGAGCGTGCACTCCGCCGGACGCGCGGCCGGCCTCGATCGCGACGCGCCGGCCCTCCCGCCCCCGACGCGCCACCTCACGATGCCCGCCCGCCTCGCCGAGCTCGTCGACCTCCCCACGCCGTTCGTCGACGTCACGACCTTCGAGCGCACCCTCGAAGCGCTCCCCGGCTCGTCGTTCGTCAAACGCGACGCGCGACCGGCCCGCGCCGTCGTCCGCGGCTCGACCCTCGTGTGGTTCGACTTCGCGCGCTGTGGCCGTGGACATCGCCTCGTGGATCTCGTGGCGTTGCTCGGCGACGAGGCGCTCCCCGAGCACCCGAAGGTCGAAGAAGAGCTCCTCGACGCGCACCTCGCGCGTTTCCTCGAGTCCTTGCACCTCGGCCGCGCGTTCTTCGCCGTCTACGGCGTTCTCTACCTGGCGCGGCGCCTCGTGCGGATCCTCGAGCTCAAGGGCCACGGCGACTGGTGGCCGATCGAGGAGTGCCTCGACGCCGATCATCCCATCGTCACCGAGCACGCCTTCCGCACGCTCGCGCTCCGCGCGCAGCGCTGGTCCGAGCGACACCCGCTGACGGAGTCGCTCACGCCCTTCTTCCTCGCGGTCGCGACGCGCTGAGATTCCGTCGTTCGTCGCCGCTCGCACACCCCGCGCGGGACTGCCGCGATCGATCTCGGACCGACGCGAGCGACCTCACGCCGCGATGCCGACCCGCTCGGTCGGCGCGATCGCATGCAGCTCACGCGACGCGCGCACCAAGTGCTTCACCGCGCGACGCGCCTCTCCGAGCACGTGCTGCTCATCCATCACTTCACGCACCGGCCGACGCCCCGTCGAGCCCTCGTCCGCGAGCTCGTCGAGCCGTCGCTGGAAGCGCTCGTCGAGCACGCCGTAGAGCTCCCCGAGCCGCTCCGAGTCCGGCTCGCGCGCGGCTTCGAGCAGCGCCGCCAGCGCCTCGCGAAACGACCCCGCGGGCACCGCGATCAGCTCGTCCGACCGCTCACCGACGATCACGAGGTGGCGCGTACTGCGGAGCAGGGTGCGCACCCCGACCGCCACCTCGGCCGGCAACCCGCGACCTTCCACCCGATCGATCGCGGCCGTGATCGCGTGCAGCAGGCGATCGAACGCCTCGACGCGCGTCCTCCGCGCGACGTCGTCCGCCGCGAGCGCGTCCACGAGCGTGCGACGCGCGATCTCGAAGAGGCGCCATCCTTCGCGGGCCAGCGCCGCGAGCGCGACGTGCGGGATCGCGAGCGTGGGCGCGTCGAGATGCGCAGGCGCTCCCTCGAGCTCATCCGTCAGCACGAAGCGCGCCTCGAGCCATCGCACGAGCCGCCCAGCGATCGGCCACATCGCGAGGACGCCGAGCACGTTGAACACCGTGTGGAAGAGCGCGACCGTCGCGGCGATCCCTTCGCCGGGCGCCCAACGATCGAGCCACGCGAGCAGGCGCAGAAGGAGCGGGAGCGTCGAGAACGCGACGACGCCCGCGACGAGGTTGAACGCTGTGTGGGCGAGCGCGGTGCGACGCGCGTCCGGCGTCGCACCGATCGCACCGAAGAGCGCGGTGCTCGTGGTTCCGACGTTCGCGCCGATCACCACCGTGCACGCGCCCGCCACGTCGAGCGCGCCGGCCGCCGCCGCCGTGAGCGTGACGGCGATCGCCGCGCTCGACGACTGCATGGCGGTGGTGAGCCCGACGCCCACGAAGAAGAGCAACACGCGGCCGCCGATCCCCTCGACCCGCAGCAGCGAGAGATCGACGCTCGACGCGAGATCCGCGAACGACTCCTGGAGGAAGCCGACCCCGACGAAGAAGAGCCCGAGTCCCGCGATCGCGCGGCCGACCGCGCCACGACGCTTGGTGGGCCCGGTGAGCTGCAAGAGCGTGCCGACGCCGACGATCGGAAGCGCCGCCGCTTCGAGATCGACGTCGAAGCCCGAGAGCGTCACGAGCCAGCCGGTCGCGGTGGTGCCGACGTTGCTGCCAAACACGACCCACACCGCGCTCCGCAGATCGAGGAGCCCCGCGTTCACGAAGCCGAGCGTCGCGACCGTCACTGCGCTCGACGACTGAACGAGCGCCGTCATGCCGGCACCCGCGGCGAGCGCGCGCAGGCGCGTGGCCGTCGAGCTCTCGAGGATACGTCTCAGCGCGCCGCCCGCAGCGAGCTTCAACCCCTCCGTGAGCTGATGCATCCCGAGCAGGAAGAAGCCGAGCCCACCCGCGAAGGAGGCGACGAGCGAGAACGTCTCACCCCACGTCATGGCGCGAGGATGCCGACCCTCGTGCGCGCACGCGAGAAAGGTTCACCACCCGCGTGCGAGCGCAAGGGACGACACCCCTCACGGCCCGCTGGAGCATCACGCGCGGCGGAAGAGCCGCCAGACCTGCGCGAAGAACGCCGGCACCACGAAGACGGTGAGCAAGGTCGAGAACGTGAGGCCACCGAGCACGATCGCGCCCACCCCTCGGTAGAGCTCGGAGCCTTCGCCGGGCGCGAGCACCATCGGCAACAGACCCGCCACCGACGTCGCGGTCGTCATCAAGATCGGACGCACGCGCGACTCCACCGCCTCGCGCACCGCGCGCTCGAGACTCGCGCCTTCGCGGAGGGCCGAGATCGATCCGTCGACGACCAGGATCGCGTTGTTCACCACGGTTCCGATCAAGATGAGGAAGCCGAGCGCCGTCATCAGATCGAGCGGCTGCGGCGCGATGTAGAGGTCGACGAGCCGAAGCGCGCCCATCCCACCCGCCGCGCCGAGCGGCAACGTGATGAGGATGACGAGCGGCGCGAGGAAGCTCTCGAAGAGCGCGGACATCAGCAGGTAGCTGATGATGAGCGCGAAGAGGAGCACCTCCCCGAAGCGCACCTTCGCGACCTCGAGATCGCCCGCGCTGCCGCTGATCGTCGCGTCGACGTGCGCGGGCAACGTTCCGTCCGCGCGCTTCTGCGCCACGACCTCACGCACCCGCGCGAGCGCCGTCTCGAGCGGCACGTCGTCCGGCGGCCCGATCTGCAGCGTGATCGCGCGGCGCCGTTCGATGCGCTTGAGCACCGTCGGGCCGAGCTCCTCCGAGAGCTCCACCAGCGCACCGAACGGCACGACCTCTCCGGTCGCGCTCACCACCGGCGCGGAGGCGACGAGGTCCGCGTCGTCGCGCGCTCCCTCGCGCTGCGCGCGCAGGATCACGTCGAGCTGTCCTTCGCCTTCGCGCCCGAGCTCACCCACGATCGCGCCGTCGACCAGCGCGTCGAGCATCAGACCCACGTCGGGCGTCGACGGCGCGAGCACCGCGCCATCGTCTCGTCGCGGCCGCGCGCGCAGCTCGAGCGCGCCCGCGTCGAGGCTCGGATCCGGACGCACCTGCGACTCCGGCAGCACTTCGCCGACCGCGCGCATCATCACGCCTGCGACCTCGATCAGCTCGTTCAGATCGCCGCCCGCGAGATCGAGCTCGATCGATCGACTGCCGCCGCGCCGCCCGAAGAGCGAGGCCTGCGAGGTGAACGCGAAGAAGCCCGGCACCGACGACTGCACGCCGCGCAGGAAGCCTTCGAGCTCTTTGGTCCGTGTCGGATCCTGCGCGGTCGCGCCGCCGAAGATGCGATCCGGTCCACCGACGAAGAACGATCGCCCGATCGCCGGCACTCCGTCGACCTCGTGTCCGACGTGCGGCCCGAGTCGGTTCTGCACGCCGCGCGCGACGCGATCGACCTCCGCCACGCTCGTGCCCGGCGGTGGCACCAACGTGCCGAACACGAGGTTTCGGTTGCCGGTCGGCAGGTACTCCAGCGGCGGGAGGATCTGGTAGGTGAGGCGCTTCGTCTCGCGCTTCGCGGGGAGCTTCGACGCGAGCGCGGGGATCACGAAGACCGAGGCCAAGAACGAGAACCCGATCGCGAGGCTGATCGCGACCGCCACGTCGACCAGGAGCTGACCCACCTCGCCGTCCCACGCGATCACGGGGAGGAACACCGCGGCGGTCGTCGCGGTGGACGCGAGGATCGCGCCCCACACCTCGCTCACGCCCGCGAGCGCGGCGGTCGCGGAGCTCGCGAGCTTCGTGCGCGCGACGTCGATCGCTTCGAGCACGACGATGCCGTTGTCGAGCACCATGCCGACCGCGAAGGTGATGCCCGCCAGCGAGACCACGTTCACGGAGCGACCGAGCAACACCATCCCGAGCACCGTCCCGAGCGCGCAGATCGGGATGGTCACGCTCACCAGCAAGCTCGGCCCCAGCGCACGCAGGAATGCGAGCAACGTGAGCATCGCGAGGAACCCACCGAGCAGGAGGTTGTCGCGCACCGTGGCGAGCGAGCCCTCGATGTAGTCGACCTGATCGGAGATCACCTCGAAGCGCAGGCCCTCCGGCGCGAAGCGCTCCGCGTCGAGCTGCTCCACTCGCGCGCGGATCTCCTTGGTCAGCTCGAGCACGTTCGATCCGCTCTCGCGATCGACGAGCATGATCAGCGCGGGCTTGTCGTTCGCGAACGCGACGCCGGTCGCGCGACGCAGCGCCACCGTCGCGCGGCCCACGTCCGACACGCGGATCGGCGTTCCGTCGGGCCCCACACCCAGCACGATGCGCTCGAGCGCTTCGGGCGACGCGCCGACCGCCATGGTGCGCACGAGGAAGCGACGCCGACCGACGTCGAGATCACCGCCCGACACGTCACGCAGCTCTGCGCGAATGCGCGCCGCCGCGTCGTTGAGCCGGATGCCGCGCGCGGCGAGCTCGGTCGGGTCGATCTGGATGTCGAAGACCGTCTCGCGACCGCCGCGGATGCGGACCTCGCCGACGCCGCGCACGCGCTGGACCTCGGGGACGATCGTGTCCTCCACCCACGTGAAGTACGGATCGACGTCGCGCCCTTCGAGCGAGCGGATCGCGATCACCACCACCGGCGGGCCCGAGCTGTCCGCGGTCTCGATGGTCGGCTCGCGCACCGAGTCCGGGTAGTCCGCGACCTGTCCGAGGCGGTTGCTCGCACGAACGAGCGCCTCGTCGAGATCGGTACCGACCTCGAGCTCGAGCGAGAGCGATCCCGAGTCCGGCCGCGCCTCGCTCGTCATGCGCACGAGCCCCGGCAGGCTCTTGAGCGTGTCCTCTTGCGGCTCGAGGATCTCCGCTTCGACCTCGGTGGGCGACGCGCCGGGCCACACGGTGTTGATGTTGAGCACCGGACGCGAGACGTCGGGCGTGAGCTGGATCGGCAGGTCCGCGATGCTCAGCGCGCCGAAGAGCATCACCAGGATCGCGCCGACGGAGGCGGTGACCGGTCGACCGACGAGCGTGGCGAGCAGACCCGTGCTCGGTGGCTCGCGCGTGGGCGCGGTGGGCTCGGTCGTGCTCGGGGCGCCTGGCGTCGCCGCCGGATCGTTCCCGGATTCCGTGGTCGATTCCGACTCGTCGCGCTCGCTCATCGCGGCGCCTCGGCGTTGGCAGGCTCGATCACCCGCACTGGCTGATCGGGGAAGAGTCGATCGTTGCCGCGCACCGCCACCACCGCGCCCGCCGCGAGCCCTTCGCCACGCACCCGCACGTGGGTGGTGCCGCGGTCGAGCACCTCCACCCGCACCGGCTTCGCGACGCCGTCGACGATCGTCACCACGCGGCTCTCGACCACACCGACCACGAGCGCGTCGCGCGGCACGAGCACACCTTCACCCGCGCGTTCGAGCGCGACCTCGACGTCGACCACGGTGCCGGGCACGAGCCACGCCGGCACGTCGATGGGCTCCACGCGCACTTGCACCGTTCGCGTCGCCGGATCGATCGCGCGCACCACACCGACCACACGTGCGTCCACCCGCTCGCCGCCGCGCAACAGCGTCGCGGGGTGTCCTTCCTCGAGCGCGAGACCGATCTCGGGCGTCGCACGCGCGAGCACCTCGACCGCGCGATCTCCGACGAGCTCGACCACCGCGGTCCCCGCCGTGACCCAATCACCGGGATCCACCGCGCGCCGCGCGACGACGCCGTCGAACGGCGCGACGACGCGATGCCGCGCGAGGCTCTCGCGTGCGCCCGCGATGGCCGCCTCCGCGCTCGCGCGTTGCGCGATCAGCGCTTCACGCAGCGAGCGCGCGCGCTCCACCTCCACTGCTGCGACCGCTTGGTCTCCCGCCGAGGCGAGACGCTCCGCTTCACGCTCGGCTTGCGCCAGCTCTTCCACCGTCCGCGCGCGTGCGGCCTCGGCGGTGCGGAGCGACGAGCGCGCGAGATCCGGATCGATGCCCACCAGCAGATCACCACGCGACACTCGATCGCCTTCGCGCACGCGCACGTCGCGCACCTCGCCACTCGCCCCCGCGCCGAGCGTGGCCCGCGCGAGCGC
>JALOQC010000329.1 GCA_025453555.1 Myxococcota bacterium | reverse complement strand
GAGACGCGCTAACGTGCGCGCACGATGCCGCGTCGCCTGCGTCCGATCCGCGATCCCGTGACTCTGATCGTCGACGGTGATCCCGTCGTGGCGGAGCGTGGGGAGCCGATCGCGGTATCGCTGGTAGCGGCGGGGCGGCTCGTGCTCGGCCGGAGCGTGAAGTACCACCGACCGCGCGGCCCGGTGTGCTTCGGGGGGCGCTGCGACGGCTGCTTGATGCGCGTCGACGGCACCCCGAACGTCATGACCTGCCATGCCGTCACGGAGGATGGCGCGCGGGTGGAGACGCAGAACGTGCTCGGAACTGCGGAGCACGATCTCCTCTCTCTGACGGATTGGTTCTTCCCCGAGGGGATGGATCACCACCACATGTTCACGCGCTTCTCGCCGCTCAATCGCGTGATGCGGAAGGTCGCGCGGCGCATCGCGGGCGTGGGCACCTTGCCCGACGCGCCGCGACCGGCGGTGACGCCGCGCGAAGAGGACGTCGACGTGCTGGTGGTCGGGGGCGGCGCGAGCGGCGTGCACGCGGCCAACGCGGCGGCGAAGCGCGGCGCGAAGGTGATGCTCGTCGAGGAGCGGCGCCTCGGTGGCGAAGCGGCGCTGCGTGGCGAGTCGAGCGCACGGCTCGGGCCGCCGGTGCTCCTGCGCGAGCGCACGACCGCGCTCGGCGTGTGGCACGAGGTCGGGGCGGGCTTTCGTGGGCGAGAGCAGTCCGAGCCGGTGCGCTGGGTGCTGCTCGGCGACGACGACGGCGTGATCCGCCTGCGCGCGCGGGCGATCGTGATCGCGACCGGCGCCGAAGAGGGCGCGCTCGCGATCCCCGGCAACGATCGACCGGGCATCGTGTCGTCGCTCGGCGCGTTGCGGCTGCTCGCGCACGGCGTGCTGGTCGGCGAGCGCGTCGCGTTCGTGGGCGCGCACGACACGCTCGACGTCGCGCGCGCGCAGCTCGTCGCGGCAGGCGCCACGAGCGTGGGCCACTTCGGGAGCTCGGAGGTCGACGCGATCGGCGGCCGGCCTTCGGTCTCGTGGGTGCGCGCGCGGGGCGCGAAGGTGAGCTGCGACGCGGTGGTCACCGGCGACGCGCCCTCCGCGGTCTACGCGATCGCCTCGCAAGCCGGTGCCCACGTTCGTTTCGACGGTCGCGGCTTCGTGGTGAGCGCGGACGCCGAAGGACGCACCGCCGACGCGACCACCTTCGCGGTCGGGCGCTGCACGGGCCGTTCGGGCGAGGTCGCGCGCGCGCAGGCCGAACGCGCGGGGGAGCTCGCGGCACGACCGGACGGCGCGGTCGCGAGCCCGGAGGTCGCACGTGCCGCGCACGAACGCGCGCCTCGCACGCGCGACGTCTCGACCGCGGACAAGCTGCTCGCCTGCCGCTGCGAGGACGTGACCGCGAAGGAGCTCGCCGAGGCGGTGTCGCGCGGCCACGGCGATCTCGAAGGCGCCAAGCGCTACACCGGCTTCGGGACCGGCTGGTGCCAAGGCAAGCAGTGCGTCGCGCTCTGCGCGCGTCTGCTCGAAGAGCTCGGAGGAGAGCGCGCGGACGCGCCGATCACGCCGCGACCGCCGATCCATCCGATCCCGCTCGCGGAGCTCGCGGGGCTGGTCGACGACGAGGAGCCGCGATGAGCCGCCGACTCACGCACGACGCGCGCGATCTGCCGACCGAAGCCGACGTGGTCGTCGTCGGCGGCGGCATCATGGGCCTCGCGACCGCGTTCCACCTCGCGCGCCTCGGCGCCGGCCGCGTGATCGTGCTGGAGAAGAGCTACCTCTGCAGCGGCGCCTCGGGTCGCAACGGTGGCGGCGTGCGCGCGCAGTGGTCGAGCGAGATCAACATCGGATTGATGAAAGAGTCGCTCGCGATTTGTTCGGATTTCGCGACCGAGATGCGCATCAACGTCTGGTTCCGTCGCGGCGGTTACCTCTTCCTCGCGCGCAGCGAAGAGCGCGCGAAGCAGCTCGCGGCGAGCGTCGCGCTGCAGCGCGACCACGGCTTGCCCACGCGGCTGCTCGACGCGCGCGAGGTGCGCGAGGTGGTACCCGAGCTCGACGTCTCGGATCTGGTGGTCGCGAGCTACAACCCGGACGACGCGGTGGTGTTCCCGTGGCCCTTCGTGTGGGGCTACGCGAACGCGGCGGCGGAGCGGGGGGTCGGCATCTTCCCCTTCGTGGAGGTCGACGCGATCGAGACGGACGGCAAGCGCGTCACGGGCGTCGTCACGCGTGCGCAGAGCGATCCGAAGCGGACGCACCGCGTGAAGACGCCGCTCGTGGTCAACGCGTGCGGCGCGTGGAGCCCGGAGCTCGCGGCGAAGGTCGGCATCGCACTGCCGAATCACCCGCATCGCCA
The DNA here is from genome assembly GCA_025453555.1 of Myxococcota bacterium. Lineage (GTDB taxonomy): Bacteria > Myxococcota_A > Polyangia > Polyangiales > Houyiibacteriaceae > JACKEH01. Next base: position 5,502 of record JALOQC010000329.1, on the reverse strand, counting down.
CGAGATCTGCTCCACCGAGCCGCTCAAGCCTTTCCTCGGACCGCTCGTCGCGGAGCTCGCGACGGGGCTCTACTTCAGCCAGTCGATGCGCGGCGAGATCGTCGGCGGCATCAGCAACGAGAAGGTTCCCGACGGCCTCGATCAGGAGAGCTCGCTGCGTTTCCTCGGGCTCTACGCGCGCGCGCTCACCCGCACGATGCCGATCCTCGGCGGCGTGCGCGTGCTGCGGCAGTGGGCGGGCTGCTACGACCTCACGCCGGACGGCAACCCCATCGTCGGGCGCGTCGACGCGCTCGAAGGCTTCGTGCTCCTCTGCGGCTTCATGGGCCACGGCTTCATGATGGCGCCCGTGATGAGCCGCATGACGGCCGAGCATCTGCTCCACGGCGCGCACGACGCGCTCTTCCAGCGCTGGAACCTGCGGCGCTACGAGACGGGCGAGCTGCTCTCGGAGTCGATGATCCTGGGTTGAAGGGGAATGTCGACGCGCTCCGACGCGTAGACCGAACGGGAGCGACGCGGGTCGCGGTTCGTGAGCGCGAACCGCCGCGTGGTGCGGTGCGCGTTCGTCGAAGCGACGTTCGTGGCCAAGGCGAGTGGGCGTCCCGGGGTCGGTGATCGCGTCGCTGCGTCCACGCGGTCGTGGCGTCGGGGAGACGTTCGCGGGCGGAGATTCGAGGCGGAGGTCGCGGCGCACGATCGTTGCGAGCCGTCGAGAACGAGGGCGCGAGGGAGCGACGGGAACGTTCGACCGTCGAAGAGGTCCAAGCGCAGATCGAACGCACGCTCCGCGCGTCGGAGCGCAGTCCGCCGAGCGCGAGGGAAGCGCGGTCGGCTCCGAGGAGTGCTCGCTGCGACCGTCGGGTCGCGGGTGGGGAGGGGTGCGTCCGCGTGCCGAACGTGATCGCCATCGTCCGCGTCGTGCTGCTGATCGGTTACCTCGGGGTGATCGCGGCCGCCTTCGTCGCGCCGATCACGCCCCGCGTCTTCTGGACGATGGTGATGCCCGCCGTGCCGCTCGGCTTCGTGCTCGCCGGCTTCCACGCGTGGCGGCGCACGTGCCCCATCGCGACCGTCGGTGCGCTCGGCGCGAAGCTCCACCGAAGCGGCACGCTCCCCGCGGGCTGGCGGCGGCGGGGTCTCACGATCGCGTTCATCGCGCTGATCGCGACGCTCACCCTCCGCCTCGTCGCGACCAACGGCGACGGCGTCGCGCTCGGGCTCTTCCTCGCGTCTCTCGCGCTCGGCGCGCTCGTGGTGAACGCGTGGGGCGGCGGGCGGAGCTTCTGCCATCACCTCTGCCCGGTCGGCGTGGTCGAGCGCATCTACACCGACGACGCGCCCTCCGCGTCGAGCCTCGGGTCGAACGAGACCTCGCGCTGCGATCGCTGCACCGGCTGCGCGCCGGCCTGCGCCGATCTCGATCAGGAGCGATCGTTTCGTCGCGCGCGCGACGACGACGCGCGCCGATCCGTCACGTACGCGTTCCCCGGGGTGGTGCTCGCGTTCTACGCCTACTACGCGCTCCGCGAGGGGACCTGGGAGGCGTACTTCGACGGCCGCTGGACGCTCGCGCCCTTCGGCATCGAGCGCGTGACCGGGCCCGGCTTCCACTTCGCGCCCGAGGTGCCCGCGGTGCTCGCGGCGACGCTGACGCTCGTGGGCTTCGCGGCGATCTCGCACGCTCTCTTCGCGACGATCGAGCGCGCGCTCACCACGCGGTGGCCGGACGTCGCGCTCCGCCGCGAGCGAATGCTCGCCTTCGCGAGCTTCACCGCGTTCAACCTCTTCTACCTCTTCGCCGGCGCGCCTTCGCTGCGTCTCGTGCCGGGTGTCGCGCGCGCGCTGGAGCTCGTGGTGCCGATCGTCGCGACCTTGGTGCTCGTGCACCGGCTGCGTCGACGCGACGGCGTGACGGATTCGACCCGACCGCACGCGACGAATCACGGCGCGAGGTCGGTCGCGGGCGCGGTCGAGGCGCACGGCGGAGCGAGCACGGTCGCGACGAGCCGCGCGGTTCCGAGCGGAGTCGCGATGCGTAGCCTCGGGAGCGACGCGTCGCCCGTCACCAAGCGCCGCCTGCCGGTGTGGAAGGAGGCCGGATGAGCTCGACGACTCTCTTGCTCGGGAGCTTGCTCGCGCTCGCGCTGGCGCCGCTCCTGAATGCCGCGCTCGAGCGGGTTCCGCACGGAAACACGCTGATTCGTTGGGGCGTGCTCCTCGGCGTCGCGGGGCTCGTGGTGGGGCACGTGCTGCCGGTCTGCATGGCGTCGTGCGGCAACGCCGCGATCGCGCTCGCGCTAGTCGGGCTCGCCATCCCGCTCCTCGCCGAGCGCTTCGCGCAGAAGAAGGCGTCCGGCGCGGTGCCGTGGGCGCTCTTCGCGGTCGCGGGGCTCGGGCTGCACGCGATGATGGACGGCGCCGCGCTCGCGCTCTCGGATCGCGTTCCGGGGCACGCGCTTCAGCTCGGTCTCGCGGTGCTCTTGCATCGCATCCCGGTCGGCATGGGCCTGTGGGGCGTGCTCCCGCGCCCGGCCGCGCTCGTCGCGTTCGCGATCCTCGGCGGCGGGACCTTGGTGGGCTACGTGATCGGCGTGGAGCTCGCGCCCGCGCTCGACGCGCCCGCGCTGGCGATGCTCCAGGCGTTCGCAGCGGGCGTGCTGCTGCACGTCTTCGCGCACGCTGCGCTCGAAGGCACCTCGCTCGGCCACGTGCACGCGAACGCACCGGCCGAGTAGGGCGCCGCCAACGGTGGCAGACGCGTGCCTCGCCCGGTTCAGGCCATGCCGTTTGCGCGGAACCACGCCACCGCGTCGCGAATGCTCGTCTCCACGTCGCGGTAGGTCGCGCCCAGCTCGCGCACGCTCTTGCCGTTGTCGAAGAAGCTCGGCTTGAGGCTGTACTCGAAGAACACGCGCGCGAGCGGCGGCTCGGTGCCCGTGCGCTTGGCTTGCAGCTCCATCGCCGCGACCACCGCGCGCGCCGCCGGCAAGGGCAGCTTGAAGTACTTGCGGTTCGTGCCGAGCGCGCGGCAGGCGGCCATCAAGAACTCGTAGTTCGAGAGGTTGTGCGCGGTCGCGAGGTAGCGCTCGCCGGCGCGGCCCTTCTCCGCCACGAGCACGTGCACCTCCGCGGCGTCGCGCACGTCCACGAAGCTCGCGCCGCCGTCGACGTAGATGGGCGGCGTGTTCGCCTTGAGCATCTCGAGGATCAGCTTGCCGCTCGGGGTCGGCGCGATGTCGCCCGGCCCGAAGATCATCCCGGGGCAGACCACCCGCACGTCGAGGCCCCACTGCGCGAAGCACTCCGCGATCTCGCGGCTGTGGAGCTTCGCGCGGCTGTAGGGGAAATCGAGCTCCCACGCGTCGTAGCGCGTGCGCTCGTCGCCGAGGGTGCCCATCGGCGGGCGTCCGAGCGAGACGATGCTCGCGGTGTAGACGACCTTCTCGACGCCTTCGCGGCGACAGGCCTCCATCACGTGGAAGGTGCCGCGGTTGTTCACGTCGTACATCAGCGTCGGATCGGGAGCCCACGCTTGGTAGATGGCGGCGGCGTGGAAGACGACGTCGCAGCCCGCGACCGCCGCGCGGCAGTCGTCGGGAGAGCGCACGTCACCGCGCACGATCTCGACGTCGAGCCCCGACACGTTGTCGGTGCGCTCTTTCGGCAACGCGAGCGCGCGCACCGCGACCCCGCGACCGAGCAGGCTCTTGACGATCTGACTGCCGAGGAACCCGCAACCGCCCGTGACCAACGCTTTTCGCACGCGTTTCTTCTATCACGTTCCTCGCGCCGCCCGTTGACCTCGCGCGGCTCGGTCACTATCGACAACCGTCGTGGATTTCGAAGCCGTCCGCCGAGCGCTCGCCGCCGCCGCCGCTCGTGAGCAGAGTGCGGAGCGCAGCGCCGCGGTGGCGGCGGTCTTGCGCGAGGGCGAGGTTGGCCCCGAGGCTCTCTTCATTCGGCGCGGTGAGCGCGTCGGCGATCCCTGGTCGGGTCACATGGCGTTCCCCGGCGGGCGCCACGAGCCACACGATCGTGATCTCTTCGACACCGCGCTGCGCGAGACGCGCGAAGAGGTCGGCCTCGATCTCTCCAACGCGCGCATGCTCGGGCGGCTCGACGACGTGGAGACGCACCAGCGCGGCCTCGTGGTGCGCCCGTACGTGTTCGAGCTTCGGGAGCTCCCGCCGCTCGCGGTGCCGAACGCCGAGGTCGCGGAGGCGCTCTGGGTCCCGCTCGCGCCGCTGTATCGGGGTGAGCGCGACACGACCTACGCGTACGAGCACGAGGGCCGCGCGTATCGGTTTCCGGGCTACGACGTGGAAGGTCGGATCGTCTGGGGCCTGACGTACCGAATGCTTCGTTTGTTGTTCGCTCAGCTTCGCTGAGCTCTCGCGGCTCAGTCTTTCGCTTCGCGCCAACGCAGGACGCGGTGGGGGTAGGTCGCGGTGGGGTCGCGGCGGCTGGTCCAGAGCTGGCGGAGGAGCGCCAGGACGAAGGTGGCGAGCCAGTCGGGCGCGCCGTCGATCGACAGCTCGCCGCGGCCGCTCTCGCGATGCAGCGTCGCTTCGCCTTCGATCGCGCCTTCCGGCAAGTGCAGGGTCAGGGCGTAGACGACGCGAGAGGCGTCTTGGTCGCGGCGGCGCAGGAGCACGCGCGCGCCGCTCTGAGGTCGAAGCGAGTCGTCCATGGGGGCGCGAGCATCGCGCAATCGCGCGCCGCTGCAATGGGATGCGCGAACGATGGCGCGCGCTCGCGAACGAGGGTTCCAAGGGGGGAACCCCCTTGGCCCGCGGAGCGTCCGAGCACCGCACCCGAAGCAAAGCCGCAGGCGAAGCGAAGGGTGCGGCGCGAGGAGGGGGTGATCCTCCCCGCGCAACATCGAGCGGAGCGCGAAGCGCGGAGCGTACCCGTGAGCGCAGCGAAGCGGAGCGAACACCGCGAGCGAGCACGCAGCGCCCGCGAGCAAATCACTGCGTGTTGGTGGGCATCGTCGGCGCGGGGCCGCGGCCGAGCCAGGACTGCAGCGTGTTCCCGAGCCCACTCGGCACGCCCGCGTCGACGCCCGCCTCGAGGCCCGCGTCGGGGAGCATCACGCGCGGGGTGATGTTGCCGAGTCGGTCGACGTTCACGGTCGACCCGTCCGGCATCACGTAGGCGCCGATCGTCTCGTCGTACTTCGGCAGCCCGTGCGGGATGGGGGTCGATCGGTCGCCACGGATGCGGCCTTCGAGCACGTGGATGCGGAGGGGCTCGATCAGCTCGAAGACGTAGCCGCCCTGATCGATCGCCATCGTGAAGACCTGGTCCTCGTGCGGCAGATCGCGGCGGAAAGACATCGGCTGCATGCCCACGCGTCGGTGCGGGCGGTGCTTGAGCACGAAGCTCATCAGGCGCACTGCGATGTGGTTGTGCAGGCGGTGACAGCCGTGCGAGTGGCGCCGCATGATCGACATGTAGTCGACGCTGCCGTGCGTGCGGATGCCTTCGTCGTGACCG
>JALOQC010000328.1 GCA_025453555.1 Myxococcota bacterium | reverse complement strand
CTCGGTGATCGCTCGGTGATCGCTCGGTGATCGCTCGGTGATCGCTCGGTGATCGCTCGGTGATCGCTCGGTGATCGCTCGGTGATCGCTCGGTGATCGTCGCAGCGTCAGAGCCCCGCGCGCGCCCGCAGCTCCGACAGACGCGCCTTCGCCTCCGCGCGGTGCGCGCGATACGTCTCGCTCCGCACGATCGAGCGGTGGAAGTCGCCGCGCTCGCCGACTGCGCGCCCGGCCACCCACATCGCGTGGATCGCTGCGTCGACGTCGCCCATCACGAGCCCCGCGATCGGATCGGTCGCGGGCCAGAAGCTCGGATGATCGAGGTCGTACACGACGACGCTCGCGATCGCGCCCGGCGCGAGCACGCCCGCGCGCACGTGCGGATGGAGCGCGCCCGGCACGCTCGTGATGCGCGTGTAGAGCTCGGCCGGCGTCGCGGTCGCTTCGAACGCCGCGTAGGCCTCGCGTCGCGTCGCCGCCACCGATTCCGCGTCGCCCTGCCCGCGCAAGAACGCGTCGTACGCGCTCGTGAACGACGCGCCCACCGTGCGCAATCCCGCGAGGAAGCGCAGCTCCTTGCGGAGCGCCATCGAGTCGTTGCTCGCCGCGCAATCGGTCGCCACGACCCAACGCGCGCCCGAGGCCTCCCAACGATCCACCCGCGCGGGAAACCCGAACACGAGCTGCGAGTACGGGCACGCCACGAGCGCGTGCCCCGGCCCGAGCCGCGAGAGCTCCGCGTCGTCGACGAAGAGCGCGTGCGCGAACACGCCGCGCACACGCTCGAGCACGCCCTCGCGCTCGAGCAGCCCGAAGGGCGTGGTGTCGTGTCTCTCTCGCGCGCGCTGGACCTCTTCGACCGATTGCGCGAGGTGCGCATGCAGCGGGAGCCCGAGCCGCTCCGCGAGGTCCGCCGCGCGACGCCAGAGCGCGGGCGAGACGGTGTCGGTGGCGTGGGGACCGACGGCGGCGAACACGCGCGGCATCCCCGAGAGCGCGATCGTCTCGGTGGCCGCGAGCTCGCGGTCGGATCGATCGCGCCCCTCCGCGTCGAGGCTCGGACCACCGACGTCTTGAATCGTCGGCGCCACCACCGCCGCGATCCCGGTGTCCGCGAGCCCCGCCGCGAGCGCCTCGCCGAAGAAGTAGTGATCCCAGACGAGCCCCACGCCCGAGAGCAGCGACTCCCACGCGCCCATGCGCGCGAGCGCACGCACGTCCTCCGGCCGGAGCTGCCGCTCGATCCGGTAGAAGAGATCCTCGACCACGTTCCCCGCCGCCGCACCGCCGAGCCCGCCACGCAGCATCGAGAGCGCGCAGTGGGTGTGGGCGTTCACGAGCGCGGGCGCGATCAGCCGATCGCCGAGATCGATCACGCGCGGCGCGTCGTCCGGCACCGGCCCGCGTCCGGCCGACGCGATGCGAGAGCCCTCCACGACGAGCCAGCCTTCTTCCACGGTCGGCGTGGAAGAGACCTCGAGCACGACGTGGCGCGAAGCGAGCGTGAAGGTCACGCGCGGATCCTACGCGTTTGTTCGCCTGTCGTCAGAGCCCCACGTCGGAGCCCGTGTCGGTGCCGGAGTCGGACCCCGCGTCACGTGGGCCGAGCACGCAATCGGGCCGCCGCACGCCTGCACGCATCGGTCGAAAGCGCGAGATCGGATGTGTACATGGTGCAGGTGCGAGGGCGAGAGGTCGTCGTGGCGAATCAGCGTAGCGCTGCGGCGGCCTCGGCGACGCGCACGCCTCGCTCGGCGAGCTGGGCTTCGAGGGCCGCGCGCGCGGCGGCGACCAGGGGCTCGGGGGCGCGGCGGGGGTGACCGCACCCGAAGGGGGGCTCGGGGTCGTACTCGAGGGCGAGCTCGATCGTGCGGGCCGCGTCCGGCGAGGCCACCTCGGCCACGATGCGGAGCGCGATGTCGATCCCGGCGGTCACGCCTCCCCCGGTGATGCGATCACGATCGACGACGACGCGTGCCTCGCGCGCGGTGGCGCCGAAAGCCTCGAGGAAGGGCATGAAGGCCCAGTGGGTCGCGGCCTCGTACCCGCGCAAGAGGCCCGCGGCGCCGAGCACAAGGGAGCCCGTGCACACGGCGGTCAGGTAGCGCGCGGTCGCCGCCGTTTTGCGCAAGAAGCCCAGGACCTCCGCGTCCGCCATGAGCGGGACCTGCCCCGCGCCTCCGGGGACGATCAGCACGTCGAGCGGGGGGCAGTCGGCGAACGTCGTGGTGGGGAGCAACCCGAGGCCCGAGTCGGCGTGCACGGGGTCGAGCGTCTTCCAGAGCACGTGCACCTTCGCGTCGGGCACACGATGCACGACCTCGAACGGCCCCGTGAGATCGAGCTGCGTGACACCAGGGAACAACAGAAGACCGAACGTGAGCGACATGAGCACCTCCTTGCGGGCTCGAAGGTGCCGCGATTCGGCGTGGCAAAAATGTCAAAGATGGTTCAATTTCTGCCAATGCGGATCGTCCTTGCCACGTTCGCCGGCGCCCAGACCCTGGACCTCGCGGGGCCGGCGGAGGTCTTTGCGACCGCTGCGCGCGACGTGCCGGGTGCCTACGAGGTGATCGTCGCGTCGACTTCGGGCGAGCAGCTCCCGACCACGGCGGGCTTCCGGGTCGAGACGCGCAAGCTCGCGGACGTCGGCGTTCGACAGGGGGATACGGGCATCGTGGTGGGCGGCGAAGAGGCGGCCTTGCTCTCGGCCGTCGGGGATCGCGAGCTCCGCGCGTGGGTGCGCCGTGTCGCCGCATGTGGGCGTGTCGCGTCGGTGTGCTCGGGGGCGTTCGTGCTCGCGGCTGCGGGGGTGCTCGATGGTCTCCGCGTCGCCACGCACTGGCAGGCGTGCGACGCGCTCGCGGCCCATTTTCCGAGGGTATCCGTCGATCGTGACGCGATCTACGTGCGGGAGCGGAACGTGTGGACGTCGGCCGGGGTCACGTGCGGTATCGACATGGCCCTCGCGATGGTCGAGTGCGATCTCGGGAGGCGTGTCGCGGACGCGATCGCCTCGCGGCTCGTCCTCTACGCGCGCCGCCCCGGGTACCAATCGCAGTTCTCGGACGCGCTCGTCGCTCAGGCGATGGCTTCGGATCCGCTCGCTCCGGCGATCGCGTGGGCGCGGAGCCATCTCCGTGAGGTCACGGTCGAATTGCTCGCGAGGCGCGCCGGGCTCTCCGTCCGCACGCTACACCGTCGTTGCCTCGAGCTCACGTCCGCCACTCCCGCGAAGCTCCTGGAGCGCCTGCGTGTCGAGCGTGGCAAGGACCTCTTGGCCCGAGGAAAGAGCGTGAAGACCATGGCGACGAGCGTGGGGTTCGAGAGCCCCGCCCGCGCCCGACGCGCGTTCGAGCGGGTGTTGGGGCTCTCTCCTCGGGAAGCGGCGCTCCTGTTCGGGCGCCGATAGCTCACAGCCGCGTGAGAACGCCGCGACGTTGGTGAGGAACGTGGCCGAGATCGACGCGAGGAGGCCTTCGCGGCGTCGTTCGGGGCGCCGAGGGTGAGGTGGTCCGCGCGCTGGGCAAGAACCTCGCGGCGTTCATGACCTACTTCCTCGCGCGGGTCGCCAGACGCTGAACCTCTTGCTTGGTCGTCGGTCCGGTCTTCCCGCGACGCTACGACGCGCAGCCCATCCTCGACGAAGAGGCCGCAGCGGGCCGCATCCAGCGTGCTCAAGAACCCAAAGAAGGCAGGGCTCGTGCGTTGCTTCACGGAGCGGCCGGGGTTCGTCGCTGTGGCGGGGCTACACGAGGGCGAGGAGTTGGAGACGACGCGCTTCGATCGGTCGGGATGGCAGCTCGCGCGACGGCCGAACGAGCATGAGCGGTGCTGGCGGAACTCGCGATTGAAGCTGAGTCGACTTCCGGGGATGAAGTCGCTCTCGTGCGCGGCGTATCTCGCGACGGTTACGAGCTGGAGCAACTCGAGTCCTGCGACCGCTGCCTCGGAGTGGACGGCCTCGCTCGGCACTCCTTGTCGGGTCGGAGGCGCATTCGCCGCTGCGGAGGCCTTCGCTTGGCGGCTTCATGGCAAGAATGGTGGCACCTTCCTGGTGCCACCTTCGCAGCGAGCGTGAAGGTCACGCGCGGATCCTACGCGTTTGTTCGCCTGTCGTCAGAGCCCAGAGCGGCGGCCCGAAAAGCATCGGGGGCGCGCTCCGAAGAGCGCGCCCCCGACGAGGGGAGAAACGAGGAGGACGAGTCATCGAGCGCGCGCGACACCAGCGTCGCGCGAGCCGGAGGAGGTGCGATCAGTCGGGCGCGAAGGCGCGCACGAAGGCGGCGAAGAGCGGATCGAGCGGGATCGACGTGCCGGGGATCGCGGCGAGGAAAGGCAGGCTCGGCGAAGACACCTGCGTGACGTAGGGGATGGGCTGGCTCACCGGCACCACGACCGGCTGCACGACGGGGTACGCGACCGGTTGCGTCACCATCGGCTGCGTCACCACCGGCTGCGGCATCACCACGCCCGAGAGCCACTGACGGCGCAGGCGCTGCCACTCGGTCGGACGCGTGCGACCGTCCTCGGGCACCACGAGCGAGCCCACGAAGTCACCGTCCTCGTAGACGCGATCGATCTGCCGCTTCACCTGCGCGAGATCCTGCGGGTCGATGACGCCGTTCGAGGTCGCGCGGTAGAACTGCACCGTCACGCGCACCGGGAAGCGCGGGTCGCGTTCGAGGCGCAGACCGCCCATCTCGCGGAAGGGACCGAGCGCGTCGCCGTGACCGACCACCGCGTTCTCGACGTCCGAGCCACCGCGCGAGCGTCGCGCCATCGAGGGCGCCGCCGCCGCCGACTCCGCCATCGCACCGGCCGCCATCGGCATGTCGCCCTCGAACGCCTGGAAGCGCGGGCTCCGATGACGCAGCGGGACCTGCACGATCATCATCATGTCCGCGCCTTCGTCGAGCGCGCCCGCGTCCTGCGCGGTGGCCTGGCCGTTCTCGATGCGACGCACGACCGCGCTGCGGCGCTCCGCGGTGAAGACCGTGCGCTGACCTTCGTGGTTGAAGAAGAGCTGCTGACCCCAGCCTTGATAGCTCTGATCACCGGAGTGGTTCTCGATGATGGTCGCGCTCGTGCCCTGCCGCGTCACGAGGAGCGTGAGCACCGCGGGCGAGCCCGGCTGCGACTGATAGTTGTAGAGAACCGGGTTGAACTCGGCGCGACCCTCGGTCTGAATCGGCACGAAGACGTGTTGCGCGCTCACGAGGTAGTGGGTGTCGCGCTCCGCCGTGAAGTCGCCGTCGCCGAGCAGGCTCGACGGGTCCGAGAGGTAGGCGCGCAGGTTGCCGAGCACCTCGGAGAGCGGCACCGCGTGGAGCTGGCCACCCTGCCCCTGACTCCGCTGATTTCCGACGCGCACCCAGAGCTTGTTCGCGCGCACGTCCGCCGTGCGGTCGGAGAAGTTCGGGTAGCGGATGACCGGGAGCAGGTGCGTGCGGTGGCGACCGCCGCCGATCGGCTCGCGCACCTGGAGCGTGAGGTCGCTGATGTTCGGGCCGACCGACGAGCCCTGGAAGCGGCCGGTGTCCTCCCACATCACGTTCACCACGTTGAGCCCGAGCTGCTGCGCGCGACGCTGGAGCTCGGCGTCGGTCGGCATCTGCACCACCCGCTGGATGGTCTCGCCGAAGCTCGGCGCGGGCGGCTGGTTCTGGATGCCCCAGCCCTGGGCGGACGCGGTGGACGCGACTGTCCCCGTGGACAGGCCGGTCGCGAGCGCGATCAGCAGGGCAGCGGACGGACGAAACGAACGCATGGGCTCCTCCTCTTCGGTGGGCCTCGAGGCTCCCCGCCCCTGGCTCCGGTTTTCTCCGGGGCTCCCCGCCCCGTGCCGAGCTCCGACGCGCTCGACGAGGACTGGATCTCCACGAAACCGAAGAAAATTGGCGACCCAAGGATTTCGTTCGGCCGCGGTCTGAGGCCGCTCGGCGGTCCCCTGCGCGAAGGTCGGAGACCCGACGACTCGCCCGCGCTTCGACCCGGCTTCGTCACGCGCGCGCCCGTCGGCGGGGCCGTCCTCCAGTACGGCCCGTTCGGTACGGCCCGTTCGGTACGGCCCGTTCGACTGGACCACTCGGAACACACGACCCGCCGAGCACGCTCGTACCGAGCGGTCGACGCGCCCTCTCGCGCGCACGCGATGCGACCACTCGCGGAAATCCGCGGTATGGTGCGCGCCATGCGGAAGTCGGTCCTCTCGGGCTGCAGGGTCCTCTCGGGGTTGGCCCTCTCGGGCATGGTTCTCTCGGGCTGCGCGCTCGAGACGGGTGACGTCGCTTCGATCGAGAGCGCCGCGATCTACGGAACCGACGATCGCACCGAGCTCTACGAGAGCACCGACGCGACGCTCCAAGAGATCGGCCGTCGCTCGGTCGCCGCGCTCATGGACGCGCGCTTCGTCGATCGCGACGGCCTGCGCACGATCACCCTCGGCGAGCTCCTCATGAGCAACTTCGAGGTCCCCGCCTGCGAGGAGGTCCCCTTCCTCGACCAGCCCGCCATCGCGAGCTGCACCGGCACCCTCATCGACGACGACCTCGTGCTCACCGCGTCGCACTGCGTCCCCACGCAGGAGTTCTGCGACGACCTCGCGATCGTCTTCGACTATCACTACGCCGCGGCCGGCCGCCTCGAGGAGATCGGTCCCGAGGACGTCTACACCTGCGAATCGATCGAGGTGATCAGCTACCTGCGCGATCAGGCGATCATCCGCCTCGATCGCGAGGTCGAGCCCCCGCACCAACCCGCCACCGTGCGCGAAGGCGAGGACCTCCTGCGCGCCGGCGACCGCCTCTCCGTGCTCTCGCACGGCCTCGGCCTCCCGCTGAAGTTCGACGACAACGCGGAAGCGGGCGCGATCAACCCCGACGGCATCGACACCTTCTACTTCGCCTCCGACATCTTCGGTGGCTCGAGCGGCGCGCCCATCTTCGATCGCCGCGCGGAGATCGTGGGCGTCGTGAGCCGCGGCCCGACGGAGGACTTCAACGTCGGCCGCTGCGTCGATCTGGAAGAAGAGGACGTCGACGAAGGCCCGCTGCAGGTCTCGAGCTACGTCTACCGAACGATGCACAAGCTCTGCAACGGCGGCCCCGGCAGCGAGCGTCTGTGCCGCGACAAGAAGGCCTGGTGCCCCACCGAGTGCGGAAGCGGAGGCTGCGCGGCGGGCGGAGAGGTCGGCGGGGGCGCGCTCCTGTTCGGGCTCGCGCTGGCGATGGCCGCCCGTCGACGCCGTCGCGGTTGACGGCTCCGAACGAACGGCTCATCGCCCCGCGGGCGGTCGGCTCCGCGGGCGATCTCCGCTCTCCGAACGAACCCCGCTGCACGAACAACGGTCTGCTCCACGAACGGTCCGCTCACCGAGCGATCCGCTCACCGAACGTTCACCACGCGATCGTGCCGGGCTCGCTCGGCACCCGCAGCGCGCGGTTCGGACCGCTCTCCCAGCGCAGACCGTCGAACCCACGCACGAACGCCTTCGCCTCGAAGCGCACGCCGATCGGCAACGCGAGCCGCGTGCGCCAGATCGGATAGTCGGTTCCGTCGAGCACCACCGCATCCTCGGGTCGCCACGCGCCGAGCTCGGGCAGGCTCCCCGCCACCGCGAGCCTTTCACCAAAACGGGTTCCCTCGTGCCGCACCGCGAGCTCCACCTCGACGTGTGGCCACGCGCCCGCGTCGAAGCTCCGCCACACGAGCTGGTCCTCGTCGTTGAGGAACGCCGCGTCGTGGTACCAGTTGAACGCGCCCGTCACCGCGATCGCGTCGTCGATCACCACCGTCTTGTGGTGCATCGACGCGTAGCGTCCGAACGGGTTGTCGACGAGCACCACGTGCACCCCCGCCGCGGCCAACGCTTCGTCCGCCGGATCGTCCTCCGTGATCGTGCCGTAGTGCTCGCTCGCTTCGTGGATGCCGTGATCGAGGATCGCGACGACCTCCACGCCCCTCGCGACCGCCGCCACGAGCTTCCCGTGCAGCGACGTCGGCCGGCCGTCCTCGACGTAGTGCACGTCCTTCGCAGTGAACATCGCGACCACGATGCGCTCGCGCGCCTGGTCGAGCAGACGCCCCACCACCCGGTGCGGCTCCTCGTCCGGCGCGAAGGTCACCGAGACGCGCGCGTTCGCGTAGTGGCTCCTCGGCCGCAGCACGCCGCCCGCGATGGCCTCGAAGCGCTCCGCGTACGCCGCCAGCAACGACGCCTCGCGCGTGAAGAGGAAGCTCTCGTGGTTCTCGAAGCGCGCGCCCGTCTCGAAGTTCATCGAGCCCGTCCCGAGCTCCGCGCCGTCGAAGATCACGATCTTGTCGTGCATCGCGCCCCGGCCCGGACGACGCACGCCGAGCAGCGGAACGCCCGCCGCGAGCAGCCGATCGTCGCCGCGGTACCAGTCGTAGGCGGGCCGATGCTTGCGACCGTCGTGCACGACACGCACCCGCACCCCCGCGCGGTGCGCTTCGACGATCGCGTCCTCGAGCTCGCGGTCGTTCACGTTCATCACCGCGACGTCGAGACGCGGGCGCTCGCCCCGCTGCGCGCGCTCGGTGAGCGCACGAATCCGACGCACGATCTGCGCTCCAGGATCCTCGAAGGGCGCGAAGAACACCTCCGGTAGATCGCCCTCGTCGTGCTCGCTCTCACTGGATTCTCCGCCGTTCTCTGCCCAATCCTCGCGCGCGATCTCCCGCTCGCCCGATGCGTCGACGTTCTCTTCCCGTTCTTCGCGCGCGATCGCTTCCGAGGTGCGCGTCGAGGGCTCGCTCGGCCGCCACGGATCGTCCACCGGCGGCGTGGGTGTTCCTTCTCCGTAGAGCACCTCCCACGGCGTCGCGACCATCACGTCGCCCGCCCCGAGGTCGTGCTGCATCCGGAAGCGGTGGAGCACCGGCCCCGTGAGCGCGCGGCCTTCCGGCCCGTGCGCGGGGAAGAGCTCGATCGTGTCCGCCCCCCAACGCTCGAACGCCCCGAGCGGACCTCGATGCTCCATCACGTGCAGCGTACGGATCGCGGTGTCGCCGTAGGGCGCGAAGACCTCGACGAAGACACGTTTGTCGAAGCGCACGTTCGCGACCCGCGCGTCCACCCACGCATGCACGGTGCCGAGGTGCTCCGGCACCACCCAGGTGCCGGTCGCTTCCGTGCGAACCAACCAGCGAGGCGCGTCGGCGAGCGACGCTTCGTTCGATCCCGAGCTCGACGAGGTCGGCGAGCTCTCGCACGCGAGGAGCCCGAGGAGTGCGAACGTCGTGAGCCACGGAGCACGCCGCGCCCGCGCCGCGCGGAGCGATCCACGTCCGAGTCGCCACGCCGCACGCAACGCACGCACGGCGGAGCCGATCCTCCGCATCGAGCCTGCGCGTGTCGCCCCGCGATCGTTCACGCGATCAGAAGCGGAAGGCATCGCCGACCTCCGTCACCGCTCCATCCGTCGGCACCAGCGCCGACCGATCGTCGCCCGTCTCCCACTGCACGCCGCCGTCGGCGCGCAGCACGACGAGCTTGTAGGCCACCCGCGATCCGGCGCGCAGCGCGACCTCGCCCCGCCAGTGCGGCCACGACGATCCGTCGAGCCGAAGCCCACGACGCGGATCCCACGCGCCGAGCTCGGGCGCGTCGCCGACCACCACGAGCGTGTCGCCGAAGCGCGTGCGGTCGTGGTGTCCGACGAAGCGAAGCCGCCCCGTCGCGACGACCGGATGTGGACGACCGTACGCCTCCGCGGCCGCCACGCGCGCCGCGTCCGGCGCGTACCGATCCCAGAGCCGCCCCATCTCTCCTTCGAACGCCGCCGCGAGCTCGGGCGACTCGATGCGCGCGAGGTCCTCGTGGCTGTGGAAGGTCGCGGTGAAGCTCCAGTTGTACGAGCCCACGTAGGTGGTCGCGCCGTCGACCACCATCCACTTGTGATGCATCGCCGAGAACGGCGTCGCGTCGTTCAGCGCCTCGACCACCGGAACACCTGCTGCACGCAGGTGTTCGTCGAGGTCCGTGGTGCTCGACTGCTTCACGTCGGTGATCACCCAGACCTCGACCGCACGTCGCCGCGCGTCGATCAGCGCGTCGACGAGCCACGCGAGGCGGAGCGAGAACACCGCCACCACGATGCGCTCCTGCGCGCCGTCGATCGCGCGCTCGAGCACGCGGTCGAGTCGGTCGGTCGGCGAGAAGTAGAGCTGCGCCGGACCCGCGACGTCGCCCACGCGTGGCCGTCGGA
>JALOQC010000327.1 GCA_025453555.1 Myxococcota bacterium | reverse complement strand
AAGCGCTTCACGCGCTCGCGGCTCGCGCGTCGAAAGTGGAAGCCGATCATCACGTCGTCGAAGCAGCGATCGACGAAGCGATCGACGATCGCGCGGAGCGCGGGCTCTCCACCGATGCGGTCGAAGTCCGAGGGCATCGCGCGAGTATGGAGCGCGAGCGCGACGGTGCCACGAGTCCGAGTCCGCCTCCGACTCCGACTCCGACTCCGACACGCGCGCGGGATGCGTTCTCGGCGCTCGGCGGTTAGACCCGCGTCGTGACTGCACGCGCGCTCGTCTTGGGGCTCGACGGTGCCGATCCCGAGCTCGTGCTCGCGCTCGGGGCGGAGCGGCTGCCCACGCTTCATCGGTTGATGCGCGAAGGCGCGTGGGCGCGGCTGCGCACGGTGCAGCCGCCCGCGACGTTGCCGAACTGGACGTCGTTCTTGACGGGGCTCGATCCGGGACGGCACGGGGTCTTCGATTTCACGACGCGGCAGGGCTACGGGGTGCGCTTCACCGCGGGCACCGTGCGGGAGGCGCCGACGCTCTTCGCACGGCTCGATCGACTCGGGTTGCGGTGCGCGTGCCTCGGGTTTCCCGCCACGTGGCCGCCGGAGCGGCTCGAGCACGGCATCTTCGTGAGCGGCTGGGACGCGCCGGTCGCGTTCGAGGCGGACCGCTCGTTCGTGTGGCCGCCCGCGCTGCACGACGCGCTCGTCGCGCGCTTCGGGCCGTTGCTCTTCGACGACGTGGGCGAGTTCGACGCGGACGCGCCCGGCTGGCACGAGGCGCTGCCCGCCGCCCTGGAGGCGCGCATCGAGAAGAAGACCGCGCTCGGCGAGCACCTGCTCGCGGGCGAGGCCTCGGGCTCTGGGTGGGACGCGTTCGCGCTCTACTTCGGGGAGAGCGACACCGCCGCGCACCACCTCTGGGCGCACCACGACGCGCGATCGCCGCGGCATCCGGGCCTCTCGAGCGCCTCCGACGGGCTCGCGCGGGTCTACGTCGCGCTCGATCGGGCGGTGGCGCGCCTCCTCGCGGCCGCCGGGCCCGACGTCGAGCTCACGCTCGTGTCCGACCACGGCTCGGGAGGATCGAGTGACGCGGTGCTGTACTTGAACCGCGCGCTCTCGGACGCGGGGTTGCTGCGCTTTCGCGAGCATCACGCTCCGTCGCTCTTTCGAAAGGCAAAGGACCTCGCTCTGACGAAGTTTCCTCCTCGGCTCAAGGAGCGTCTGTTTCGATTTCGTAGCGCGATGCTCCCGAGCTGGATCGAGAGTCAAACCCGATTCGGGGCGATCGACTTCTCACGAACGATCGCCTTCAGCGACGAGCTGAACTACTTCCCCGCCGTCTGGCTGAACCAAGTCGGGCGCGAACCGATGGGGTTCGTGCGCGCCGCGGATCGCGGGCGTGTGAGCCGAGAGGTCGAGCGGGCGCTGCTCGCGCTCCGCGATCCGTGGACGGGCACGCGGGTCGTCGAGGAGGTGTGGCGACGGGAGGAGCTCTACGAGGGTCCGTTCGTGGAACGAGCGCCGGACCTCGTGCTGAGGCTCACACTGCGCGACGGCTACTCGTGGAACCTGCTTCCTTCGGGCGGTGCGGGGGCGACCTTCGAGCGGCTGCCGCGCGAGGAGCACCTCGGGCGCAAGGGGCGCAGCCTTCCGGGGAGCCACCGCGAGCGGGGGCTCTTCGTGATGGCGGGGCCGCGGGTGCGGCCGGTCGGCGAGGTCGACGCGCACGTGTGCGACGCGAGCGCGACCTGGCTCGCTCGGCTCGACGTCGCGCCTCCACCCGAAGCCGCGGGGCGCGTGCTCTTCGAGGCGCTGGTGGAACCCGGGTTGGACGCGCGGGCGCTGCCGGAGGCCGAGGTGGTTCGCGGACGGGGCGACGAAGCCGAGGTGGAAGCTCGGCTTCGGGCGCTCGGTTACGTGGATTGAAGCCCCGTTGGCAGCGCAATCGGTTCGCGAGCTCATCGACTTCGGCAGCGCGATCGGTTCGCGAACTCATCGACTTCGCGCTCACGCTCAGCCGATGCGAGTGGCCGCTCAGCGCGCCTGCTCGCGCCGGAAGAACTCCGCGCCGAGGTGGCCGGTGCTCGTCGACGCGATGCGCATGCGCTGGATGATCGCGGGCTGGCGGATGTTCGCCTGCACCACGACGCGCGTTTGGATCACGTCGGTGTCCTGACCACCCACGGACCAGACGAGGTTCGTGGTGAGCCACGAGTCGCGCGCGAACATGACGACGTACTTGCCGAGGTCGCCCTCGACGAACACCGCCGTGCAGCGGATCTCACCCGGCATCGGCGGGCCCTGCGCCGGCACGACGGGCACGTTCAGACGCTCGGCGAGCGCGGCCGGGAAGGCCTGCGCCATGGAGGCGAACACGTCGTTGAGGGCCTGCTGCTCCTCCGGGTTCCGCTCGGCCATCATCATGTCGAGCGTCTTGCCGCCGAAGGTGAGCTGCGAGAAGTCGACCGCCGCCGTCACCTGCGGCGCGCCGCGCAGCGCCGACGGTGGGCCCGATTGCTGGAGCACCGCCCACGGCGGCCCGCAGCCGATCAGACCGAGCCCCAAGATCGCGACCAAGATCGCGCGCCACGTCCCCCGATGGTTCATCGGACCTCGGTACCACGGCGCACGCGCGCGATGGAAGTCGGTGCGATCCGGTCATGGCCGGCGTTCGCGATCGATCGACCGCGGAACCGAACGGCTTGCGAGATCGAGCGGCGCACGCGAGACGAGTTTTTCGCGAGCTCGCGCGGTTCGTGAGATCGAGCAGCTCGCGAGACCGAGCGGTTCGCGAGCTCGAAGATCGATCAGCTCGCGAGATCGATCGGCGAGATCGAACGGTTCACGAGCTCGAGCGGTTCGCGAGATCGAACGCGCGACGTTTCGAGCCGCCGTCGAGGAAGGCTCAATCGTCGCCGTCGTCGCCGTGCGCGGTGATGCCGTACTTCTTCATCAGCTTGCGGAAGTATTTGCGATCGATCTCGGCTTCGCGCGCCGCGTGGCTGATGTTGTTGCCGTTCCGCTTGAGCAGGGCCTCGATGTAGTCCTTCTCGAAGCTCGCGACCCACGCTTCCTTGGCGTCCTTGAAGGTGCCTTGGACGTCCGGTGCGGCGCCTTGGGCTTGCTGCGACGAGGGGCCCTTCTCGCGGACCGTCGACTCTTCGTGGATCGGGCGCAAGACGATCGCGATGTGGTCGGGGAGGTCGCGCACCTCGATCGCGTCGCCCTCCGCGAAGCTCACCGCGCGCTCGATCACGTTGTGGAGCTCGCGCACGTTGCCGGGCCAGTCGTACTCCATCAGCCGATCGAGGGCGGCGCGGCTGATGAGCTTCACCTTGCGGCTTCCGTCCGGGAGCTGGTTGAAACGGCCGTTCTTGAGGAAGTGCTGGATCAGGATCGGGATGTCGTCCTTGCGCTGACGCAGCGAAGGCAGCTTCAGACGCACCACGCTGAGGCGGTAGAAGAGATCCTCGCGAAAGCGACCGTTGCGGACCTCGTCCTCGAGATCGCGGTTCGTCGCCGCCACCACGCGCACGTCGACCTTGATGGGTTTGGTGCCGCCGACGCGTTTGACCTCGCGCTGCTCGAGCACGCGCAAAAGCTTCGGCTGCAGATCGAGCGCGAGCTCGCCGAGCTCGTCGAGGAAGACGGTGCCGCCGTTGGCCATCTCGAAGACGCCTTGGCGGGTGCCGATCGCCCCGGTGAAGGAGCCCTTCTCGTGCCCGAAGAGCTCGCTCTCGATGAGGTTCTCGGGGACCGCGCCGCAGTCGAAGACCATGAAGGGGCCGTTGCCGCGGCGGGACGCGAGGTGGACGCTGCGCGCGACGACCTCCTTGCCGGTGCCGGTCTCGCCTTCGATGACGACCGTCGCGTCGGTCGGGCCGATCTTCTCGAGGATGGCGTAGATCTCGCGCATCTTGATGTCGCGGCCGATGAGCTCCTGGAAGCGGGAGCGCTCGGAGGGGACGATGCGGAAGGTCTCGTCGGTGGAGGCGAAGCGCAGCTCGGTGGTGCCGAGCGTGACCGTGCAGCCGGGCTTGAGCCACGCCTCGCGCACGCGGACGCGGTTGACGAAGGTGCCGTTGGTCGAATCGAGGTCCCTGATCAGGTACTGGCCGGCCTCTTGGAAGATGCGGCAGTGGTTGCGGCTGACCGTCTCGTCGCGGAGCACGAGGTCGTTGTCGTCCGCCGCGCCCATCGTGATCGCGTCGCGCTGGTCGAAGGTGTGGGTCTCGACACGGTCTCCCTTGAGGACCTCCAGCTTGATGCGACGAAGCGTCAGCTCCGTGGGGCGCCCGTCGAGGTAGTGCAGCTTGGTCGGTTCGGGTGCGGAGACCATGAAGGCCGCTACGCTATCGCAGCCGCTCGAATGGGGTCAATGGTCCCCACTCCACGCGCGGCAGGAGGATCGCGTCGCGACCGATGGGCCACGCGCGACATTTCTTCATGCTTTCGTATACTTAGACGCTCGGCAGAAGACTCGACACCGAACGTGGTGGGCGCGCGAAGCCTCGATCGGCCGTGGTCAGCCGCTCGGGCCGGACGTCGGCCCGTGGTGTCGGGGCGCGCCGAGCCGGCGCCCGACCGCGCGGAGCACGGGTCGCTCGATCAGGTGGTACGAGAGCACCGCCAGCGCGGTGGTGACCACGAGCGTCGTGCTCACCGTCGTGAGCGGCGCGAGCTCGCGCTCGTGCATCGGTTTGCCGAGCGCGAACCACACCAACGGGTGGATGAGGTAGAGCCCGTAGCTGATCTCTCCGAGGCGCGAGGCGATGAACCGGTTCGCGCTCCACGTGACCTCGTAGAACGCAGTCGCGGCGACCACGAGCGTGAGCGCCACGATCGACTCGACGCGCCGGAGGCCGAAGGTCGCCTCGGAGTGATCGACGAAGACGTCGGTCGACGCGAGCCAGACACTCGTGAACGCCGTGACGAAGGCGACGTAGAGGGGCATCGGGAGCCGGTAGCGGGTCCCGCGGCGAGAGCGCGCGATCGCGGCCCCGAAGAAGAACGCGAAGAAGTGGTTGGGCACCGCGACGTACGCGTGGAAACGATCGAATCCCGTCGCTTCGGGCACCCAAGAGAACGTCCACGGGGCCGCGAGCAGGACGAGCGCGACGGTGACCAGCGCGACCCGGCTCCACGAGCGCGTGTAGTCGGCTACGAACGGGAATACGAGATAGAATACGACCTCGATACCGATGGACCAACCGCCCATCAAAAACGAGTGATTCGGATGTGACGCACCGAAGAGCAGTGTCAGATTCTCCGCGAGCTTCGTCCACGACGCGGGGGCACCGTACCCGGTCTGCAAGAGCGCGTTCGCGACCATCGCGACGTAGTAGAGCGGGGCGATTCGAGCGATGCGCCGAAGATGAAAGCGTGTGATCGAGGGACCGTCCAGAAAGGATTCGTCGGGGTACGCGTGGTAGAAGCTGAAGCCGCTCAACACGAAGAACGCCTGAACGGCGCCGACGCCGACGAGCGTCATCGCGCTGCTCGCGTGGGTCTCGTAGCCGAAGAACCGCGTCCACGACGTGAGGTGATAGAGCGCGACACCGAGGGCGAGGAGCCCGCGGAGCGCGTCCAGCGAATGGACGCGGCCGTTCACGGCGCTCACGAGTAGACGGCGCTCGGCCACAAGCGAGCGACGAGGTCGCGCTGCTTGGCCTCGCGTTTCCAGAGCTCGCTCTCGAGATCCAGCGGAACGCTCGTGGCGATCAAGCGCTCGAGCTCTTCTTCGAGCGCCGCGACCACGCGGGGATCTTCGACGACGACGTTGGCCTCGCGCTCCCAATAGCTCGCGGTGACGTCGAGGTTCGCGCTGCCCGCGGAGGCCACGAGGCCGTCGACGCTCACGAGCTTCGCGTGCACGTAGGGTCGATAGACGCCGCCGCGCGCCACCACGTCGGGAAGGCGCGGGGTCTGGTACTCGACGACCTCGACCCCGACCTGCGCGAGCGGCTCCAGGCGGTGTTTGGTGAGGTGCTCGAAGAGCTCGCGGTACTTCGGGCCGTCGAAGAACGTTCCGTCGGCGCGCCGCGCGAGCGCGCTGCCGGTGAGGAAGACGACGCGCACGCCGCGCAGCACGGCGCGACGCACCGCCATCGCGAGGCTCGCGACGACCGGGAAGTCGTTGACGATGTAGGCGTGATGACGCGCGCCATCGAGCATCGCCTCGTAGGCGAGCAGACCGTTGGCGTCGGAGACGCCGTGGTGCACGACGAGCCGCGCAGCCGACTCGCCCGCGCGCGTGGGCTCGGAGGGCTCGAAGGGCTGACCGCCGCCGCGCGTCCACGCGTCGAGGAAGCTGCGCTCGACGTCGGCGACGAGGGGGCCGCGGACCTGCACGTGCGCGTCGAGCCACGGCAGGTGCAAGTGCGGCGTGTGATCGAAGACCGCGACCTCGTCCATCGCGGTGTAGTAGGCGTCGCTGGCGTTGCGGCCGCTGACGATCGCGAGCTTGCCGTCCGCGACGACGAGCTTGCGGTGATCGCGGTTCTTCAAACGCAGCAGATCGAGATCGGCCGCGCCGAGGATCGGGTCGCCGCTCACGACCTCGATGCCGGGCTCGTCGCCGAGGCCGCGCACGAGCGGGTTCGAGAAGCCGAGCACGTTGTCGCGGCTGTAGAGCGCGTCGACGAGGAGACGAACGCGCACGCCACGCCGCGCCGCGCGGACCAGACGTACGGCGAGCTGATCGGTGAAGCGTGAGGCTTCGAGGATGTAGAGCTGCACGAGCACGTCGCGCGTCGCCTCGTCGATCGCGGCGAACACGGCCTCGCGCGCGCGGCGGTTGTCGAGCTCGACGAGGACGGCGTTGCCTTCGCGCAGCGTGGTGTGCGTGACGAGATCGAGGCGCCGCGAGATGCCGCGGCCGGCGGCTTCGGCCTCGTGGCGGAGCGCGTGGAAGCGGCGGACGGCTTCCTCCACCGCGTCGATCTCGTGTGGCTCGGGCGGCGTGTCGCCGTGGCTCTCGACCTCTTCGGCGACGCAACCGAGGACCGCCTCGGAGTCGTTCGTGAGGACCCAGCCGATGCCGATCCCGCGCGCGCGCAGGCGTCGCACCGTGGTCACCGCGAACACGCGTTGGAACGACGTGCCGAGGTTCGTGATCTCGTCGACGTCCGCGTTGTGGTCGAGCAGCGCACCGTCGGGTAGGCCGAGGGCTCGAATGCTCTCGTTCACCTGCGCGCGACGATCCTTCGGGAAGAGATCGAAGTACGCGACGTGCCAGCCGCGCGCGACCAGAGGCGCGATACGCTCGGCGAGCTGGTCGTCCTTCGCGACGCGCGCTTCGAGGACCATCGAGGCGTCGACGAAGAGCAGCGGGCGCTCGTCGACGACCTGGACGAAGAGCTCCGCGATGGGCTCGTCGAAGGTGAGCCCCGAACGCCCGACCGCGCGTGCTTCGATGCGGTGCAGACCCACCTCGTCGAAGGACGTGATGACCGCGGCGACTCCGTCGCGATCGTGTCGGCCGCCGCCGAGCTCGCGGTCGTCGCGGCCACCGGTGGCGAGGTGGAAGACGACCTCGTCCGCGACCGCGCGCCGCACGGGACCGACGGTGGCCGCGAGCTCGACCGGCGCGCCGGCGAGGGCGATCTTGTCGCCGCCGTGCTCGACCGTGAAGCGACGGAGGCCCGCGGCGTCCGCCCAGCGCTGCACGGCGGCGTCGACACGCTCGGTCACCGCGTCGACGAGATCGGACTCCGCGTGGAGGAGCTCGCGCACGGTGTCGCGCAGCCGCGCCGCGAAGCCCCGCGGCTCACGCGCTTCGGTCACGACGGATCCGTCTCGCCGAGGGGCGGCGGCGCGGGTGGCGACCCGGCTTCGGACGTCGCGGGCGTCGTCGACGTGGGCGCCGTCGACGTG